>NZ_JBYTBE010000010.1:0-156016 GCF_058788955.1 Roseateles sp. FW301-B2
CTGCGCGCCATGTGGGAAGAGGAACTGGCCGGCATGCGCCTGCGCATCCGCGAGATGCGCCAGGCCCTGGTGGCCGAGCTGAAGGCCGCCGGCGTGAGCCAGGACCTGAGCTTCGTTACGCGCCAGAAGGGCATGTTCAGCTACTCGGGCCTGAACGCCGCCCAGATGCAGCGCCTGCGCAGCGAGTTCGGCATCTATGGCGTGGACTCCGGTCGCATCTGCGTGGCGGCGCTGAACGGCAAGAACCTCAAGGCCGTGGCGGCCGCCATGGCCGCCGTCATCGCCGGCTGATTGGCCGGCTGATTTGTCCCTTGCGCGACAGCAGCGCCGGGTAATTACCGGCGCTGTGCGCACTATTTCGGGGATTCATAGGTAATTGACACAAGGCAGGAGTCAGTCTGGGCTCGTAGAATGCTGCAATGCACAAATGAGCAAGCCGCTGCCACTCGCAGCGAACTAGCAGCCCAGTTCCTGAACCAAGAGGTCCGCCATGCTGTACCAGCTCTATGAAACCCAACGCGCGCTGATGAGCCCCTTCGCGGAGTTCGCCAGCGCCTCGGCCAAGCTCTACAGCCACCCGCTTTCGCCCTTCACGCACACGCCGCTGGCGCAACGCGTGTCGGCCGGCCTGGACCTGATGCATCGCCTGGCCAAGGAGTACGAGAAGCCCGAGTTCGGCATCCGCGGCGTGGATGTGGACGGCGTCGAGGTCGCGGTGCAGGAGCTGGTGCCCATCACCAAGCCCTTCTGCCGCCTGCTGCGCTTCAAGCGCTACACCGACAACCTGCAGGTGCTGGCCAAGATGAAGGAGCAGCCCACCGTGCTGGTGATCGCGCCGCTGTCCGGCCATCACAGCACGCTGCTGCGCGACACCGTCAAGCAGCTGCTGAAGGACCACAAGGTCTTCATCACCGACTGGACCGACGCCCGCATGGTGCCACTGGAGGCCGGCCCCTTCCACCTGGACGACTACATCGCCTACGTGCAGGAGTTCATCCGCCACGTCGGCCCCGATGTGCACGTGATCTCGGTCTGCCAGCCCACCGTGCCGGTGCTGGCGGCGATTTCGCTGATGGCCTCGAATGGCGAGATCACGCCGCGCTCCATGACCATGATGGGCGGCCCCATCGACGCGCGCCGCAGCCCCACGGCGGTGAACAACCTCGCGATGAACCGCAGCCACAGCTGGTTCGAGAACAACGTCATCTACCGCGTGCCCACCAATTTCCCGGGCGCCGGCCGTGCCGTCTACCCCGGCTTTCTGCAGCACACCGGCTTCGTGGCGATGAACCCCGACCGCCACCTCAGCTCGCACTACGATTACTTCCTGGACCTGGTGCGCGGCGACGACGACAGCGCCGAATCGCACCGCCAGTTCTACGACGAGTACAACGCCGTGCTCGACATGCCGGCCGAGTACTACCTCGACACCATCAAGACGGTGTTCCAGGACTTCGCACTGGTGAACGGCACCTGGGAGGTCGATGGCCAGCTGGTGCGCCCGCAGGACATCCAGGGCACCGCCCTCTTGACCGTGGAGGGCGAGCTGGACGACATCTCCGGCGCCGGCCAGACCCGTGCCGCCCACGAGCTGTGCAGCGGCATCCCCACCGCGCATCAATACCATTACGACGCCATCGGCGCCGGCCATTACGGCATCTTCTCGGGCCGCCGCTGGCGCGAGAAGGTCTATCCGGTGGTGCGCGACTTCATCCTCAAGTACAACCACGCGGCCGAGCGCCCGGCCCATGCCGATGGCAGCACCGTGCGCAAGCCGCGCAGCAAGAGTAAGACGACGGCTTGATTGCAGCGCTGACGCCTCTTGAGGACCTGACCCAACGCATTGATCAGGCCCTGCCCCAGACCCAGTGCACGCGCTGCGGCTACCCGGACTGCCGCAGCTATGCGGCCGCGCTGGCCGGCGGCACGGCGGGCCTCAATCAATGCCCGCCCGGCGGCGCCGAGGGCGTCGCGCGCCTGGCCGAGATCACCGGCCGCCCGGCGCTGCCACTGAGCGCCGCGCACGGTGTGGAGGGGCCGCGCACGCTGGCGGTGATCGACGAAGACTGGTGCATCGGCTGCACCCTGTGCATCAAGGCCTGCCCGGTCGATTGCATCGTCGGTGCGCCCAAGCAGATGCATGTGATCGTGGACGCGCAATGCACCGGCTGTGAGCTCTGCATCCCGGCTTGTCCGGTGGACTGCATCGCCCTGGTGGATGCCAGCGCCGGCCGTAGTGGCTGGGACGCCTGGAGCCAGCCGCAGGCGCAAGAGGCGCGTGAGCGCTACCAGTTTCACCAGCTGCGCGTGGTGCGCGACAAGCAGGAAAACGACGCACGCCTGCAGGCCAAGGCCGAGCACAAACTCGCGCACCTGGCCGAGATCAGCAAGCTCAGCGATCCATCGGAACTCGACAAGAAGCGCAACGTGATCGAGGCCGCACTGGCGCGCGCGCGCGCCAAGCGTGGCGTTTAGTGCCGTTTAGCGCCGCCTAGCGCCAGTCGGCACACAGGCCCAGCTGTACCCCCTGCCGTGCCAGCAGCTCGCCGGCCTCGGTGCTGAGCCAGAAGGCATGCTCGCGCACGCGCGCCGCACGGATCGGATCGGCACGGGTTTCGGTGCCGCCGGCCCGGCCCGGGTGGGTCATCAACAGGCCGCCGTCGGGCAGGCCGGCCAGCCAAGCCGCCACCAGTTCACCGAACCGCGCCTCGGGGCCGAAGTCGTAGACACCGGCGAAGTCGCGGTTCATCGCCAGGCCCTGCGCCTGCGCCAGGCCTTGCAAGCGGCCCGCGCCCAGGGCCGCGATCACCGCCGCCTTGGGGCCTCGCCAGCGCCGCGCACGCGTGTCGCGCAACGCGCAGCCCCGGCCATAGCGGCGCGCCAGCGCCGCCACCACGGCCTCGCGCAGCACCGGCAACTGATGCACATGCTGGTGACCATCCAGATAGTCGGGCGCCCGGCCCAGCGTGGCCTCGAAGGCGTCCAGCTGGCTGGCCACCCAGGCGTCAGCATCGCGGCGCGCAATCGCGCCCAGATAGGCGGCCGCGATCCAGCCCGACAGGCTGCGCCTGGCGTAGCCGGCGAACTCGTTCACGTCCAGGTGCAGGCCGACATCGGCCGCACCGGCACGTTCGCGCAAGGCCGGTGCCCATTGCACCCAGGCGGGCGACAGCACCATACAGCTGGTGGCGCTGAGGCGGCCGGCGTCGATGCCGTCGAGGATGCCCTGGCTGACAGCGGCGTCGAAGCCGTAGTCGTCGGCACAAATCTGCACCCGCTTCATGCCGCCCGCCGCTTGAAGGCCCAATGCCGGCTCAGCAGCCAGGTCATCGCCGCCACCGCCAGCAGCACCAGGAACAGCGCGAGGCGGTACTCCACGCCCAGGCCGAGCAGGACGGCGTACATCAGCTCATTGCTGGCAAAGCCAAGCAGCGCCACCAGCGCAAAGCGCGGCAGGGCCTGGCGGCCGCTCGCCTGCTGGGCCGCGAAGCTGAGCCGGTGATGGCCGACAAAGCTGACGCAAAAGGCCAGCATGAAGCCCAGCACATTGGCCAGCAGGGGCGCCAGGTCCAGCAGCTTCACCGCCAGCACCACCACGCCGAAGTGCACCGCGGCGGCGCTCGCCCCCACGGCGCCGAACCACAGCAAGGACCTCACGGTTCGCCGTCCCGGCCGGCCAGCGGCGGGGTCAGGTCTTGCGTCACATAGAGCGGGCGGCGCTTGACCTCGTCGAACACCCGACCGAGGTACTCGGCGATGATGCCCAGGCACAGCAGCTGCACGCCGGCCAGGAAGGTGATCGACGCCGCCAGCGTGGCAAAGCCCGAGATGTCGTTGCCCAGGAAGAGCTTCTCGAACACGATCCAGAGGCCGAACACCACCGAGGCCACCGACACCATGATGCCCAGCGCCGACACCAGGCGCAGCGGCACCTTGCTGAAGGCGGTGATGCCGGTCACCGCCAGCGACAGCAGCCGCATGAAGCGGAAATGGCTCTCGCCATGGGCACGCTCCTCCGGCACGAAGGGGATTGCCTGGGCCTTGAAGCCCACCCAGGCGAACAGGCCCTTCATGTAGCGCGCGCGCTCCGGCAACTGGCGCAGGGCCAGCACCACGGCGCGATCCAGCAGGCGGAAGTCACCCGCGTCGGCGGGCAGTTCGAAGCGCGAGCCCTTTTGCATCAGCCAATAGAACACGCGCGTGTAGCTGCGCCGCGCCCAGGACTGCGAGGCGCGCCGCCCGGTCTGCACGCCGTAGACCACGTCGAAACCGGCGCGCCAGCTCTGCAGCATCTCCAGCACGCAGGCGATCGGATGCTGACCGTCGGAGTCCATGCTGACGACCACCTGGCCCTCGGCGGCATCGAGGCCGGCGGTGAGCGCCGCCTCCTTGCCGAAGTTGCGCGAGAGGCGCAGCAAGCGCACCGGCAGGCCCGCATGGATCAGGCC
This sequence comes from Roseateles sp. FW301-B2, assembly GCF_058788955.1. NCBI lineage: Bacteria > Pseudomonadati > Pseudomonadota > Betaproteobacteria > Burkholderiales > Sphaerotilaceae > Roseateles > Roseateles sp. FW301-B2. The sequence continues at coordinate 4,449 of NZ_JBYTBE010000010.1, forward strand.
CTGCACCACCAGCACGGTGTCGTCGCGGCTGCCATCGTCCACCACCAGCAGCTCCAACCGATCCGCCTGCGCGCTCAGGCGCGCCTGCAGTTCCGGCAGCAGCCAGGCCAGGTTGGCGGCCTCGTTGTAGGCCGGCAGCACCACGGACAGCAGGGCAGGTCGCAGCCGCGGTGCAGCAGCGGGCTGAAGGGTCTGGGGCAAGGAACTCATCGGGCTGAATTGTGCGACAGAGCCAGCTCGGCCACGAGACAGGCGTCCTTGTTGCAAGCCAGTGCCCGGTCGGCGGGCACCTCCGCGCGCGGCAGGACCGCGAAGGCGGGCGCACCGGGCTCGCCCGGCATGCCCTCGTACAGGCGTCCGGCGGTGTAGAAGTAGGCCGAGTAGGGAGGCTTGGCCTGGTAGCGCAGCGCACAGCGCTGACCCGCACAGGCCTTCTCGTAGGCAGCGATCAGCCCCTGGTCCGAATTGCGCTGCACTGCCTGCGGCAATTTGTAGAGATAGGCCCAGGCCGTCAGCGCCAGCACCAGCAGCACATAGACGCGCAGGCGGCGCCCCGCCAGGCTGGCCTCGGGCAGCAGGCCCAGCGCCAGGATCACCAGGCCCGGCATGGCCGTCAGCGCATAGGTGGCGATGATGTTGCGCGCGCCCGTGAAGACCAGCAGCGGTGCGAGCAGCAGGCAGGCGGCATAGCTGATCAGCTCGGGCTCGAGCTGGCTGCGCAGTTGCCGCCCGACCGCGCCGCGGCCCTCGCGCCAGCGCAGCCAGGGCAGGCGCGCCAGCGCCAGCAGCACCCAGGGCAAGGCGGCGACGAGGGTGAAGAGCCAGATCATGCCCAGCGGCTGGGCATGGGCGAAGCCATAGCGGTCGCCCTTCCAGCCCGGCTGCAGGAAGCGCATCACATGCTCGCCCAGCACGAAGTACTGCAGGAAGCCGGGTGTCTTGAGCTCGGCGATGACGAACCAGGGCAAGGCCACCGCCATCCAGATCAGCCACACCCAGGGGTCGCGCATCACGGCCCAGACCAGGCGCCAGTGCCGGCGCCAGCCCGCATGCATGAGGATGGGCAGCAGCGCCAGCACGGCCGCGGCCGGCCCCTTGGTCAGCAGCGCCAGGCCCAGACCCAGCGCCAGCACGCGCGCGGCACGGCGGCGCCCCGCGCCCTCGTCCTTGAGCACCCGCCACCAGGCGGCCTGCACCAGCAGCACGGTGGCGCCCAGGGTGGCATCCGTCATCACCGCACCGGCGCACAGGAAGAACAGCGGGCTCAGCATCAGCCCCGTCAGCATGGCCGCGCGCTGCAGCGCCGACACGCTGCCCTTGAGCATCCAGTGCATGCTCCACAGCGCCAGCAGCGCCCACAGCAGCGCAGCCAGGCGTCCGGGCCAGGCGTGGGCGCCGAACAGCTCCATCAGCAGGGCCTGGCTCCAGGTCGACAGCGGCGGCTTGGCCCAGAACACCTCGCTGGGCGTGATGTGCGGGCTGACCCAGTCCTGCAACACCACCATCAGGCGCGCGATCTCGGCGTAGCGCGCCTCGGTATGGTCGGTCAGCACCGCCAGCGGCAGGCTGGACAGGCGCAGCAGCAGGGCGGCGGCGAGCACCAGCCACCAGACCCGGGTGGCAGCAACGTGAGGAAGCGGTTTGGTCATCGAAGCGGGGCGAAGCATGAAGCGCCGAAGCAGGTGCCGCATTCTCCTTGAGGCGCGCGGCCCAGCAGCGACAATTCACGCATGAACTCGCAAATGATTCAGCACTTCTTCGAAACGCTGCAGCGCGCCAACCCCGCGCCACAGACCGAGCTGGAGTACGCCAGCGTGTTCGAGCTGCTGGCGGCGGTGCTGCTGTCGGCCCAGGCCACCGATGTGGGCGTGAACAAGGCCACGCGCCGGCTGTTCGCGGTGGCCAACACGCCGGCCAAGATGCTGGCGCTGGGCGAGCAGGGTCTGAGCGAGTACATCCGCACCATCGGCCTGTACCGCACCAAGGCCAAGAATCTGATCGCCACCTGCCAGATCCTGCTGAGCCAGCATGGCGGCCGGGTGCCGCGCACGCGCGAGGCGCTGGAGGCCCTGCCCGGCGTGGGCCGCAAGACCGCCAACGTGGTGCTCAACGTCGCCTTTGGCGAGGCCACCATGGCGGTGGACACGCATATCTTCCGCGTCGCCAACCGCACCGGCCTGGCGCCGGGCAAGACACCGCTGGCGGTGGAACTGGGCCTGCTCGAACGCATTCCACCGGCCTTCATGGTGGACGCGCACCACTGGCTGATCCTGCATGGACGCTATGTCTGCCAGGCGCGCAAGCCGCTGTGCTGGCAATGCCAGGTGGCGAGCGATTGCGACCACGGGCGCCAGCTCGCGGCCGCTGCCAAGCCCCACCCTACAATGGCGGCCGCCCAGTAGGCGTCTGAATCACCACAGGAAGCCATGCCTAGCATCACCGACCTCGTTGACCGGGTGGAGCGACTGTTGTTGCGCCATGAAGAACTGACGCGCACAAATGCCTTGCTCGAAGAGCAGGTGCAAGCGCTCAGCCAGGAGCGCGACAGCCTGCGTTCGCGCCTGCATGCCGCGCGCGCGCGCATTGATGCGCTGCTGGACCGACTGCCGCTGGAATCCTCCGAAACCGGAAAGAACACCCCATGAAGCAAATGGAAGTCACCATCATGGGCCAGAGCTATTTGCTGGGCTGCCCGGATGGCGGTGAGGCCGCGCTGACCAAGGCCGTGGCCCAGGTCGACAAGGAGATGTGCGCCATCCGCGACGCCGGTCGCGTCAAGGCGCGCGAGCGCATCGCGGTGTTGGCGGCGCTCAACCTCGCCTATCAGCTCGCCGAAGCCCCCAGCAAACCCGCTGCCAAGACCGGTGCAGCGGTGGATGCCCCGGAGCTGGAGGCCTTGATGCGCCGCCTCGATGAAGCGCTGGCGCAGGACGGCCAATTACTCTGAGCCTACGGCGCGCGCGGGCATCGGGCCGGCCTTAGAATCCAGCTGTCCGCTGCGTTCGCGTGAGTTCTATATTTCCTTGAACCGATGCTCTCTGAGCAAGGGCTTGGAACATTGCTCGGCTGGTGTGATCGTCTCGCGTCAGATGAACCCGAAGTCCTGCTGACCTCGCCCACCTGAATCCCTGGGTTCAGGAATGCGGCTCACGGCTCGCGGTGGACACCTTCTTACCCACCCTCCCCGATCGTGCCTTGAACTACTGGCTGATGAAGTCCGAGCCCGACGAGTGCTCGATCGATGATCTCGCAAGCGCGCCCGGCCAATGCCTGCCCTGGATCGGCGTGCGCAACTACCAGGCCCGCAACTTCATGCGCGACGCCATGCGCATCGGCGACGGCGTGCTGTTCTACCACTCCTCCTGCCCGCAACCCGGCATCGCAGGGTTGGCCGAAGTGGCCAGCCCCGCCTACCCGGATGCCAGCCAGTTCGATCCCGCCAGCCCTTACTACGACCCCAAGTCCAAGCCCGAGCAAGCGCGCTGGCTGCATGTGGACGTGCGGTATCGACGCAAGACGCGCCTGCTGAGCCTCACCGAGATGCGCGAGCGGCCCGAGCTGGCCGGCATGCGCGTGCTGCAGGCGGGCAACCGGCTCTCCATCACGCCCGTGCTGGCCGAGGAATGGCAACGCGTGCTGCAGCTGCTGGAAGGCCCGACCTGAGCATGATGGATCCCTTGCTGTTCGCCGAGTTGCTGAGTCTGGGACTTTGCTCCGGCTTCCTGGCCGGCCTGTTGGGCATCGGCGGCGGCATGCTGATGGTGCCCTTCCTGACCATCATCCTGTCGGCGCGCGGCGTCGACGCCGGCATGGCGGTGAAGATGGCCATCGCCACCTCCATGGCCACCATCATGTTCACCTCGCTGTCCAGCGTGCGCGCGCACCACAAGCGCGGCGCGGTGCGCTGGGATCTGGTGCGCGGCCTCGCGCCTGGCATCGTGCTGGGCGGGCTGCTGGCCGGCGCGGGCATCTTCGCCCTCATCAAGGGGCAGGCTCTGGCACTGGTGTTTGCGGCCTTCGTGGGCTTTTCGGCCACGCAGATGCTGCGCAACAAGAAGCCGGCGCCCAGCCGGCAGATGCCCGGTACGGCCGGGCAGTTGGGTGCCGGTGCCGGCATCGGTCTGCTGTCGGGTTTGGTCGGGGCCGGTGGCGGCTTTGTCTCGGTGCCCTTCATGACCTGGTGCAACGTCGCCATGCACAGCGCGGTGGCCACCAGTGCGGCACTGGGCTTTCCGATCGCGCTGGCCAACACCCTGGGCTATGTGCTGGGTGGCTGGCAGCTGCAAGCCGCCCTGCCCGGCGCACTTGGTTATCTGTACCTGCCGGCCCTGGCCGTGATTGCGAGTGCCAGCGTGCTGATGGCGCCGCTGGGCGCGCGCGCCGCCCACGCGATGAATGTGCAGCAGCTCAAGCGCGCCTTCGCCCTGCTGCTCTACCTGCTGGCGGCCTATATGCTCTACAAGGGCCTGCTGCGCTGAGCCGGCCTGCGCTGGCCGATCAGGTTCCGAACGGAATCGACGCCAGCACCACCTGATTGCCGCCGCGCCGTTGCGCCTCGTGCACCGCAGCCTCGCTGGCATGCAGCAACTCGTCCTGCTTGGAGGCGGTGTGCGGGAAGCTGGCCACGCCCATCGACAGCGACAGCCCCAGGTCGTGGCCGTTCAGCACCACGATCTGCGCCGTGCATTGCTTGCGCAGCTGCTCCATGCGCGCATGCGCCGTTGCCAGCCCCACGCCCGAGAGCAGCACGGCGAAGTGATGCTCGCCGACGCGGCAGGCCGCATCCATGGCGCGGGTGTTGGCGCGCAGCATGCGCCCCAGGCCTTCCAGCAGGCGCTGCTGCGCCTCGGCGCCCAGCGATTGCGCCGCCGCCGGCAGCGGGTCCAGGGCAATCAGCACCAGCGCGAACTCGCGATGCTCGCGCGTGGAGAGGTCGATTTCGCGCAGCAATTGATCGTCGAACTGCGCACGCAGGTAGAGCCCTGAGACATCGTCGCGGCCCGACCCCGCCTGCAATTCGCGCCGCAGCTGCTCGATGGCCTTCTGCTGTTGTTCGATCTGCGCCAGCGCGCGCTGCAGATGCGACTCGCGGTGACGCTCCTCGGTGCGTTCCGCCCACAAGGCCATCACGAACTCGCTGCCGAGCGCGGCGCGCGTCACGGAGAACTCGCGGCGCCGGCCCGCCAACTCCAGCCGGTGCTCGCTGACGACGACGCTGCGCTGCGCCATCGCCGCCTGCTCGACCCGCCGCATCGCCTGCACCTCGTCGCTGCGCATCAGGTCGGTATCCAGACTGCCGACGATGCTGGATTCGGTGCGCTCGAACAAATCGTCCAGTCCGGGGCTGGCATAGACATAGCGCCCGGTGGCCAGCGACTTGACGGCCACAAAGCTGCCGTGCGGCTCGGCCAGGCCCAGCAAGGCGGCGGCCACATCGGCATCGGCCAGGCCCACGCTGCTCAGCCATTGACCGAATCGTTCCCTCTCGGGCTTTGCTCCTGCTGGGGCTGCCGACTGGTTGTCCATTTTTTTCTAATGTCGAAGCAAGGTGGCGAGCGATGCGCGCCTGCCTTGCATGTTGGTATGCGTCGAATGTAGATGGGCTGCCACCAGCCTAGCAATAGCCTGGATCGGGGCCACCCCACATAACCCCTAGCTTGTGGAAGTTTCGGCACAAGCCCGTGCGGCCGGGCAATATAACCCGAGCCGTATACTCGGCCGCCCTCCCCCGGGGCATTCCCGGCCTGCTCCGTGCGCCCTGCGCAGTACCCCATTCCCATGCAAGACTTTGACCTCGTCGTGGTCGGCGCTGGCGCTGCCGGCCTGTTCTGCGCCGGCATCGCCGGCCAGCGCGGCCTGCGCGTGCTCCTGATCGATCATGCGCCCCGCCTCGCCGAGAAGATCCGCATCTCCGGCGGCGGCCGCTGCAACTTCACCAACCGCGACGTCGGCCCAGCCAATTTCCTGTCGGAGAACCCGGCCTTCTGCCGCTCGGCGTTGGCGCGCTACAGCTCACAGGACTTCATCGCCCTGGTGCAGAAGCATGGCATTGCCTTTCATGAGAAGCACAAGGGCCAGCTGTTCTGCGACGACAGCAGCGAACGCATCATCCAGATGCTGTTGCGCGAATGCGAGTTGGGGCAGGTGGAGCGGCGCCAGCCCTGCACCGTGCACGAGCTGCGCACCGCGGCGGGCGGTTTCGAACTCGAAACCTCGTCCGGCCCCTTGCGCAGCCGCCGCGTGGTGGTGGCGACCGGCGGGCTGTCGATCCCCAAAATTGGCGCCAGCGACTGGGGCCTGCGCCTGGCCAAGCGCTTCGATCACGCCATCGTCGAGCCACGCCCGGCGCTGGTGCCGCTGACCTTTGACACCCAGGTCTGGGCGCCCTTCGCCGAACTCTCGGGCCTGTCCCTGCCCGTGGCCGTCAGCGTGGGCCAGGGCAAGGCCAGGGCGCGTTTCCTGGAGGACCTGCTGTTCACGCATCGCGGCCTGAGCGGCCCGGCCATGCTGCAGATCTCCAGCTACTGGCGCGAAGGGCAGGAGCTCGAACTCGACCTGCGCCCGGATGCCGACCTGGCCGCGCTGCTGAAGGCCGCCAAACAGAGCTCCAAGCGCCTGCTGGGCAACGAGCTGGCGGAGCATCTGCCCAGCCGCCTGGCCCAGACCTGGCTGGCCCGGCTTGCCATCGCCCCCAATCGGCCCATGCCTGAATGCAAGGACAAGGACCTGCAGACCCTGGCCCAGCATCTCAAGGCCTGGCGCCTGCTGCCTGACGGCACCGAGGGATGGCGCAAGGCCGAGGTGATGCGCGGCGGCGTCGACACCCGCGAACTCAACTCGCAGAACATGGAAAGCAAGCGCGCGCCGGGCCTGCACTTCATCGGCGAGGTGGTCGATGTCACCGGCTGGCTGGGTGGCTACAACTTCCAATGGGCCTGGGCCAGCGCGGCCGCCTGCGCCAGGGCCATGGAGCCCTCCGGCGCGCGCTGAATGGGGTCTTGCAGCACTTATCGTGCCGCAATTTGTCAAACCCCTTTGATTCCGGCTATACTCACTCTCTTTGCTGGCAAACCCTGCGCGTCGATTCGGAAGCGGAATCCGGATACCCCGCTTCAGAGGCGGTCTGCTCAAGCCCTCAAAAGCTGCAGCCGTCTCGGGCGAACACCGAGCGCAACTTGAAGGAACCACTGTTTCATGACCACGATTCGCGTCAAAGAAAACGAGCCGTTTGATGTGGCACTGCGCCGTTTCAAGCGCACCATTGAAAAGCTGGGCTTGCTCACCGAGCTGCGTGCTCGCGAGTTCTACGAAAAGCCCACGGCTGAGCGCAAGCGCAAGAAGGCTGCGGCCGTCAAGCGCCACTACAAGCGCGTGCGCAGCATGCAGCTGCCGAAGAAGCTGTACTGATCGGTCTCGATTAGTCGCTTCGGGAAAGGCCTCGGCCTCTCCGATCAAGCCCGCGCAGGACGCTGCCGCGGGCTTTTTCCATTCTGGATCGCCAACAAGGAATTCTGATGAGCCTGAAAGATCGCATTACCGAAGACATGAAGGCCGCCATGCGTGCCAAGGAGATGGACAAGCTCTCCACCATCCGCATGCTGCTGGCCGCCGTCAAGCAAAAGGAAGTGGACGAGCGCGTGGTGGTGGATGACGCCGCCCTGATCGCCATCGTCGACAAGCTGATCAAGCAGCGCAAGGATTCGATCAGCCAGTTCAGCGCCGCCGGCCGCCAGGATCTGGCCGACAAGGAAAGCGCCGAACTGCCGGTGCTGGAAGCCTATCTGCCGCAGCGCCTGAGCGCGGAGGAGATCCAGGCCGCCGTGCTCGCCATCGTCGCCGAGCTGGGCGCCAAGGGTCCCGGCGACATGGGCAAGGTGATGGGCGCGGTGAAGGCACAATTGGCCGGCAAGGCCGACATGTCCCTGGTCTCGGCCGCCGTCAAACAAGCCCTCAGCAACTGAATCACACCATGAGTCTGCCCGCCCAAGCCCTGACCCCCGAGCTCAGCGTCGCCCCGCAGCTGGATCCCTCCGCCATGGCGGCGGCGGCGGCGGCGGGCTTTCGCAGCGTGATCAACAACCGGCCCGACTTCGAGGGCGGCCCCGAGCAACCCACCGCGGCGCAGATGGAAGCAGCAGCGCTGGCCGCCGGCCTGGCCTACGCCTACCTGCCGGTCAACGGCGCCTACCAGTCGCCCGAAGAGATCGCGCAGTTCAAGCAGTTGCTGGAGCGCCTGCCCAAGCCCGTGCTGGCCTTCTGCCGCTCGGGTGCGCGCTCGACCAAGCTCTTCATGGCCGCCACGGCCCCCTGAGTCTGCGCCCCAAGGGAATACGCGCCTAGGACTTGCCCTAGGTCCGGCGTCCCGTTCAGGCAAGTTTCAGGCCTGGGCTCTTACATTGCGACAAACACGCGCGGCAGGCGCATTTGCGCCTGCCGCCTGCGCTCGCATCAAGAACTCAGGAGGCATTCGTGTCCTTACTCCTCAAGCTTTCCGGTCTGATCGACGGCCTCAACCGCTTCGTCGGCCGTTGGGTCATCTGGCTGATCCTCGGATCGACCGCCATCAGCGCCATCAACGCCGTGGTGCGCAAGGCCTTCAACTACAGCTCCAATGCCTTTCTCGAAGTGCAGTGGTATCTGTTTGCCGCTTCCTTCCTGCTGGCCGCCGGCTACACCCTGCTGAACAACGAGCATGTGCGCATCGACGTGGTAGTGGGCCGCTTCTCCAAGCGCGTGCAGACCTGGGTCGATATCTTCGGCTTCGTGGTGTTCCTGCTGCCGCTGTGCTTCACGGTGCTCTACCTCGGCATCCCCTTCTTTCTGCAGGGCTACCACTCCAATGAGGTGTCCTCCAACGCCGGCGGCCTGACGCTCTGGCCGGTCTACTTGCTCATGCCTCTCGGCTTTGGCCTGCTGCTGCTGCAAGGCCTGAGCGAGCTGATCAAGCGCTTCGCCTTTTTGCAGGGCCTGATTCCCGACCCGACCCTCAAGGTTGCCGCCATGACGCCCGAAGAGGAGTTGGCAGAAGCCATCCGCCTGGCGGCCGAACAGAAGAAGAACCAGGCCTGAGGGAGCTGCATCCATGGAATTTCTAGCCAACAACCTGGCCCCCATCATGTTTGCGGGGCTGATCGTGTTCCTGCTGATGGGCTTTCCGGTCGCCTTCAGCCTGGGCGCCTGCGGTCTCTTCTTCGGCTTCATCGGCATCGAGCTGAACGTGCTGCCGGCCTCGCTGATGCAGGCCCTGCCGCTGCGCATCTTCGGCATCATGAAGAACGACACGCTGCTGGCGATCCCATTCTTCACCCTGATGGGCCTGATATTGGAACGCTCGGGCATGGCCGAGGATCTGCTAGATACCATCGGTCAGCTGTTCGGCCCGATCCGCGGCGGCCTCGCCTTCGCGGTGATCTTCGTGGGCGCGCTGCTCGCCGCCACCACCGGCGTGGTGGCGGCTTCGGTGATCTCGATGGGCCTGATCTCGCTGCCCATCATGCTGCGCTACGGCTATGACCGCCGGGTCGCCTCCGGCGTGATCGCCGCCTCCGGCACGCTGGCTCAGATCATTCCGCCCTCACTGGTGCTCATCATCCTGGCCGACCAGCTCGGCAAGAGCGTGGGCGACATGTACAAGGGCGCCTTCGTGCCCGGCTTCGTGCTGACCGGCCTTTACACCCTCTACATCATCGGCATCGCCATCTTCAAGCCCAAGTGGGTGCCGGCACTGCCGCTGGAGGCACGCTCGATCCGCGAAGACAACGGCAAGAGCGGCCTCGCCTCGCTGGGCATCCTGACCCTGGTGTCGGTGGGCGTGGCGGTCTACTTCGGCGAACACTACGGCGAGGTGCTGGGCTACTTCAAGGGCGAAGCGGTCAGCAACGTGCCGCTGGACGAGACCATCGTCGTCTCCATGTCGGTGGGTGTCGGCCTGGCCTTCCTGGCTTCGGTCGTGAACAAGCTCACCGGCCTTGGCCTGCTCTCGCGCATGGCCGAGCGCGTCACCTTCGTACTGATCCCGCCGCTGGCGCTGATCTTCCTGGTGCTGGGCACCATCTTCCTGGGCATCGCCACTCCCACCGAGGGCGGCGCCATGGGCGCCATGGGCGCGCTGCTGATGGCGCTGGCGCGCGGGCGCCTGAGCGGCAAGCTGCTGACGCAGGCGCTGACCTCCACCACCAAGCTGGCCTGCTTCGTGGTGTTCATCCTGATCGGCTCCACGGTGTTCAGCCTGTCGTTCCAGGGTGTGGACGGCCCCAAGTGGGTCGAGCATCTGCTCACCAGCCTGCCCGGCGGCCAGCTGGGCTTCCTGATCTTCGTGAACCTGCTGATCTTCGTGCTGGCCTTCTTCCTGGATTTCTTCGAGCTCAGCTTCATCGTCGTGCCACTGCTCGGCCCCGTCGCGGAGAAGCTCGGCATCGATCTGATCTGGTTCGGCGTGCTGCTGGGCGTCAATATGCAGACCAGCTTCATGCATCCGCCCTTCGGCTTTGCCCTCTTCTACCTGCGCAGCGTCGCGCCGCTCACCGATTACATCGACAAGCTCACCGGCCGCAAGATCGCGCGCATCACCACGGGCCAGATCTACTGGGGTGCGGTGCCCTTCGTGGTGATCCAGATCATCATGGTCGGGCTCATCATCGCCTTCCCCAACCTGGTCTCGGGCGGCCTGGGCAAGCATGAGGCGCTGGACACCAGCAATGTGCAGCTCGACGTGCAGCCCGCCGACGACAACTCGGCCAAGGAGATGGACGCCAACGCCCTGTTCGGGCCCGCCGATGGTGCGGCCTCGGCGCCCGCCAAGCCGGCCTCGGCGAGCAGTGATCCGCTGGAAGCGGCGGCCGGCAAATAAGGCTGCTCCGCTAGGCTCCAAGGGCCGCCGCCGGCGGCCCTCTTTCTTTTGCGCGCACAAAAAAGCCCGACAGGCCGTGAAACCTGCCGGGCCTTACGAGCGCCGCGCCGCTTAGAGCTTCTGCGCCTGCATGAAGTCATCGAAACCGGCCTCAGCAAAACGGAACCAGAGGTTCTGCTCGCGGCGGAACTTGGACCAGTCCTCGTAGACCTTCTTCCAGTTCGGATTCTTGGCCGAGAGTTCGCTATAGAGCGCCTGCGATTCCTTAAAGGCCGCCTCCATCACGTCCTTGGGCATGCGGAACAGCTTGGTGCCGCCGGCCACCAACTGGCGCAGGGCATCCGGGTTCTTGGCATCGTACTTGGCCTGCATGTCGGTGTGAGCCATCGCGGTGGCGGCCTCGACGATCGCCTTGTACTCGGCGCTCAGGCCCTCATAGGCCTTGGTGTTGATGAAGAAGTCCAGTTGCGGGCCGCCTTCCCACCAGGCCGGGTAGGCATAGTACGGGGCCACCTTGTTGAAGCCCAGCTTCTGGTCGTCATAGGGGCCCACCCACTCGGCCGCATCGATGGTGCCCTTCTCCAGCGATTGGTAGATTTCTCCGCCGGGAATGTTCTGCGGCACACCACCGATGCGCTCCAGCACGCGGCCGGCAAAACCGCCGATACGCATCTTCTGGCCCTTGATGTCGGCCAGGCTCTTCACTTCCTTGCGATACCAGCCACCCATCTGCGCACCGGTATTGCCGCCCAGGAAGTTGATGATGTTGTAGTTGCGATAGAACTCGCGCATCAGCTTCAGGCCATTGCCCTCGATCATCCAGGCGGTGTTCTGGCGGCTGTTCAGGCCAAAGGGAACGGCGCAGCCCAGCGCGAAGGTCTCGTCCTTGCCGAAGAAGTAGTAGGGCGCGGTATGTGCAATCTCGACCGTGCCGTCCTTCACCGCATCAACCACGCCGAACGGGGGCATCAACTCGCCACCAGCGTGCACCGAAATCTGGAACTTGCCGCCGGTCATCTCGCCGACCTTCTTGGCGAACACATCGGCCGCGCCAAAGATGGTGTCCAAGGACTTTGGGAAACTCGAAGCCAGGCGCCAGCGGATATTCGCTTGTGCCTGCACGATGGCAGGCGCAGCGCCCGCGGCCAAGACCCCGGCCAAACCTGCCTGACGGACGAAGGAACGACGTTCCATAAGCTTGCTCCTAGTAATTGAAATGCACAGAGATGCGCGCAAATTCTAGGAGTGGCGAAATGCCAGCTTCACGGGTACAAACCCCTGCGAAATAGGCTAGTAAATCGACCGCCCCTGCAGCGAATCGTCAGCTGCCCGCAAGCTTCATGCGATCGATCAGCACCGAGCCCACGGTCTTGCTGCCCAGGGTGTATTGGTCGTTGCCGATGCCGACGATGCCCTTGAGCATGTCCTTCATATTGCCGGCAATGGTGACCTCATGCACCGGGAAGGCGATCTCGCCGTTCTCCACCCAGTAGCCGCTGGCGCCGCGCGAGTAGTCGCCGGTCACATAGTTGACGCCCTGCCCCATCAGCTCGGTGACGAACAGGCCGCGCCCCATGCGCCGCAGCATGGTGTCGAGGCTGTCGCCGGGCGCGGTCAGGCGGCTCGTCATCACCAGATTGTGCGAGCCACCGGCATGGCCCGTGGTGCGCATGCCCAGCTTGCGCGCCGAGTAGGTGGAGAGGAAATAGCCTTGCAGCACGCCGGCCTCGACGACGCTGCGCGCGTGCGTGGCCACACCCTCATCATCGAAGGGCGCGCTGCCCTTGCCCTTGAGCACATGCGGGTCCTCGTGCACGTCGATATGCGAGGCCAGCACGCTCTGGCCCAGGCTGTCGAGCAGGAAGCTGGCCTTGCGGTAGAGCGCGCCACCGCTGGTGGCCTGCACCAGGGCGCCCAGCAGCCCGGCCGCCACCGTGCTTTCGAACAGCACCGGCACCTCGGCCGTCTTGACCTTGCGCGACTTCAGGCGCGAGAGCGCGCGCTCGGCGGCATAACGGCCCACCGCCTCGGGCGAAGCCAGCTCGGCGGCATCGCGCATCGAGCTGTACCAGGAGTCGCGCTGCATGCCGGCGCCGCGGCCGGCAATCGGCGCCACCGAGAGCGAATGCCGCGAACTGGCGTAGCCGCCGCGGAAGCCGCGCGTGTTGCCGGAGAAGAAATGCGATTGCTGGGCCGACACCGCCGCGCCCTCAGAATTGGTGATGCGTGCATCCACCGCGAAGGTGGCGGCCTCGCAGCGCAGCGCCAGCTCGGCGGCCTGCTGGGCGTCGATGTCCCAGGCGTGGAACAAGTCCAGCTCGGGGCGGGCCGCGACGTCGAGCGAGAGGTCCTGCTCGTCGGGCAGGCCGGCCACCGGATCCTCGGCGGTGAAGCGTGCGATATCGAAAGCGGCGCGCACCGTGTCGTGCAAGGCCTTGGCCGAGAAGTCCGAGGTGCTGGCATTGCCGCGGCGCTGGCCCACATAGACCGAGATGCCCAGCGACTTGTCGCGGTTGCGCTCCACGTTCTCCAGCTCGCCCCGGCGCACCGAGACCGAGAGCCCGCAGCCCTCGGACACCTCGGCCCCCGCGTCGCTGGCACCCAGGCGTCTGGCCTCGGCGAGCACCTCGTCGATCAACTGGCGAAAACGCTCCTGGCTGTAGGCGAAACCGTGGTCAGTGTTGCTGCTTGCTGTCATGGATGCTGATGCTGTTCTGTGGGGCGAGGAACGCCGGACGACTATCATACGGGGCCGTGCCCCCGCCCCGAAGTACACCACCGCGGCCACCCAGCAGCAGCCAGATGCCACAACATTACGAAGAACAAGCCGCGGACGACGAATTCGATCGTCCCAGCAAGAGCCAGAAGAAGCGCGAGATGCATGATCTGCAGTCGCTGGGCGAAGACCTGCTGGCCCTGCCCAGCAGCCGCCTCGCGCCGCTGGACCTGCCCGAGATTCTTTTCGACGCCATCAAGGCCGCCAAGAAGATCACCAATTTCGAGGGCAAGCGCCGCCAGGTGCAGTACATCGGCAAGCTGATGCGCAAGGTCGACCCCGAGCCGTTGCGCCAAGCGGTGGCCGATTTCAAGCTGGGGCGCGCCAAGGACAGCCTGGCACTGCACCAGAGCGAGCGCTGGCGCGAGCGCCTGCTCGACAACGACGAAGCCCTGCAGGCCTTCATTGCCGAGCATGGCGGCACCGATGTGCAGCAGTTGCGCAGCCTGGTGCGTGCCGCACGCAAAGACGCCGCCAACGAGCCCGAGAAACGCAGCGGCCGCGCCTTCCGCGAACTGTTCCAGTTCATCAAGGCCGAGAACCTGCGCGTCAATGGTCCCGGTGAGCAGGCCGACGACATCGAGCCCGAAGACGATGACGAGTGAAGCCGTACGCATCGGCATCGTCTCGATCAGCGACCGTGCCTCCACCGGCGTCTACGAGGACAAGGGCCTGCCCGCGCTGCAGGACTGGCTGACGCGGGCGCTACTGAACCCGATCGAGTTCGTGCCGCGCCTGATCCCCGACGAGCGCGCCGGCATCGCCGCCACCCTGCGCGAGCTGGTGGACGAGGCGCGCTGCGACCTGGTGCTGACCACCGGCGGCACCGGGCCGGCGCCGCGCGATGTCACGCCCGAAGCCACCATGGACGTGGCCGAGCGCGAAATGCCCGGCTTTGGCGAGCAGATGCGCCAGATCTCGCTGCACTTCGTGCCCACCGCCATCCTGTCGCGCCAGGTGGCGGTGATACGCGGCAAGAGCCTGATCATCAATCTGCCCGGCCAACCCAAGGCGATTGCCGAGACCCTGGAGGGCCATGCCGCCGCCAGCGGCATCTTTGCCGCCGTGCCCTATTGCATCGACCTGATCGGCGGCCCGTATCTCGAAACGCGCGATGCGGTGATCAAGGCCTTCCGGCCCAAATCGGCGCAGCGCCCGGCACGCCCGGCTACTTGACCAACTGGCTCAGCGAGGCCGCGTCAAAGCTCTCGCTTTGCTGGGCATCGACCGGCACGCAATTGCCCACCGGCTCGCGTGTGGCCGCCGAGAGCTTGCACACCGCCTGCCACAGCAGCGCGATCTGGTGTTCATGGCCGGCGGCGCTGTCGATCAGGCCCTTGAGCGCCTGTGCGGTGGGGTCGTCGCCCAGCTTGACCCCGTAGGCCGAGAAGCCCGGCTTGGCCGGCGAAGCCTCGGCCTCGATGATGCGCGCCGGATTGCCCACCGCGGTGGCGCCCGCCGGCACCGGCTTGGTGACCACCGCCCCCGAGCCGATGCGCGCACCGGCGCCCACCGTGAAGCCGCCCAGCACGCAGGCGTTGGCACCGACGATCACGCCGGCCTCCAGCGTGGGATGGCGCTTGGCGCCCTTCACCAGCGAGGTGCCGCCCAGGGTCACGCCCTGGTAGATGGTGCAGTCCTCGCCAATCTCGGCCATCTCGCCGATCACGATGCCCATGCCATGGTCGATGAAGACGCGGCGTGCGATGGTGGCGCCGGGGTGGATCTCGATGCCGGTGAGAAAACGCGCCAGGTGCGAGACGAAGCGGCCCAGCCATTTGAAGCCATGGGTCCAGCAGGCATGGGCCCAGCGGTGCATCACCAGTGCATGCAGGCCCGGGTAACAACTCAGCACCTCCCAGGCCGAACGGGCGGCGGGGTCGCGTTCCTGGATCAGGGCGATGTCTTCACGAAGGCGCTGGAACAACATGGGGCGGCGGATCAAAAGGGCTGGCCAGTTTAGCCAGACATATCAACCCTTGCCGGCCTGCTGCTTCGCCAGCATGGCGCGGGCGATGCCGCGCCAGATATGCACTTCCTCAGCGGTCAGCTGGGCGCGGTTGAAGAGCTGGTTGAGGCGCGGCATCAGCTTCTTGGGCGCGGCGGGGTCCAGGTAGCCGATGCCCTCCAGCGCCTGCTGCAGGTGCGTGAGCAGCCCCTGCACCGCCTGCGCGTCGGCCAGCTGCGGGTCGGGCGTGCGCGGCGCCACCAGGTAGCCGCCCAGGGCCTGGCGCAGATCGTAGGCCAGCAGCTGCACCGCCTGGGCCAGGTTCAGCGAACCGTAGTCGGGGTGGGTGGGGATGGAGAGCACCGCATGGCAGCGGTACACATCCTCGTTGCTCATGCCGTAGCGCTCGGAGCCGAACAGCAGGCCGATCTTGTGCTGTTGCTGCTGGGCCAGCTCGGCGAACAGGCCGCGCGGCTCGCGCGTGGGCGGGCCGAAGTCGCGCGGCGTCATCGCGGTGGCGCAGGCAAAGGTCACGCCGTCCAGGGCCTCGGCGACGGTGTCGACGATGCGCGCGCGCGCCAGGATATCGGCGGCGCCGCTGGCCATGGCCACGGTCTCCTCCTGGCACAGCACGTCGGCAAAACGCGGCCGCACCAGCACCAGCTCGGCAAAGCCCATCACCTTCATGGCCCGCGCGGCGGCGCCCACATTGCCGGGGTGGCTGGTCTCAATCAGGACAAATCGTGTGGAATCCACGCTGGCAGACATGCAAGGCTCGGCTAAAATGCGCGATTATCCGCGGGCACCCTGCCCGCCACCGCTCTTTTCCTTCGCCAGTCCACCCCTACACCCTTGCAGGTTCCAGCATGACGCAGCAAGTCGCACTCCATCCCATGCTCAACGTGGCCATCAAGGCCGCGCGTGCAGCAGGTTCCATCATCAACCGCGCGTCCCTGGACCTCGACATTCTCAAGATCAACACCAAGTCGCCCAATGACTTCGTGACCGAGGTGGACCAGGCGGCCGAGCAGGTCATCATCGAAACCCTGCTGCAGGCCTATCCCGACCATGCCATCCTGGCCGAAGAATCCGGCCGCACCCATGGCGCCAAGCATTCCGAGTTCCAGTGGATCATCGACCCGCTGGACGGCACCACCAACTTCATCCACGGCTTCCCGGTCTATTGCGTGTCGATCGCGCTGGCGCACCGCGGCGTGGTGCAGCAGGCGGTCGTCTACGACCCGACCCGCAACGACCTCTTCTACGCCACGCGCGGCCGCGGCGCCTATCTGAACGACCGCCGCCTGCGCGTCTCCAAGCGCACCCGCATGGGCGACGCGTTGATCGGCACCGGCTTCCCCTTCCGCCGTGGCGACAACTTCAAGCGCTATATGAAGATGTTCGAGGACGTCATGACCCAGTGCGCCGGCCTGCGCCGCCCGGGTGCCGCCGCCCTGGACCTCTGCTATGTGGCCGCCGGCTATTACGACGCCTTCTTCGAGACCGGCCTGAACCCCTGGGACGTGGCCGCGGGTTCGCTCATCATCACCGAGGCCGGTGGCCTGGTGGGCAACTTCACCGGCGAGTCGGACTTCCTGCACCAGCGCGAGATCGTCGCCGGCAGCCCCAAGATCTACGGCCAGATGGTGCAGATCCTGACGCCCTACACGCGCGTCATCAAGGCCGAGGAAGAGACCGCCGCCGAAGCCAAGCCCAGCGCCGCCGACGTGGTGGCCGAGGCCGCCAGCGCTGAGGCGCCCAAGAAGCGCGCCGCGGTGCGCATCAAGAAGCCGGTCGACGGCCAGGCCGAGTAAGCCGCGGCGGTGCCACCTAGCGCGGCGCCTGCCAGACAAAGGTGGCCACGCTGGACGCCGGCAGTTCGTAGGCAAAGCGCTGGCCCTGCGCGGTGACCGAGAAGCGGCGCGGCTGCGCCGCCGAGTTGCAGACGATCAGCACCTCGCGGCCATCGTCGGCATGGCGGAAGGCCACGCTGTCGAGCCCGTCCATGCCACTGCTGGAGGCAATGCGCTGCGCGCCCTGGCGCACGAAGCGGCTCGCGTGGCCGAAGGCGTAGTACTCGATATTGCGCGTCACCGCCCCGGTCTTCGAGTCGATGGTGACGACGCCGCGGCAATCCTTGCAGCCGCCCAGGTGCGGGCCATGGTTCTCGTCCAGCGCCAGATTCCACATCAGCACGCCGCGCGCCCAATGGCGGGTGGCGCCGATGATGAGGTTGCGCGTCAACCAGGGCAGCGATTCGTCGAAGCGCGGCGCCCATTCGCCGCCCGAGCATTCGGTGAACCAGACCTCCTTGTCGGGATAGGCATCATGCACCCGGCCCTGCGCCGCCACATCCCCGGCATAGCAATGCCAGGCCACGCCCTGCACAAAGCCGCGCGCCTGCGCATCGCCCAGCATCGCCAGCGGTGATTGCGGCTCGTCCCAGTTGTGGTCCCAGTCGAACAGCTGGGTCTTGAGGCCGTGGCTTTGCAGCAGCGGACCCAGATGCTGGCCGATCAGCGCCGCACGCGCCGCCGGGTCCAGGCGCATGCCGGGATAGTCGGGCGGCTCGAAGTGCGGCTCGTTCTGCAGGGTGAGCGCAAAGATCGGCACGCCCTCGGCCGCATAGGCCTGCACATAGCGCAGCAGGTACTCGGCGAACACGCCATACATCTCGGGCTTGAGCGCGCCCTGGATCAGGCTGTCGCTGGTCTTCATCCAGCCCGGCGCGCTCCAGGGCGAGGCCATCACCTGCAGCTGCGGATTGATGGCGCGCGCCGCCTTCAGCACCGGCAGCAGCTCGGCGCGGTTCGGCTCGATCGAGAAGCGCGCCAGGCCGGGGTCGGTCTGGCCGCGCGGCATGTCGTCGAAGGAATAGTGCTGGCGCGAGAAGTCGGAGGCGCCGATGGTCAGGCGCGCGAAGTCGAAGCCCAGGCCCTGCGGCCCGCGGCCGAACAGTTCCTCCAGCAGGGCCTGGCGCTGGCCGGCGCTCATGCGCTGCTGGATCAGCCAGGCCGAGGCATCGGTGATCGAGGCGCCGAAGCCCACCATGGTCTGGTAGCGCTGGCCGGCGTCGACGACGATGTCCAGCGCCTGCGCCGGCTGGCTGCCGAAGGCCAGATCCGGCGCACGCGCCAGCAGCCGGCTCTGGTCGCCGGTGGTGATCCAGGCCTGCACCGCGGCGCCCGCGGCCGGGCCGGGCGGCGCACCGGTACCGCAGGCGGTCAGCAGGCCGGCGCAAAGCAAGGCAATCGTGGCAGCGACAGGTCTTCTCATTCAATGGCTCTCATCGGGATGGGTGGCCGCGCAATGCGCGGCAATGAACTCGGCGTGGCCGGGCATCACGGCCACGCAGCGCTGGATCACGCTGCGCGTGTCGTCGACCATGGCCTGCACCTCGGCGAGCGGACGCTGGTCGACAAAGGGGTGATAGCCGGCCGGCAGCAGGCCCTGGCCCACCATCACCTGCAGCCAGCTCATCTCGGTGAAGAGCTCGGTGCCCTCGCGGAACAGGCGGCCGTTGGCACGGAACAGCTCGATCTTGTGGCGCAGCGTCTCGGGCACCTGCATATGGCGGCAATAACGCCAGAACTCGCTGTCCTCGCGCGCGCTGGCCTTGTAGTGCAGGATGATGAAGTCGCGGATGCGCTCGTACTCGAACTGGGTCTGGCGGTTGTATTCGGCTATCTCCACCGCCTCCAGCCCGGCATGCGGGAAGAACTGGATCAGCCGCGTCACCGCCGACTGGATCAGGTGGATGCTGGTGGACTCGAGCGGCTCCATGAAGCCGCTGGCCAGGCCCACGGCCACGCAGTTGAGCTTCCAGAACTCCTTGCGTCGGCCGGTCAGGAACTTGACCAGGCGCGGCTCGGCCAGCGGCGCACCGTCCAGCTGGGCCAGCAGGGTGCTGCGGGCCTCGTCCTCGCCGATGAAGCGGCTGCTGAACACATGGCCGTTGCCGACGCGGTGCTGCAAGGGGATGCGCCATTGCCAGCCGGCCGCGTGCGCGGTCGAGCGCGTGTAGGGCAGCAGCGGCGGCGCCGCGGCGCTGGGCACGGCCAGCGCGCGGTCGCAGGGCAGCCAATGCGACCAGTCCTCGTAGCCGGCCTTCAGGGTCTGCTCGATCAGCAGCGCGCGCATGCCTGAGCAGTCGATGAAGAAGTCGCCCTCCACCAGCTCGCCGCTGGCGAGGCGCAGGCCCTTGATGCGGCCATCGTCCGCGTGGCGCAGCACCTGCTCGATGCGGCCCTCGATGCGCTGCACGCCGCGCTGCTCGGCATGGTGGCGCAGGAAGCGCGCGTACAGGCTGGCATCGAAGTGATAGGCATAGCCGATGTCGGCCAGCGGCGACTCGGCCATGTCGGGCCGCGGCCGCAGGAACTTGCATTCGCGCGGTGCCGCGGTGTTGATCGAATAGTCGCCCAGCTCGCCCGCCCTGCCCTCGCGCCGCAGGCGCAGCCAGTAATGGTGAAAGGGCACGGCGCCGAGTTCGCGGCCCACCTTGCCGAAACCGTGGATATAGCGCTCGCCGCGCGCGCCCCAGTCGACGAACTCGATGCCCAGCTTGAAGCTGCCCTGGGTGGCGCGCAGGAACTCGTCCTCGTCGATGCCCAGGGCCTCGTTGAAGGCGCGGATATGCGGGATGGTGGCCTCGCCCACGCCGATGATGCCGATCTCGTCGGACTCGACCAGGCGCAGCTCGTAGGGCTGGCCCAGCAGCTTGGCGAGCGCCGCGGCGCTCATCCAGCCGGCGGTGCCGCCACCGACGATGACGATGCGGCGCAGGGGGGCAACAGCAGTCATGTCCTGACTCCCATCAGAGGCGTTGCTCGCTGCCGGCATCGAACAGCGACAGGCGGCTGGCGTCGAGGTCGAACTCGACGACCTGGCCGGCGCGCAGCACCAGGGCCTCGTGCACCAGCGCGGCCAGGCTGTGGCCGGCGCTGGCAATCCACACCACCTGGTGGTTGCCCATCGGCTCGACCAGCTCGACCTGGCCGCTGAAGGCGCCGCCCTGGCGCAGCAGCACATGCTCGGGCCGGATGCCGGCCACCACCGCCTGGCCATGCATCGGCGCGGCCAGGAATTCATAGCCGCCCAGGTCCAGCTCGAAGGGCTGGAGCAGGCGCACCGGCGCACCCGGCTTGCAGCTCAGCTGGGCCGGCACGAAGTTCATGCCCGGCGCGCCCAGAAAGCCCGCCACGAAGAGATTGGCCGGCCGCTCGTAGACCTCGCCCGGCGCGCCCACCTGCTGGATCACGCCGCCCTTCATCACCACGATGCGGCTGGCCAGGGTCATGGCCTCCACCTGGTCGTGGGTGACGTAAATCATGGTGGCGCCGAGCTGCTGGTGCAGCAGCTTGAGCTCGCGGCGCAGCTCGGCGCGCAGCTTGGCATCGAGGTTGGAGAGCGGCTCGTCGAACAGCAGCACCGCCGCCTCGCGCACCAGCGCACGCCCGATCGCCACGCGCTGGCGCTGCCCGCCGGAGAGCTGGGCCGGCTTGCGCTGCAGCAGCGGCTCCAGCTGCAGCATCTGCGCGGCGCGCTGCACGCGGCGCGCGATCTCGGCCTTGGGCACGCCGGCCACGCGCGGGCCGAAGGACATATTGCGCTCCACCGTCATGGTCGGATAGAGGGCGTAGGACTGGAACACCATGCCGATGCCGCGCTCGCTGGGCTCGGCCTCGGTCATTTCGGCGCCGCCGATCTCGATGCGGCCGCCGCTCACCTCGATGAGGCCGGCAATGCTGTGCAGCAGGGTGGACTTGCCGCAGCCCGAGGGCCCCAGCAGCACCAGGAACTCGCCCTCCTGCACCGCCAGGTTCAAGCCCTGGATCACCGCATGGCTGCCGAATGAGATGTCTAGATCGCTGACCTTCACGGCACTCATGCCTTCATCCCTTCACCGCGCCGGCCGCAATGCCGCGCACAAACCAGCGCCCGGAGGCGAAATAGACCAGCAGCGGCACCAGCGAGGTCAGGATGGTGGCCGCCATATTGAGGTTGTAGAGCCGCTCGCCGGTGGTGGTGTTGATGACGTTGTTGAGCTGCACGGTCATCGGCAGGTTGTCGCGGCCGGCGAACACCAGGCCCAGGATGTAGTCGTTCCACACCCCCGTCACCTGCATGATGGTGGCGACGATGATGATGGGCGGCGACATCGGCAGCATCAGCTGGAAGAAGATGCGCCAGAAGCCGCCACCGTCGATGCGCGCGGCCTTGAACAGCTCGGCCGGGATGCCCGCGTAGTAGTTGCGGAACAGCAGCGTCATCACCGGCATGCTGAAGATCAGGTGCACCAGCACGATGCCGGGCAGCGAGCTGTAGAGCGCCACCGCGGCCAGCATCTTCACGAGCGGATAGATCATCACCTGCACCGGGATGAAGGCGCCCAGCATCAGCAGGCCGAACAGCGCATTGGCGCCGCGCGGCCGCCAGAAGCTCAGCGCATAGCCGTTCACCGCCCCCACCAGGATGGGCAGCACGGTGCTGGGCACGGTGATCAGCACCGAGTTCCAGAAGCCGGCGCTGACGCCCTCGCAGGCCACGCCGGTGCAGGCCTCGCTCCAGGCGGCGCGCCAGGGCTCCAGCGTCAGCGCCATCGGCCAGCCGAACAGCTGGCCCAGCCGGATCTCGTCCATGCTTTTCAGCGAGGTGACGATCATGATGTAGAGCGGCGCCAGGAAGAACAGCGCGGCGCTCAGCAGGAAGGCATAGATGCCCAGGCGGCCGATATTCATGCGGCGGCGTTTGCTGGCGAGCCTCATGCGCCCTCCCGGGCCCGCGCACGGCTGCGCGCATAGAGCAGCGGCGCCACCAGCACCACCACAGTGAGCAGCAGCACGATGGCGCCGGCCGAGGCCAGCGCGATATTGGCGCGGCCGAACAGATGGTCCATGATGAACTTGGCCGGCACGTCGCTGGCGGTGCCGGGGCCGCCCTGAGTCATCGCCACCACCGCGTCGAACACCTTCACCACCGCCGTCGACAGCAGCACGAACACGGTGGCCAGGGTCGGCGCCAGCATCGGCAGCACGATGCTCAGGTAGACGCGCCAGGCCGGGATGCCGTCCATGCGCGCGGCCTTCCAGATGTCCTCGTCGATGCCGCGCAGCCCGGCCAGCAGCATCGCCATCACCAGGCCCGCGGCCTGCCAGACGCTGGCGATCACCACCGTGTAGATGACCTTGTCCTGGTCGATGATCCAGTCGAAGGTGAAGTCGCTCCAGCCCAGCTGCTGCAGCGCCGGCTGCAGGCCCGCGCCGGGGTTGAGCACCCATTGCCAGACCAGGCCGGTGGCGACGAAGCTCATCGCATAGGGGTAGAGGAAGGCGGTGCGCAGCAGGCCCTCGCCGCGCACCTTCTGGTCGATGAAGACCGCCAGCGCAAAGCCGATCACCAGGCAGGCCAGCATGAACAGCAGGCCGTAGACCGCCAGATTGCCCAGCGACTGCAGCCAGCGCTCGTTCTCGAACAGGCGCTGGTACTGGGCCAGGCCGACGAAGTCATCGCGCGGAAAGGTGCGCGAGCTGCTCAGCGAGACGCGCAGCGTCCACAGCGTCGTGCCCAGGTAGGCCAGCAGCACGGTCAGCGCCATCGGCAGCAGCGCCAGCCAGGCCATGCCCCAGCGGCGCCGCTTCATCCGCCCTCCCGCAGCGCCGCCAGGATGTCCTTCTGCACCTTCTCGACCGGAATGTTGCGGTTCCAGTAGGCCGTCAGCACATCGCTCAGCGCGCCGTTCTGGTCGGGGCTCAGATAGACCTCACCATTGCCGAGCTGGCGGCTCTTGTCCTTCATGATGGCCAGGCCCTGCTGGGCGCAGGCGTCGAGCTTGCTGGCATCGACATCGGTGCGGATCGGGATCGAGCCTTTGCGCTGGCTGAAGGCCACCTGCGCGGCCGGCGCGGTGATCACGCTGGCCAGCAGCTGCTGGGCCTTCAGCGCATCGGGCTTGTCGGTCTTGGGGAAGACGAACACATCGCCCTGGATGATGTAGGGCGAGGCGGGGCCGAAGCCGGCGATGCAGCCATAGTCGCGCCCCGGCTCCTGCCGCGCCAGCGCGAACTCGCCCTTGGCCCAATCGCCCATGAACTGCACGCCCGCCTTGCCGCTGATCAGCATCGCGGTGGCATCGTTCCAGTTGCGCCCCGGCGAGCCCTTGTCCACATAGCCCTGCAGGCGCTTGAAGCTCAGCAGCACCTGCTTGAAGGGCTCGCCCAGGATGGCCTTGGGGTCGCGGTCGCGCAGCACCTTGAGGTAGAGCTCGCGCCCGCCCTGGTTGGCCAGCACCGCGGTGAAGACGATGTTGTCCTGCCAGGTCTGGCCGCCATGGGCCAGCGGCACCAGGCCCGCCGCGCGGAGCTTGTCGAGCGCGGCGAACAGTTCGTCCATGCTGCGCGGGTCGGCGGCAATGCCGGCCTTCTTGAACGCCGCCTTGGAGGTCCAGATCCAGGCGGGCATGTGGATGTCCACCGGCGCGGCGTAGTAATGGCCCTTGACGCGGATGACGTTGAGCACGGTCTCGGGCAGGAACTTGTCCCAGCCGTCGCGCTGCGCCACCGCGTCGACGTTGTTGAGCAGGCCCTGCTCCACCACGTCGAGGAACTGCTTGGAGGTGTTGAACTGGGCCGCGGTGGGCGGGTTGCCGCCGACGATGCGGTTGATCGCCACCGCGCGCGCCTGCTCGCCCAGCGCGATCGCGGTGTCCACCCAGGTGCCGCCGGCGGCACGGTAGGCATCCGCCAGGGTCTTGACCGCGGCCGACTCGCCGCCGGCGGTCCACCAGTGGATCACCTCGGCCTTCAGGGGCGCCGGCTGCGCCCGGCTGCCGCCGGGCAGCGCCAGCACCAGCGCGGCGGCCATGGTGGTGATCAGCATGCGGGATGGGGTCATGTCTTGCCTTCGCATCTCAGGACTTGAGAAAGTCACGGTACCAGAGGCCGCTGGCCTTGAGCGTGCGGCGCTGCGTCGGGTAATCCACATAGGTGAGGCCGAAGCGGCGCAGATAGCCCTCGGCCCATTCGAAGTTGTCGAGCAGGCTCCAGGCGAAATAACCCTGCAGCGGCACGCCCTGGGCGCGCGCCTGCCAGGCCGCCTCGAGATGGCGCGCCAGATAGCGGCGGCGTTCGATGTCGAGCACGCTGCCGTCGGGCAGCGGCTGGTCCTCGTAGGTGGAGCCGTTCTCGGTCAGGTAGACGCGCGACGGGCCGTAGTCGCGCTGGATGCGGTTCAGCAGCGTCACCATGCCCTCGGGCGAGACCTGCCAGCCGAAGGCGGTGCGTTCCACGCCGGCCGGCTCCACCACGCGCGTGGCGATCGGGCCGCTGCCGGGCGCGTCCTCCACCACCTCGGGGAAGTAGTAGTTCACGCCCAGGAAGTCGGTGGGCGTGGCGATCGCCGCCAGGTCGCCGTCCAGCACCTGGGGCGCCTGCGCGCCCAGCAGGGCCCAGATGTCCGAAGGGTAGCCGCGGCCGTGCAGGGGGTCGAGGAACCAGCGGTTGCGCGAGCCGTCGTGGCGCAGGCGCGCGGCGGCATCGGCGGCGCTGTGGCTGGCCGCTTCGATCGGGTGCAGGCTCAGCGTGATGCCGGCCTGGGCGCCGGGCGCGTTGCGGCGTATCACCGGCAGGGCCAGGCCATGCGAGAGCAGCAGGTGGTGGCAGACCTGCAGCGCGGCCGCGTAGTCGCGGATGCCCGGCGCATGGTTGCCCTCATGGTGGCCCAGAAAGGCGCTGCACCAGGGCTCGTTGTGGGTGATCCAGTGCTTGACGCGATCGCCCAGCGCGCGCGTCACGAGCTCGGTGTATTCGAGAAAGGCGTCCACGCAGGCACGCTGCTGCCAGCCGCCCTGCTCCTGCAGGGCCTGGGGCAGGTCCCAGTGGTAGAGCGTGGCCCAGGGCTGCAGGCCGCGCTCCAGCATGCCGTCCACCAGGCGTGAATAGAAGTCCAGCCCGCGCTGGTTCACCGCGCCGCGGCCCTGCGGCAGGATGCGCGGCCAGGCGATCGAGAAGCGGTAGGCATTCACGCCCAGGCTGCGCGCCAGGTCCAGGTCCTCCGGCCAGCGGTGGTAATGGTCGCAGGCCACCGCGCCGCTGGAGCCGTCGCGGATATGGCCCGCGCCGGCACAGAAGCGGTCCCAGATCGATTCGCCACGGCCGTCCTCCGTGGCCGCGCCTTCGATCTGGTAGGAGGAGGTGGAGCAACCCCAGACGAAATCGGCCGGGAAGTCGCTGCGACGGATGTGGGGCAAGGAGTCTGTCATGGCAGAAGGGGCTGGAGTTGCTCGCAGCGCAGCGCGTCGGCATGCCTGGCGGCGCCGGCCTGCACGCGGATATGGGCGATGGCGGCGGCAAAGGGTGCGTCGGCGCTGAGCACGAAGGGTTGCTCGACGCGGTCCAGCACCACCCCCAGGGCGGCGAAACAGGCGAGCGGAATCTTCAGGCTGAGGCGATCGCCCACCGCCAGCGGCCGCAGCAGCGGGCGCAGGTCGAACTGGCCGAACTTGCCCCCGCAGCCCGCGCCGCAATCCATGCCCAGGCCCACCGCGCCGCTCGGCGCCTGCGCGAGCCGGAGGTCGAACAGCAGCGCGGCGTCCGGGTAGGCGCTCAGCAGCGCCGGCTGGGCCGACCAGGCCACCAGCCGCGCCGGGCCCTGCCAGCGCAGCAGCTTGGCGTCCTGCTGGGTGTTGATCTGCACCGTGCTGACCAGCAGCTCGGGCCGGCCGGCCGGGATTTCCTCGGTGCCGTTGAGATCGTCGCTGAGCTTGCGGGTGGGCCAGCGCTGGCCCGGGCTGATGGCCAGCAGCTCGTAGGGCGCCTGCGCGACGCGCTCGAAGATCGCCATCTCGGTGCGCGCACCGCAACCGCCGCTGGCCGGCGCATCGAGCGCCAGCTGGCCGAGCCGGGCCGGCCGCGCATAGCTCAGGCCATGGCCCAGCGCGAACAGCGGCTGGTCGCCGTCCCCCGCATTGAGCGGGGTCTGGCAGGCGCCGCGCGGCCATGAGAAGGGCAAGCGGCCCTTGAAGTCATGGCCGACCCGGCCGTCCGCGCGGCGCAGCAGCAGATCGGCAATGCCGCCGCCCTCGCTGCCGGGCAGCCAGGCGGCGACAAAGGCATCGGAGAGGTTCAGCAGATCGTTGACGTAGAGCGGCCGGCCGGACAGGAACACCGTGATCACCGGCCGCCCCCGGCCCGCAAGGCCTTGCAGCAGGCGCAGCTCCTCGGGGTGGCGGGCGCTGTGGCGCAGCGTGCCCGAGGGCGGGATGTCGCCATTGCCCTCGGCATAAGGCGTCTCGCCCAGCACCGCGACGACGGCGTCGAACTCGGCCGGGTTCACGCCCGCGCCATCGGGGCTGTAGACCACGCGCGCCTCGCCCAGCGCCGCGCGCAGGCCGGCCAGCACCGTCTCGCCCGCCGGGAAGTCGCTGTTGCGGTTGCCGGTGCCCTGCCAGCTCAGCGTCCAGCCGCCGGTCTGCTGTTCCAGGCTGTCGGCCGCGCGCCCCACCACCAGCACGCGGCGCTGGCGCGCCAGCGGCAGCACACCGCCATCGTTCTTCAGCAGCACCAGCGATTCGCGCACCGCGCGCCGCGCCAGGGCGCGTGCCTGCAGGGCCTCGGCGCGGCCGGCATAACGGCCATCCTGGGGCGCCTGGCCGAACAGGCCGGCACGCAGCTTGACGCGCAGGATGCGCGTGACGGCATCGTCGATGCGCGCCAGCGGGATCTCGCCGCGCTGCACCTGGGCCACGGTGTTGGCGATGAAGGCCTGCCAGTCCTCGGGCACCATCACCATGTCGATGCCGGCGTTGATGGCCTGGGGGCAGCTGGCATTGCTGCAGCCGGGCAGCTGCGCGATGCCGTTCCAGTCGGAGACGATGAAGCCGTCGAAGCCCATCTGCTGCTTCAGCACGCCGCTCAGCAGCGCCTGGCTGCCATGCAGCTTGCCGTAGTCCTGGCCGGCGGCGCGATCGTGCCAGCTGTTGAAGGAGGCCATCACGGTCTGCGCGCCGGCCGCGAGCGCGGCGTAATAACCCTGCGCATGGATGGCCAGCATCTCGGCCTGGCCGGCCTCGTTGACGCCCTGGTCCTTGCCCTGGGCGGTGCCACCGTCGCCGATGAAATGCTTGGCGGTGGCCAGGATGGCGGCGTCGCTGCCGAGCCCGTGCTGCAGCCCGCGCACATAGGCGCCGCCCAGCCGCGCCACCACGGCCGGGTCTTCGGCATAGCTCTCGTACGTGCGGCCCCAGCGGTCGTCGCGCACCACCGCCAGCGTGGGCGCAAAGGTCCACTGGATGCCGGTGGCGCGCACCGCACGCGCGGTGGCCCGGCCGATCTCCCTCAGCAGGCCGGCGTCGCGCGTGGCGCCCAGCCCGATGTTGTGCGGGAACAGGGTCGCGCCGAACACATTGTTGTGGCCATGGACCGCGTCGGTGCCCCAGATCACCGGCACCGGCACCGCCATGTCGGTCTGCATCGAGGCCTCGTGATAGGCCTGCGCCAGCCGCAACCAGTCCGCCACGCTGGCGTACTTGTTGTTGCCGGGCCAGGAGCCGCCGCCGTTGAGCACCGAGCCGATGTAGAAGCGCCGCACCTCGTCGGGTGTGATGTGGCGGATCTCGGGCTGGGTCATCTGCCCGACCTTCTGCGCCAGGCTCATGCCGGCGACGATGCGGGCGATGCGGGCCTCGTCGGCCGGCAGCCGCTGGAAGGGGCTGCCGGCCGCAGGCCAGGCCGGCGCCGCGCCAGCGGCCCCGGCGCACAGCAGCGTGGCCGCGGCCAGCCAGGGTGTGAGCGCGTGTTTCAACTTAGAACTTGTAGTTCACGCCCAGCAGGTACTGGCGGCCGTACTTCTCGTAGGTGCCCGGGTAGAGCAGATTGGGCACGGTGCCGCTGTTGTCCGACACCGTCATCATGGTGCGGTAGGCCTCGTTGGTGACGTTGTTGACCTGGAACAGCACCGACACCCCCTTCAGCGGCCCGCTGTCCCAGCCATAGCCCAGCTGCAGATCGGTGATGTGCTCGGGTTCGATGGTGGTGTAGGAGGTATCGCCCCAGGCATTGCGCACCGCCGCCATATAGCGCGAGCGATAGCGCTGCGCCACGCGCGCCTGCAGGCCGCTCTTCTCGTAGTAAAGCACCCAGCTCGCCACCGTGCCCGAGAGCCCCTCGAGCGGATTGCTGAGGTCGTTGTTCTGGTGGATGCTGCTCTTGGTGAAGGAGGCCGACAGGATCGCGCCGAAGCCATCCAGCATGGGGCTGAGCTTGGCGCCGTCGATGGCGGCGCTGAACTCGGTGCCGCGCACATAGCCGCCATCGCCGTTGGCCATGGCGTTGAGCTTGCCGGTATAGGTCAGGATCGGGTAGCGCGGATCGCCCTTGAGCGGGTCGGGATAGCCCGAGAAGTCATAGCCCAGGATGTCCTGCTTGTAGACGGTGGTCTTCAGCTCCTTGTAGAAGCCGGCCAGCGAGATGTAGCTGCGCTTGCCGTAGTACTTCTCCAGCGCCAGGTCCACCGCGTCGGCGCGCCAGGGGTCCAGCGTGGGGTTGCCGCCGCTGGCCGACCATTCGCCCTTGCCGGTGGTGGCACGGCTGATGTTGGTGACGCCGGCGCGCATGTCTTCCATGTTCGGGCGCGCCAGCACGCGGGCGGCGCCGAAGCGCAGCATGGTGTTGCTGCCCAGGTCGGCTGCCAGGTTCAGGCTGGGCAGCACATCGGTATAGCTCTTGCCGCCGCTCACTGGCTGGGTGCTGTTGTCGATCCAGGCCAGGCCATGCCCTTCCTGCTTGGCATGCACGACCTGCAGGCCGATATTGCCGCGCACCGGCACGCCGGCATTGAACTCGAGGCTGAACTTGCCAAACGCGGTGCTGACCTTCTCGCGCACGCCCCACTCGCGATTGGGCGCGCTGCTGAGGTCGTCGGCGCGCGCGCTGAACAGGCCGGTGTCCAGCAGCGCCTGCACGTCGAAATTGGCCACCGCGGGAATGCTGCCGAAGCCCAGCGTGGCCGGCGCCATCAGGATGCCGTTCGGAAAGGCCAGATTGGTCTTGCCGGTCTTGAGGTCGTAGGCCTCCTTGACGGCGCGATAGTCCTTGCTGCGCTCGCTGTAGTTGAAGCCGCCCTCGAACTGGTGCACCGCGCCCCAGTCGAGTTCGCGCTTGGCCGAGAGGCGCAGGCTCTTGAGTTCATCGCTGACCTTGAAGTGGCGCGCCGCGCCCATCTGGCCCCAGAACTGCTGCAAGCTCATCACCGCCGGATCGGCCCAGTTGATGCTGGGCACGAACTGCGAGAAGCCGGTCATCGAGATGGCCGTGCTGGTGAAACCCGAGGGCAGGCTGGAGCCCGCATACATCTCGGCGGTGGTCTCGTCGCGGTCGGCCTTGGAGTAGCTCAGGTCGGCCACGGTGGTCCAGCCGCCCAGCTTGAGCTCGTTGTTCAGGCCGATCGCCTTGATGGTGTCGTCGCGCTGGTTGCGGCGCGAGAGCAGCTTGCCGGCGATGTTGTCGATCGCGCCCCCCACCGTGACCTTCTCGCCGCCGAAGTTCTCGTAGCTGGTGCCGTGGTAGGTGACGCCGTTCCAGGTGTTCATCTCGCCCTGGAACTCGCGCCCGACGAACTTCTTGCTGAAGTTGGAGTAGTACAGATCCAGCACGGTGTGCAGCTGCTCGTTGGGCTTGTACTCGAACACGCCCATCAGGCCGTTGCGCACCTGGTTGGTGGAGAAGGCGGTGGCCTCGAAACCCTGCAGCGAGACGGCGTCGCGGTCCACGCCCTTGAGGCCGCAGTCGCCGCCGCACCAGTCGGGCGGGTAGGACTTGGTGTTGGCGGTATTGGCCCACCACCAGTTGGCGTAATGCTGCTGCTGCTCTGGGCTGTCCAAGTGCGCATAGCCCAGCGCGACGCCGATGGTGCGGTCGGCAAACTGGTCGACATAGCTGGCGCTCAGGCGCTTGCCCTGGCTGCTCAGGCCGGGGATCTGCTCGCCGTTGGAGTTCTTCTCCATGCGCGCATTCAGGTTGCCCTGGCGGCCGCGGAAGTTCAGCGGCCGGATCGACTGCATATTGACCGTGCCCGACAGGCCTTGCGCACCCAGCGCCGCGTCGGGCGTCTTGTAGACGGTGGCGCCCCCCATTAGCTCGGCGGGAAACTGGTCGA
The DNA here is from genome assembly GCF_058788955.1 of Roseateles sp. FW301-B2. Taxonomy (NCBI): domain Bacteria; kingdom Pseudomonadati; phylum Pseudomonadota; class Betaproteobacteria; order Burkholderiales; family Sphaerotilaceae; genus Roseateles; species Roseateles sp. FW301-B2. The sequence goes on from NZ_JBYTBE010000010.1 coordinate 35,172, forward strand.
ACTCGACCGAGCGGTCCGAGCCCGAGCTGACCATCTCGCGGCCGTTCAGCAGGGTCACGCCGTACTTGGGCGACATGCCGCGGATCGACAGCACCTGCGCATTGCCGTTCACGCGCTGGGCCGCCAGGCCCGGCAGGCGCGCCAGCGATTCGGCAATGCTCAGATCGGGCAGCTTGCCCAGGTCCTCGGCGGTGACCGCTTCGACGATCGAATCGGCATTGCGCTTGACCGAGATCGAGCTCTCGATGGCCGAGCGTATGCCCGTCACCACCACCGTCTCCAGTTGCTGCGGGGCCTGCTGCGCATGCGCCGCCCCCATCAACAGCACCGCGCCCGCGCAGGCCGCGGCGATCGGGAGGACTTGCGGAGGGGTGGCGCAGCGGCGCTGGGCCGGCTGCTTGGCGTGGGTCTTCATGGACTGTCTCCTGTGGCTCGTTTTGAACAAGGCTCTGGGTCAGTGCGGCCGGGCTACACTGGAACGTGTTAACTGTCGTTAAGGTTCGGCGCTGTCAATTCTTAATGAATCCATAACACTGTTAATAGAACGTTAACCCTTAGAGTGCGGTTTGCGCCACAGGCCACGATTGCCCATGCCCTCACAAATGAACCTACTGCTCGCCGAAGACGATGCCATCCTGGCCGATGCACTCTCGGCCCAGTTGCGCCGTGCCGGCTTTGTGGTGGAGCACGCACCCAATGGCGCGGTGGCCGAGTACCTGCTGCTGAAGCAGAACTTCAACGTCGCCATCCTCGACCTCGGCCTGCCCATGGTGGACGGGCTGACGGTGCTGAAGCGGCTGCGCGCGGCGCGCCGCCAACTGCCGGTGCTGGTGCTGACCGCGCTGGACAGCCTGGACGACCGCGTGGCCGGGCTGAACGCCGGCGCCGACGACTACCTGACCAAGCCCTTCGACTTCCCCGAACTGGAGGCGCGCCTGCATGCGCTGATGCGGCGCGGCCGCCCGCCCACCGCCAGCGCCGCGCTGGGTGACCTGGTGTTCGACCGCGACACGCGCCGCGCCTCGGTGCGCGGCGAGCCGCTGGAGCTGAGCCCGCGTGAGGCGATGCTGCTGGATCTGCTGCTGTCACAGCGCGACCATGTCGTCACCAAGGAGCAGATCACCCAGGCCTGGGCGCAGGACGGCTCGGACAACAGCGGCACCGGCTCGATCGAGGTCTATATCCATCGCCTACGCCGCAAGCTCGAGCAGTCCGGCCTGGCGATACGCACGGTGCGCGGCCTGGGCTACCTGCTCGAGAACGAGGCCGCCGCGGCATGAACCATCCCGCCGGCCGCCGCCCGCATTGGTTCACGGCCGTGCCGGGGGCGCGCTCGCTGCATCGCCAGCTGTTCGTGTGGCTGCTGCTGCCGCAGATCATCCTGTGGCTGGCGGCCGCGCTGTTCACCTACAACCTGGCGGCGCGCTATGCCAATGCCGCCATCGATGCCAGCCTCTCGCAGGCCTCGCGCGCGCTGGCCCGCCAGGTCAAGCCCCAGGGCAACGGCCTGCTGATCGACTTCCCGCGCGCCGCCCAGGACATCCTCGAGGCCGACCCCAGCGACCGCGTGCTCTACACCGTCAGCACCCCTCCGGGCCAGTTCATCCTCGGCAACCAGAACCTGCCGCCGGTGCCGGCGCTCGCCGCGCCGGCGCTGGGCGAGCCCTATTTCTACGACGGCGTGCTGCGCGAGCCCGGCAGCGACGGCGAGCCGGCGCGCAGCGCTCGCGTGCGCATGGTGGCGCTCTACCTCAACTATGGCGAGGACGGCGGCACGCCGCAGACCATGCTGGTGCAGGTGGCGCGCTCCAGCGCCAACCGCGAGGAGCTGGCGCGCCAGATCCTGCTCGACACGGTGCTGCCGCTCTCCGGCCTGATCGTGCTGATGACCATGATCGTCTGGGCCGGCATCCGCGCCGGCCTGGCGCCACTGGCCCTGCTGCAGCGCCAGGTGGAGGGGCGCGCCGCCAACGATCTGGCCCCCATCAAGCTGGACGCCGCACCGCCCGAGGTGCGCTCGCTGGCGCAGGCCATCAACACCTTGCTGGGCGAGGTCAGCCACAACGTGGTGGCGCAGAAGCGCTTCATCTCCGATGCGGCCCACCAGCTGCGCACGCCGCTGGCCGGCCTCAAGAGCCAGGCCGAGCTGGCGTTGCGCGACGTAAGCGATCCGCTGCTGACCGCGCGGCTCAAGCTGGTGCACGAGGGCGCGGCGCGCAGCGCCCATCTGGTGAACCAGCTGCTGACGCTGGCGCGTGCCGAGCCCGAATCGGCGGTGCGCCAGGACCGCGTGCCGGTGGACATGCTGAAGCTGGCGCGCGAGGTCACCGCCGAGCTGGTGCCCAAGGCCCTGCATGCCGGCATAGACCTGGGTTTTGACGAGCCGGATCCCGAGGGTGCGAGCGCGCCCATGCCGGTGCTGGGCATCGCCCTGCTGCTGCGCGAGGCGCTCGCCAACCTGATCGACAACGCGATCCGCTATGCCGGCCGCGGCGCCAGCGTGACGGTGCGCTGCCATGGCAGCGCCGGCCAGCTGGTGCTGGAGGTGGAAGACAACGGCCCCGGCATCGCGTCCGAGGAGCTCGAGCATGTGTTCGAGCGCTTCGTGCGCGCCACCCACGACGGCAGCGGCTGCGGCCTCGGCCTAGCGATCGTGCGCGAGATCGTCGAGCGCCATGCCGGCAGCGTCAGCCTGAGCCCGACCCAGCCCCATGGCCTGCTGGCGCGGGTGCGCCTGCCGCTGGCAAGCAAGGGTTAGTACTTTCTCGCCAAGCGTTAATGTTTCGTTAAACTTACCGGACCGAGCCCACGACGGGCCGTACCGGAGACAAGACGACATGACGCATCCGCGCGCCCCGGGCCGCCGCCCCATCGCTGCTGTGGCCCCGCTGCTCACGGCCCTGAGCCTGAGCCTAGCGGCCCAACTGGCCACCGCCGGCGAGGTCGAGGTGCTGCACTGGTGGACCAGCGGTGGCGAGGCCAAGGCCGCGCAGGCGCTCAAGGCCAGCCTGCAGGCCAAGGGTCACAGCTGGAAGGACTTCGCGGTTGCGGGCGGCGGCGGCGACTCCGCCATGACAGTGCTGAAGTCGCGCGTGGTCTCGGGCAATGCGCCCGCCGCGGCGCAGATCAAGGGCCCCTCGATCCAGGACTGGGCCCGCGAGGGCGTGCTGGCCTCGATCGACGCGGTGGCGCGCGCCGACAAATGGGACGAGCTGCTGCCCAAGGTGGTGAGCGAGCAGATGAAATACCGCGGCAGCTATGTCGCGGTGCCGGTGAACGTGCACCGCGTCAACTGGCTCTGGATCAATGCCGATGTCTTCAAGCGTGCCGGGCTCAAGCCGCCGCTCAGCTGGGACGATTTCTTCAGCGCCGCCGACGCGCTCAGGAAGCTGGGCATCACGCCGCTGGCGCATGGCGGTCAGAACTGGCAAGACCTGACCCTGTTCGAGGCGGTGGTGCTGGGCGTGGGCGGCGCCGATTTCTACGCCAAGGCGCTGGTGCAGCTGGACCAGAGCAGCCTGACGAGCGACACCATGGAGCGCGCGCTCGCCACCTTCAAGCGCCTCAAGCCCTATACCGACAAGAACGCCCCGGGGCGCGACTGGAACCTCGCCACCGCGATGGTGATCAAGGGCGAGGCGGCGATGCAGATCATGGGCGACTGGGCCAAGGGCGAGTTCGTCGCGGCCGGCAAGCAGCCGGGCAAGGATTTCCTCTGTGTGGCCGCGCCCGGCAGCGCCAAGTCCTTCAGCTACAACATCGACTCCTTCGCGATGTTCAAGCTCAAGAACGAGGCCAACAGCCGCGCGCAGAAAGACCTCGCCGCCGCCATCATGGCGCCCGAGTTCCAGGAGCTCTTCAACCTCAACAAGGGCTCGATCCCGGCGCGCCTGGGCATGAAGATGGACCGCTTCGATGACTGCGCCAAGACCTCGGCGCAGGACTTCGCCAGCAGCGCCAAGGCCGGCACCCTGCTGCCCTCGATCGCCCATGGCATGGCGGTGCCGAGCGCGGCCGAGGGCGCCATCAAGGACGCCATCAGCCAGTACTGGAACAGCGACCGGCTGAGCGCCCGCGATGCCATGAAGAAGCTCGCCGCCGCCGCCCGCAGCAAGTAAGCCCAGCCGCCATGCCAAGCCGCGCTCGCACCCTGTGGTTGCCCAAGCTGGTGATTGCGCCCTCCTTCGTGCTCTCGCTGCTGTTCATCTATGGCCTGATGGCCTGGAACGGGGTGCTCTCGCTGTCGGCCTCGCGCATGCTGCCCAACTACGAGTTCGCCGGGCTGGCGCAGTACGAGGCGCTGTTCGAGTCGGAGCGCTGGTGGGTGGCGCTGCGCAATCTGGGCATCTTCGGCGGCCTGTTCGTGGGCGGCGGCATGGCGCTGGGCCTGCTGCTGGCGATCCTGCTGGACCAGAAGATCCGCCTGGAGGGCCTGCTGCGCACCATCTACCTCTACCCGATGGCGCTCAGCTTCATCGTCACCGGCACGGCCTGGAAATGGATACTCAATCCGGGCCTGGGCCTGGAGCATCTGGTGCAGGAATGGGGCTTCGCCGACTTCAGCTTCGGCTGGCTGGTGGACCCCGACATGGCGATCTACTGCGTCGTCATCGCCGGCATCTGGCAGAGCGCGGGCTTCGTGATGGCGCTGTTCCTGGCCGGCCTGCGCGGCATCGACGACAGCATCATCAAGGCCGCCCAGGTGGACGGCGCCAGCCTGCCGCGCATCTACTGGCGCATCATCATCCCCAGCCTGCGGCCGGTGTTCTTCTCCACCCTGATGGTGGTGAGCCATCTGGCGATCAAGAGCTTCGACCTGGTGATGGCGCTCACCGCCGGCGGCCCCGGCTATGCCACCGACCTGCCCGCCACCTTCATGTACACGATGGCCTTCTCGCGCGGCCAGATCGGCCTGGGCGCGGCCAGCGCCACCATCATGCTGGCCACCGTGGCGGCCATCGTCGTGCCCTACCTCTACTCCGAGTTGCGCGGGGCGCGTCGATGATGGCCCGGCCGCGCCTTTCGCCCGCCCGCCTGCTGCTGCTGGGCGCTTTGCTGTTGTTCGCGCTGTTCTTCCTGGCGCCGCTCTATGTGATGCTGAGCGCCTCGCTGAAGAGCATGGACGAGATCCGCAACAGCAGCCTGCTGGCCCTGCCCGCCAGCCCCAGCCTGCAGGCCTGGGCCACCGCCTGGTCGGCGGCCTGCACCGGCACCGACTGCGGCGGGCTCAAGCCCTTCTTCCTCAACTCGCTGCTGATGGTGCTGCCCGCCGTCGGCATCTCCACCGCACTGGGCGCGCTGAACGGCTATGTGCTGAGCAAATGGCGCTTCCGCGGCAGCGAGCTGCTGTTCGCGCTGATGCTGTTTGGCGTCTTCATGCCCATGCAGGTGGTGTTGCTGCCGATGAGCCAGGTGCTGGGCTGGCTGGGCCTGGCCAGCTCGGTATGGGGGCTGATCCTGGTGCATGTGCTGGCCGGCATCCCCTCCACCACGCTGTTCTTCCGCAACTACTACGCCGGCCTGCCCGACGAGCTGATCAAGGCCGCCACCCTGGACGGGGCCTCGTTCTGGCAGATCTTCCGCCGCATCGTGCTGCCGCTCTCCGCGCCCATCCTGGTGGTGACGCTGATCTGGCAGTTCACCAATATCTGGAACGACTTCCTCTACGGCGTGGTGTTCTCGGGTGCCGACAGCAAGCCCATCACCGTGGGGCTCAACAACCTGGCCAACACCTCGAGTTCGGTGAAGGAATACAACGTCGACATGGCCGCCGCCATGATCGCCGGCCTGCCCACCCTGCTCGTCTACGCGCTGGCCGGCAAGTATTTTGTGCGCGGGCTCACCGCCGGCGCCGTGAAGGGATAGGCAGCAATGGGTGCACTGAGCATCAGGCAGGTCCGCAAGACCTATGGCAGCAACGAGATCCTCAAGGGCATCGACATCGAGATCGAGCCCGGCGAATTCCTCATCCTGGTGGGGCCCTCGGGCTGCGGCAAGAGCACCCTGCTGAACATGATCGCCGGCCTGGAGCAGCCCAGCAGCGGCAGCATCCATATCGGCGCGCGCGAGGTCACCCACGCGCCCAGCCGCGAGCGCGACATCGCCATGGTGTTCCAGAGCTATGCGCTCTACCCGAACATGAACGTGGCGCAGAACATCGCCTTCGGCCTGGAGATGCGCAAGGTGCCCAAGGCCGAGCGCGCGGCCGCGGTGGCGCGCGTCAGCGCCATGCTGCAGATCGAGCACCTGCTGGACCGCAAACCCGGCCAGCTCTCGGGCGGCCAGCGCCAGCGCGTCGCGATGGGCCGTGCGCTGGCGCGCCAGCCGGCGCTGTTCCTGTTCGACGAGCCGCTCTCCAACCTCGACGCCAAGCTGCGCGTGGAGATGCGCGCCGAGATCAAGCTGCTGCACCAGCGCACCCGCACCACCACCGTCTATGTCACGCACGACCAGGTCGAGGCCATGACCCTGGGCGACCGCATCGCGGTGATGCGGGACGGGCTGGTGCAGCAATTCGGCACGCCCGACGAGATCTACGGCCGGCCGGCGAACCGCTTCGTGGCCGAATTCGTCGGCTCGCCGGCGATGAACTTCATCGATGCCCAGGCCAGCGCCGCCGGCCTGAGCGCCCAGGGCGTGGCCCTGCCGCTGAGCGCCGCGCAGGCCCAGGCGCTGCGCGACAGCCCGCACCGGGCGCTCAGCTACGGCCTGCGCCCCGAGGACCTGGCGATCGCGCCGGACGCCACCGAAGATGGCGGCCTGCCCGGCACGCTGCGCATGCTGGAGCCCACCGGCCCCGAGACCTACGCCATGGTCGACACCGCGATCGGCTGCCTGACCGCCAGAGTGCCCGGCCGCCTGAGCCAGCGCATCGGCGACCCCCTGCGCCTGCAGTGGCAGGCCGGTGCCTCGCATCTGTTCGACCGCGGCACCGGTCAGCGGCTGGCCTGAGGCAGCGAGGCTCCCGATGGCACGCAAGATCCTGATCGTCGACGCCGATCTCCGCACCCGGCTGCTGCTGAAGGCCTATCTGGAGAAGAACCACTACGAGGTGGTGGCGGCGCCGGATGGTGCCGGTTTTCTGGCCGAGTACCAGCGCCATGCCGAGGAGCTCTCGATGGCCATCATGGACGTGATGCTGCCCGACACCGATGGCTTCGCGCTGTGCCGCATGGTGCGCGCGCGCTCCGACCTGCCCATCATCATGCTGACCGCCAGCGCCGACGAGACCGACCGCGTGGTCGGCCTGGAGCTGGGTGCCGACGACTACATCGCCAAGCCCTACAGCCCACGCGAGCTGCTGGCCCGCATCAAGGCGATCCTGCGCCGTTGCGGCCAGGAGCTGCGCGCGGCGGCGCGCTACCGCCGCTTCGATGCCTTCACCCTCGACCTGCTGGAGCGCCGCGTGACCGATCGCCAGGGCACGGAGGTGGCGCTGACCGGGCTGGACTTCCAGCTGCTGAAATGCTTTGTCGAGCATCCCGGCGAGATCCTCGACCGCAATGTGCTGGCCGAATACACGCGCGGCCGCGACATCGGCCCGCTGGACCGCTCGCTGGACGTGCAGATCAGCCGCCTGCGCCTGCGCCTGCAGGACGATGGCAAGCAGCCGCACCTGATCAAGACGGTGCGCGGCGCCGGCTATGTGTTCTCGGCCGACGTCGTGGCCTCGCATGGCTGAGGCGCAGCGCGCGCGTGCGCTCGACGTGCTGCGCGGCGCCACGATGGCGCTGATGATCGTCGTCAATATGTCGATCAGCGAGGCGCTCTCCTACGGCCCGCTGCTGCATGCGCCCTGGCATGGCCTGACCCTCACCGACGTGGTGTTCCCGACCTTTCTGTTCGTGGTCGGTGCCGCGCTCAGCTTCACCCTGCCGCGCTACGAGCGCCTGGGCGAGGCGGCGCTGCTGGTGAAGCTGTGCAGGCGCAGCGCGCTGATCTTTTTGTGCGGCTATCTGCTCTCCTGGTTCCCCTTCGTGCGCGTCGGCCCCGATGGCGGGCTCGCCCTGCTGCCGCTCGCCGGCACGCGCATCCTCGGCGTGCTGCAGCGCATCGCCCTGGCCTATGCCATCGCCGCATTGCTGCTGCACTACGGCCGTGCGCGCGCCGCGCTTATCTACAGCGGCGCTGCGCTGCTGCTGTGCTGGTGGGTGTTGGCGCAATGGGGCGATCTGAGCCTGGCCGGCAATGCCGCGCGCAAGCTGGACCTGTGGCTGCTGGGCGAGGCCCACCTCTACCGGGGCGAGGGCCTGGCCTTCGACCCCGAGGGCCTGCTGGGCACCCTGCCCGCGGTGGTGCATGTGCTGGCCGGCCATGCCGCGGCGGGCTTGGTGCGGCGCTGCGGCCCCGGCTACGAGAGCATCGCCAAGCTGCTGATGGCGGGCCTGCTGGCGATCGCGCTGGCGCTGGCCTGGCATGGCGTGCTGCCCATCAACAAAAAACTCTGGACCGGCTCCTATGTGCTGTGCACCGTGGGCATCGACCTGTGCCTGCTAGGCCTGCTGGTGTGGGCCGTCGACCTGCGCGGCTGGCGCCGCGGCTGCGCCTTCTTCGAGGTGTTCGGCCGGAACACGCTCTTCATCTACCTGCTGGCCGAGGTGGCGATGAGTCTGCTGTGGCTGCTGCCGCTGCAGGGCCGCCCGCTGTTCGAGCAGCTCTATGCGCACGGCTTCCAGTCCTGGGCGGGCGACAAGCCCGGCTCGCTGCTGTTCGCGCTCTGCTTCATGCTGGCCTGCTGGGCCGTCGCGGCCGGGATGGACCGGCGGCAGCTCTACATCAAGCTCTAAACCGACGAGACAGCCACCATGCGATTGCTGCCCATCCTCGCCCTGCTCACGGCCATGCTCACGGCCATGTTCATACCCCTGCCCGCCTGGGCCGGGCCGCCGCTCAATGTGGCCAGCTACAACCTGCGCCTCAACACCCCCGACGACGGCCCCAATGTCTGGGCCCAGCGCGTCGAGGCGGTGAAGGCGCTGATCCGTTACCACGAGTTCGATCTGTTCGGCACCCAGGAGGGCCAGCCCGAGCAGATCCGCGACCTGGAAGCGCTGAGCGAGTTCGAGCATGTGGGCGTGGGCCGCGACGATGGCCGGGACGCCGGCGAGCATTCCAGCATCTTCTACCGGCGCGCGCGCTTCCAGCGCCTTGCGCATGGCGACTTCTGGCTCAGCGAGACCCCCGACCGCCCCTCCAAGGGCTGGGATGCGCGCTGCTGCAACCGCCTCGCCAGCTGGGTGCGGCTGCAGGAGCGCCACGGCGGGCAGCGCCTGCTGGTGGTATCGGTGCACTTCGACCACGAGGGTCCGATCGCGCGCCGCGAATCCGCCCTGCTGCTGCTGCGCTGGCTGGCCGAGCAGCGGCGTCAGCACCCCGGCGACCATGTGATCGCGCTGGGCGACTTCAACTCGACGCCGGACACGGTGCAGATCCAGGCCATGCGCGGCCAGCTGCGCGATGCGCGCCTGGTCTCGCTGACGCCGCCCTATGGCCCGCCGGCCAGCTTCAACGATTTCAAGTTCGGCAGCGCGCCGGAGCTGCTGATCGACTACATCTTCCTCAGCCCGCGCATCCGCGTGCTCAAGTACGCGGTGCTGACCGACTCCAACGGCCAGCGCTACCCCTCCGACCATTTCCCGGTGCTCGCGCGCCTGCAGATCGACTAGGGCTTCAGCGCCGCCTCGATCTCGCGCTCCAGCAGCGGCGCCATGACGCGGTAGCCGGCGGCATTGGGGTGCACGCCGTCCTCGGAGTACTTGAGCGGCAGGCCGCCCTGTTCATCCGCCAGGGCGGCGTGGTAATCGACCCAGCGGTGGCCGCCCTCGCGCGCCAGTTCGCGCAGGCGCTGGTTCAGCGCGACGATGGTGGCCGCCGGATGGACGGCCGGGTTCCAGTAGTAGGCCGCCGCGGGCAGCACCGCGCACAGCACCACGCGGATGCCATGGGCCCGCGCCAGCTGCGTCATCGAGCGCACATGGCCGGCGATCATCTCGACCGAGCTGGGCCCGCTGTTGCCGGCGATGTCGTTGGTGCCGGCCAGTATCACCACCGCGGCCGGCTGCAGCTCGATCACGTCCTGCCGGAAGCGCAGCAGCATCTGCGGCGTGGTCTGGGCGCTGATGCCCCGGTTCACATAGGGCTTGCCGGGGAAGGCCTGGGCCAGCGCCGGGCTCCAGAACTCGGTGATCGAGTCGCCCATGAAGACCACGCGGCGCTCGCCGCTGGCGGGCGCCGGCAGGCTCGCATTGGCGGCGCGGTAGCGCCCATGGCCGGCCCAGTCGCCCGCGGCGGGCTGGGCCGACGCCAGTGCCCCGCCTCCCAGCAGAAGATGGGCGGCGAGAAGCTTGAGGCCGAGTCGGCGTGCGTGCATGAGAGTGATCCTTGCTCAGGGGTTGTCGATCCATGAAGGCCGGCCGGCGCGGCCGTTGCGGTCGAAGGCGGCCACGGCGATGCGCCCGCGCGCCGTGATCGGCCCCTGCACCAGCGGGCTGTCGGCGCGCGGCGGGCTGCCGTCGCTGGTGTAGCGCAGCGTCATGCCGGGCAGCTGGGCGCGCGCCAGCACGCGATCGCCCTGCCTCAGCAGGCCGGGCGGCGCGATGCGGTAATGCAGCGCCGGCCACTCGGCATCCAGGCGCGGCAGCAGCTGGCTGCCCAGCTGCTGCATGAACTGGGCGCGCGCCCGCGCCTGGGCGGCCGGGTCGGGCAGGCGCTCCCAGCCGGGCTCGGCGGCCCAGGCGCGCTCGGCCAGGCCCAGCAGGCGTGGCATCAGCATCTGGGCCAGGCGCTCGGGGCCGCGCACGGTCTCGGAGAACAGCGTGGCCTCCAGCCCGATGAGGTGGCGGCGGCCTTCGGCACTCAGGCCCTGGCGGCCCGGCATGCGCGTGGGCATGAAGTCGAACACCTGGTCGAGGTCCAGAAAGGCCGCCCAGTCGTGGCCGGGCTCGGCCGGGTCCTTCTGATGCGCCATATCGAAGTAGAGCCGCGTCGCCGGCGCCAGCACGGTGGCATAGCCCGCATTGGCGAGGCGGTAGGCGAGGTCCGCGTTGGCGCCGGTGTTGTTCCAGACATGCAGGCGGATGTCGCGCCGCAGGAAATGCGCGTTCGGCGCCAGCCCGGGCTCACCGGCCAGCACGGCCTTGCGTGCGCCGAGCTCCTCCCAGCCCGCCGCCGCGATGCCCTGGCGCCGCAGCAGGGCCTGCACGCGATCGAAGAAGTGATCCCAGAGCGCCTCGGTATCGCTGGCCCCCAGCTGCTTGAGCAGGGCCTGACAGGCGGGCGATTGTTCCCAGGCGCCGGCCGGCAGTTCGTCGCCGCCCACATGCAGGCGCCGCAGCGGCATGCCGGCCTCGGCGTGCATGGCCTTGAGCGCGCCCACCACCTGCTCGACAAAGGCATAGGTGGAGGGCAGCGCCGGGTTCATCACATGGTCGGTGTACAGCTGGGCCGAGCGATACACCGAGCGGTCGCCCGGCTCGCTCAGGAGGAACTCGTCCGCGCCGGCGGCACCGCTGCGCAAGCGGCGTTGCCAGCGACTTTCCATCGCCTTCACCGCGGCGCGCGCATGCGCCGGCATGTCGATCTCGGGGATCACCTCGATCTGCAGCGCCGCCGCATGGCGCAGGATCTCCAGATAGTCGGCGCGGCTGTAATGGCCGCTGCCATAGGGGTCGGCCAGATCCGGCCCGGAGCCATAGGCGGGCGGCAGATGCGCGAGCGGGTCGGCCTGCTGGCCGCGGCGCCCACCCACCTCGGTGAGCTCGGGCAGGCCGGGGATCTCGAGCCGCCAGCCCTCGTCGTCGCTGAGGTGCAGGTGCAGGGTGTTGAGCTTGTAGCGCGCCATCAGGTCCAGGGTCGACAGCAGCGTGGCCTTGCTCTGGAAATTGCGCGCCACATCCAGCATCAGGCCGCGGTAGGCATAGCGAGGCGCATCGACGATGTGCAGCGCCGGCAGCTCCACGCCCTGCCGCGCCAGCACCGCCGTGGGCAGCGGCAGCAGCATGCGCAGGCTCTGCAGCCCGCGCGCCAACCCGGCCGGGCTGGCCGCCCGGAGGCGCACGCCCTGGCGCGCGCCGATGCTCAGCGCATAGGCCTCGGGCGAGCGCTGGCCGGCCACCGGCCCCAGGCTCAGTTGCACCGCGGGCTGGCCGCGCCCCACCTGGCCGCCCGGGAACAGCGGGCGCAGCCAGGCCTGCAGTTGCTCGGCCTGCGCCGCCAGCGCGGGCGCGGCGCGTACCTCGGGCAAGCCGTCCCAGTGCAGGGTGCCGGCCAGCCGGCGGTATTGCAGCGGCGTCGGGAACAGCGGCGGCAGCTCGGCCGGCATAGCGGCCTGGGCATAGCGCTGGTAGAGCGATTGCGGCGTCGCCAGCGGCAGCGCAGCGCCGGGCGGCAGCTCGGTCTGCTCGGGGCGGCTGGGCGGCAGCAACTGGTAGTCGCGGATCGCCAGGCCGCGCCCGGGCGCCTCGTCCAGCACCAGATAGGGCGCTTGCGGTGCCTTGTCCGGCATCAGCACCAGCTCCGGATGGAGCAGCACGATGCGCAGGGTCTGGCCGCTGTCCAGCGGCTGGAAACCCGCTGCGGGGCGCAGGCGGAACAGCGTGGCGACGACGCGCTCCAGCAAGACCTGACCCTCCAATACCGGGCCCAGCTCGACGCCGGCCATGGCGCTGAAATAGATGGACCAGCCCTGCGCCGGCAGGGGCCGGCGGTCCAGATTGGTGAGTGTGAACAGCGCGCGCGAGCGACCTTCGGGATGCTCGGGCGAGAACTGGCTGCGCTCCAGCTCCCAGCGCAGGCGCAGCGGCGCGCCATCGCCTGACGGCCCTGCACTCGCGCCCGAAAGCAGCAAGCCCAGCAGCAAGCTCGTCAGCAGCGCCCTCATGGCCCCGCCCTTTCGGCCAGCAGGGCCGCATGCGCGGCGGCGGCGTCGGCCAGCAGCACATGCACCAGCGCCGGCGAGAAGCTCTGCAGGCCCAGCGCGCCCAGGCCCAGCAGGGCCGCCTCGTCGACGCGCGCGGCATCGCCCAGCACCACGCGCAGCCGCGTGCCGGCCACCGCCTCGATGCGCTGCACATTGGCCTCGCCGCCCAGCGCCAGCAGCCAGGCCTTGCGGTCCAGGCGCAGCTCGGTTGGCGGCACTGGCGGCGCTGGCGGCGGCGGCATGGCGGCGGCGGGGGGCTGCGGCGCCTGGCCCTGCAGCGCGCGCAGCTCGTCGGCCACCTGGTCGGCCTCGGGGCCCAGCACCACCTGCACGCTGCCGGGCGCCGGCATGATGACGCCGCGGGCGCCGAGGGCGCGCAGCGCGGCCGCGTCGATGGCGCCGTTGTCGGCCACCTGCAGGCGCAGGCGCGTGGTGCAGGCGTCCACCGAGCGCAGATTGGCGGCCCCGCCCAGCGCCTCGAGCAGGCCCTGCGCACGCGCGCTGCCGCGGCCACTGGCGCTAACGGTGGGCGCCGGTGCCGCGCCGCCCTCCTCGCGCCCCATGGTCGGCAGCTTGAAGCGCCGGATGAAGAAGCTGAACAGCAGGTAGTAGACCAGGCCATAGGCCAAGCCCACCGGCAGCAGCAGCAGGCCGTTGTGGCCCTTGCCGAAGGACAGCAGGTAATCGAACAGCCCGGCCGAGAAGGTGAAGCCCAGGCGCACGTCGAGCGCGTGCATCAGCGCCATCGACAGCCCCGTCAGCAGGGCATGGATGGCATACAGCAGCGGCGCCAGGAACATGAAGGAGAACTCCACCGGCTCGGTCACGCCGGTGAGCATGGCGGTGAGGCCCATGGAGAGCAGCAGCCCGCCCACCGCGGCGCGGTTCTCGGGCCGCGCCGCGCGATAGATCGCCAGGCAGGCGGCGGGCAGGCCGAACATCATCACCGGGAAGAAGCCGGTCATGAAGCTGCCGGCCGTGGGGTCGCCGGCAAAGAAGCGATTCAGGTCGCCGGTGGCGATCTTGCCGGCCACCAGCGGGTCCGGGAAGCTGCCGAACACGAACCAGGTGAGCGAGTTGAGGATGTGGTGCAGGCCGGTGACGATCAGCAGCCGGTTCAACACGCCGTAGATGAACAGGCCCAGCCCGCCGGCGCCGATCAGCCAATGGCCCAGCGCGTCGATGCCCTGCTGCACCGGCGGCCACAGCAGGCTCAGCAGCACGCCGGCCAGCAGCATCGCAAAGCCGGTGGCGATGGGCACGAAACGCTTCCCACCGAAAAAGGCCAGGTAGGACGGCAGGGCGATGTCCTTGCAGCGGTTGTAGAGCAGGCCGGCCGAGAGCCCGGCGGTGATGCCGGCCAGCACGCCCATATTGATCTTGGCGTCGCTGGCCTTCAGCACCGCCGTGAGCACCAGGTAGCCGATCGCCCCCGCCAGCCCGGCCGTGCCGTTGTTCTCCCGCGCAAAGCCCACCGCCACGCCGATCGCGAAGATCAGCGCCAGGTTGGCGAAGATGGCGTCGCCCGCCTGCGCCATCACCGCGATGTCCAGCAGGTCGGGCTGGCCCAGGCGCAGCAGCAAGCCCGCCACCGGCAAGACCGCGATCGGCAGCATCAGGGCGCGCCCGAGCTGCTGGATGCCGGCAAATCTGCTTGGTTTCATGCTGAAGTTCCTCGGGCTTGCTTGATCATTGGGCCTCCATGGGCCAGCGCGCGCGCGCCGTGGCGCGCACCGCCTCGGCGGACTCCAGGCGCAGCAGCGCCTGCACATCGGCCCGGCACTGCACGCGCGAGAGCGTGCGCAGCCTGGCCTTCACGCCCGGCACCAGCGGCGGGCTGACGGAGAGCTCGCTCACCCCCAGGCCCAGCAGCAGCGGCACCGCCTCCAGGTCGGAGGCCATGCCACCGCACAGGCCCACCCATTTGCCATGCTGGGCGGCCCCCTCCACCGTCATCGCGATGAGGCGCAGCAGGGCCGGGTGCATGGGGTCCAGGCGCGCCGCCAGGCCGGCATGGCAGCGGTCCATCGCCAACGTGTACTGGCTCAGGTCGTTGGTGCCAATGGAGAAGAAGTCGACATGACGCGCCAGCTGGTCGGCCAGCAGCGCGGCCGAGGGCACCTCGATCATCACGCCCAGCTGCGGCCGCTCGGCCAGCCCCATCTCCTCGGCCAGGGCCTCGATGCGTTCGCGCACCCGCAGCACCTCGCCCACCTCGGCCACCATCGGGATCAGGATGCGCAGGCTGGCGAGCGGGCGCACCGCCAGCAGGCCGCGCAACTGCGCGTCCAGCAGCTCGGGCTGGGCCAGGCCGGAGCGGATGCCGCGCAGGCCCAGCGCCGGGTTGTCCTCGCTGGGCAGGCTCAGATAGGGCAGCGACTTGTCGCCGCCCACGTCCATGGTGCGGATGATGGCGGGCCGGCCCTGCAGCGCATCGATGACCGCCTGGTAGGCACTCGCCTGTTCGGCGGAGTCGGGCATCTCGTTGCGGTCGATGAAGAGGAATTCGGTGCGCAGCAGCCCCACCCCGTCGGCGCCGCAGCGCAGCGCCTCGCGGGCATCGGCTTCGTTGGCGATATTGGCGGCCACCTCGATGTGCTGGCCGTCCAGGGTCTGCGCGGGCCGGTCGGCGCTGCGCAGCATCTCGGCGCGCTGGGCGGCCTGCGCGGCCAGCTGCGCCTGCGCGGCACTCAGCTGCGCGGCGCTCGGCTCGGCGCAGAGCCGGCCGCGGTCGGCGTCGAGCAGCACCTGCTGGCCGTTGCGCAGCCCCAGCAGGGCCGGCCCCATCGCCACCAGGGCCGGTATGCCCATGGCGCGCGCCAGGATCGCCACATGGCTGGTGGCGCCGCCATGCACGGTGGCCAGCCCGGCCAGCTGGGCGCGCGGCAGGCCGGTCAGATCGGAGGGGGCAAGATCGTCCGCCACCAGGATCGAGGCCGGGCCCAGGCTGGGCTGGCCCGCGGCCCGGTGGCCCAGCGCCGCCAGCAGGCGCCGCTCCAGATCCTGCAGATCGTTGACGCGCTCGGCCAGCAGGGCATTGCCCAGCCCGCCCAGCAGCTCGCATTGCGCGCCGATGGCCTGGCGGAAGGCATGGCCGGCGCTGTCGCCCCGCAGCACCGCCTGCTCGGTGGCGGCGATCAGCTCGGGATCGTCGGCGAGGGCCAGATGGGCGCCGTAGATGTCGCGCTCCTCGTTGGCCTGGCGCTCGGCGGCGTTCGCCATCGCCGCGCCAATCTCCTCGCGCGTCTGCTTGAGCGCGCTGGCCAGGCGGGCAAACTCGGTCTCCAGCCCCAGCCCCTGCTGTGGCACCTCGGCCACCTGCCTATCCAGCCGCAACACCTGGCCCAGGGCCAGGCCGGGCGCGGCGCAGATGCCGCGCAGGCGCTGGCCGCCATCGCCGTCGCCATCATCAGGCGCTGCGGGTGCCGGCTGCGAGGCCGGCGGCGCGCTCACCGGTGCCGCGCCGCTGCAGCTTTGCAGCGCCTGCACCACCGCCTGCAGCGCGGCCTCGGCATCCGCGCCGCGGGCGCAGACCAGCACCTCGTCCAGCTCGCCCACCGCCAGGCCCATCAGCGCCGTCATGCTGCGGGCATTGGCGGCGCGCCCGCGGAACTCCAGCTGCACCTCGGCGGCGAAGGCGCGCGCGGCCGCCTGCACCAGGGCCGACGGCCGGGCATGCAGGCCGTTGCGGTGCAGCACCTGGGCACGGGCGCGCAGCGCGGCCGCGGCCGGGCTAACCACGCCGGCCGCACTGGCCGTCGGCCGGGCCGGCGCCAGTTGCAGGAACTGATCCCGCCCGGCCTTGAGCCTGCCGCTGGCGCGGCCGGCAATCTCGAAGCCGCCGCCGGTGAGCACCAGCATGGTCTGCAGCGAGGGCGCGCGCCGCGCCACCCAGTCCAGATCCACCACGATCAGCGGCTGGCCGCGGCGCACCGCGTCGCCCTGGCGCACCAGGGCATTGAAGCCCTGGCCCTGGAGTTGCACGGTGTCGATGCCGATGTGCAGCAGCAGCTCGGCGCCATTGGGCGCCGTCAGCGTGAGCGCATGGGCGCTGCGTGCCAGGTGGCTGAGCACGCCGTCGCAAGGCGCCAGCAGCGTGGCCGAGAGCGGCTCGATCGCCAGGCCGTCCCCCAGCACCAGGCCGGCGAACACCGGATCGGCCACCGTCTGCAGAGGCATGGCGATGCCGTCGAACGGGGCCAGCAAGGACAGGGCCTCGCTCATGGCAGCCGCCGCCGCGCCGGCGGGGGCATGGGACGGCCTTGCTGGCCCAGATTCATAGGGGTCTCGCTCGCGTTGCAGGGGGATGGATCGGTCTGCAAACGATGCTAGCAGCGGGCCTTTGTGACAGCGCCGGCGCGACGGCGCGGCCGCGGCCCGGCGCCAGGGGCTGACGCTTACAAAACATTACCGAAGCCGCGCGCCGGCCTGGGCAGCGCCTCGGTGGGCGCGGTGGGCCGGCGCTTACCGGGCCACAGACTGGCTTACCGTAAATAACCAAAAAGCCGCCGCGCCTGTTGCGCGCCCGCCGCGACGGCCGCGCCGCAGCCAACAAGTAAGATGCGCCGCTGCCCGCGGCAAGGGCCCGCCCGCCCGGGCGCCGACATCACCTGTACGAATCGATACCCATGGGTCACCCAGACAACGCCCCGGCCACGGCACGGGCTCAGCCCGCTGACTATTCAGCCCATACGCCGATGATGCAGCAGTACCTGCGCATCAAGGCCGAATTCCCCGAGACCCTGGTGTTCTACCGCATGGGCGACTTCTACGAAGTCTTCTTCGACGATGCGCGCAAGGCCAATGCCCTGCTGGACATCACCCTCACGGTGCGCGGCCAGAGCGCCGGCCAGCCGGTGGTGATGGCCGGCGTGCCGGTGCATTCGCTGGAGTCCTACCTCGCCAAGCTGATCAAGCTGGGCGAGGCGGTGGCGATTGCCGAGCAGGTGGGCGATGTAGCCACGGCCAAGGGGCCGGTGGAGCGCAAGGTGGTGCGGGTGGTGACGCCCGGCACCGTCACCGACACCGAGCTGCTGGCCGACAAGCAGGACTCCATCCTGCTGGCGGTGGCGACGCAGGGTAAAAAACTGGGCCTGGCCTGGCTCTCGCTCACCCAGGGCCAGCTGGGCCTGGCCGAATGCAGCGAGCGCGAGCTGCCCTCCTGGCTGGCGCGCCTCGCGCCGGCCGAGGTGCTGGTGGACCGCGAGCGTCAGCCCGCCGGCGTGCTGGCCGCCCGTCTGCCCATCACCAATCGCCCCAGCTGGCAGTTCGACAGCGCGCTGGGCGCGCGCAAGCTCTGCGAGCAGCTAGGCGTGGCCAGCCTGGCAGGCTTCAATGCCCAGGAGTTCACGGCCGGTCATGCCGCCGCCGCCGCGCTGCTGAGCTATGCCGAGCACACCCAGGGCCGGGCGCTGGCGCATGTGAAGAGCCTGCAGGTGCAGCGCAGCAGCGAGCTGATGGACCTGCCACCGGCCACCCAGCGCAATCTGGAGCTGACCCTCACGCTGCGCGGCGAGACCACGCCCACCCTGCTCTCGGTGCTGGATACCTGCCGCTCCGGCATGGGCAGCCGTGCGCTGCGCCACTGGCTGCTGCACCCCAGGCGCGAGCGTGGCGAGGCGCTGGCGCGCCATGGCGCGATCGCGGCGCTGCTGCAGGGCGGCTTCGAGGGTCTGCGCGATGCCCTGCGCGGCGTCTCCGACGTGGAGCGCATTGCCGCCCGCATCGCGCTGCGCCAGGTACGCCCGCGCGAGCTCACCGGCCTGCGCGCCACCTTGCAGCTGCTGCCCCAGCTGCAGGGCACCGTGCCCGCCGGCAGCGCGCTGCTGGACGAACTGGCCGGCGGCCTGCTGGCCTCGCCGCATATTGAGGAGCTGCTGCGCCGCGCGATCGCCGATGAACCGGCGGTGCTGCTGCGCGACGGCGGCGTGATCGCCCCCGGCTTCGACGCCGAGCTCGACGAGCTGCGCGCGATCCAGCAGAACTGCGACAGCTTCCTGCTGGACCTGGAAACGCGCGAACGCGCCCGCACCGGCATCGCCAATCTGCGCGTGCAGTACAACAAGGTGCATGGCTTCTACATCGAGGTCACGCAGGGCCAGGTGGACAAGGTGCCGCTGGACTACCAGCGCCGCCAGACGCTCAAGAACGCCGAGCGTTACATCACGCCCGAGCTGAAGGCCTTCGAGGACAAGGCGCTCTCGGCCCAGGAGCGCGCGCTGGCACGCGAGAAGCTGCTCTTCGAAGTGGTGCTTGACAACTTGATCGAGGAGCTCGCCGCGCTGACCCAGCTGGGCCGTGCGCTGGCCAGCCTCGACGCGCTGGCGGCGCTGGCCGAGCGCGCTGCCACGCTGCGCTGGTGCAGGCCCGAGTTCGTGGGCCAGCCCTGCATCGAGATCGCGGGCGGCCGCCACCCGGTGGTGGAGATGCGCTTGCGCGAAACCGGCGCCGGCGAGTTCATGGCAAATGACTGCCGGCTCGACGCGCGCACCCGCATGCAGGTCATCACCGGCCCCAATATGGGCGGCAAGAGCACCTTCATGCGCCAGGTTGCGCTGATCTGCCTGCTCGCCGCCATCGGTTCCTATGTGCCGGCCGCGGCCTGCCGCCTGGGGCCCATGGACGCGATCCACACCCGCATCGGCGCGGCGGACGACCTGGCCAATGCGCAGTCGACCTTCATGCTGGAGATGACCGAGGCGGCCGCCATCCTGCACAGCGCCACCGACCAGAGCCTGGTGCTGATGGACGAGATCGGCCGCGGCACCTCCACCTTCGACGGTCTGGCCCTGGCCGGCGCGATCGCCAGCCATCTGCACGACAAGTGCCGCGCCTTCACGCTCTTCGCCACCCATTACTTCGAGCTCACCGAGTTCCCGGCCAAGCACCAACAGGCCCTGAACATGCATGTCTCGGCGGTGGAGAGCGGCGAGGACATCGTGTTCCTGCATGAGATCCAGCCCGGCCCGGCCAGCCGCAGCTATGGCGTGCAGGTGGCACGCCTGGCCGGCATGCCCGCAAGCCTGGTGCGCCAGGCGCGTGCCACGCTGGAAGCCCTGGAAGCCAAGGCCGGCGAGGGCGAGGCGCAGATCGATCTGTTCGCTGCGCCGCCCGAGCCTGCGCCCGGTGTCGCCGCCGCGACCAGCCCGGCGCTGGAAGCGCTGCAAGATCTGGATCCCGATGCCCTGAGCCCGCGCGAGGCGCTGGAAGCGCTCTACAAGCTCAAGGCCCTCAGCAAGCACGCATGAAGAAGCAAGCCCAAGGCACGATCGTCTTTTCCCACGCCAACGGATTTCCGGCCGGCTGCTACCGCGTGCTGTTCGAGATCTGGGAGCGTGCCGGCTGGCGCGTGGCCGCCCTGCCCCGCATCGGCCATGACCCCAGGTTTCCCGTCAGCAGCAACTGGCCGCATCTGCGCGACGAGCTGATCCACTTCATCGAGCACGAGGTGCGCCCCGCCGGCAAGGTGATGCTGGTGGGCCATTCGCTGGGCGGCATCCTGAGCCTGCTCACCGCCTGCCGCCGGCCCGATCTGGCGCAGGGCCTGATCCTGCTGGACTCGCCCATCGTGGCGGGCTGGCGCGCCCACAGCGTGCAGGTGGCCAAGGCGACAAGGCTGATGCAGCGCGTCTCGCCCGGCAAGGTCTCGCACCAGCGCCGCCATGAATGGCCCAGCCGCGCCGCGGTGCTGGCGCACTTTGCGTCCAAGCACAAGTTCGCGCGCTGGGACCCGCGCGTGCTGCAGGACTATGTGGCCTGCGGCTTCGATGAAGCGCCGGACGGCAAGACCGTGCTGGGCTTCCGGCGCGAGATCGAGACCCGCATCTACAACACCCTGCCGCATCACATCGAAGGGCTCATCAAGCGCCATGCGCCGCGCTGCCCGGTCGCCTTTGTGGCCGGCACGCAGTCGGAAGAGCTGCGCCAGGCCGGTGCCACGGCGTCCAAGGCGCTGGCCCATGGCAACTTCCACTGGCTGGAGGGCTCGCATCTCTATCCCTTCGAGCGCCCCGACGACACGGCGGCCCTGGTACTGCAATTGCTGGACAGCCTGCGCTCGCAGGCCCGGGTGGCTGGCGCGGCATCGCTATAATCGCGCTTTACCACCACAGCGTTCTTGCACGGGACGCTGCAAGACATGACCAAGTACGTCTTCGTCACAGGCGGTGTGGTGTCCTCACTCGGCAAGGGCATCGCATCGGCCTCTCTGGCTGCCATCCTCGAATCGCGCGGCCTCAAAGTCACCCTCATCAAGCTGGATCCCTACATCAACGTGGATCCGGGCACGATGTCTCCCTTCCAGCATGGCGAGGTCTTTGTCACCGATGACGGTGCCGAGACCGACCTGGACCTGGGTCACTACGAGCGCTTCATCACCACCCGCATGAAGCGCAGCAACAACTTCACCACCGGCCAGATCTACAAGTCGGTGCTGGAGAAGGAGCGCCGTGGCGATTACCTGGGCAAGACCGTGCAGGTGATTCCCCATGTCACCAACGAGATCCAGGATTTCATCCGCCGTGGTGCCGGTGCCGGCACGCCCGACGCGGTGGACGTGGCCATCGTCGAGATCGGTGGCACGGTGGGCGATATCGAATCGCTGCCCTTCCTGGAGGCGGTGCGCCAGATGAGCTTGCGCGCCGGCCCCACCAACACCGCCTTCGTGCACCTGACCTATGTGCCCTGGATCGCCGCCGCCGGCGAGCTGAAGACCAAGCCGACCCAGCACACGGTGCAGAAGCTGCGCGAGATCGGCATCCAGCCCGACGCCCTGCTGTGCCGCGCCGACCGCCGCATCCCGGACGACGAGCGCGAGAAGATCTCGCTCTTCACCAATGTGCCCGAGTACGGCGTGATCTCGATGTGGGACGTGAACACCATCTACAAGGTGCCGCGCGTGCTGCATGAGCAGGGCCTGGACCAGCTGATCTGCACCAAGCTGCAGCTCAACACCAAGAGCACCGACCTGAAGCGCTGGGACACCCTGGTGCACGAGGTCGAGAACCCCGCCAAGCATGTCACCATCGCGATGTGCGGCAAGTACACCGACCTGTCGGACTCGTACAAGTCGCTCAACGAGGCGCTGCGCCACGCCGGCATCCACAACCATGCGGGCGTAAAGATCGAATACGTGGACTCGGAGCTGCTGACGGCCGAGAACATCGATCAGCTGGCCCAGTACGACGCCATCCTGGTGCCCGGCGGCTTCGGCAAGCGCGGCGTGGAAGGCAAGATCCTGGCGGCGCAATATGCACGCGAGCACAAGCTGCCCTACCTGGGCATCTGCCTGGGCATGCAGGTCGCCACCATCGAATACGCGCGCCATATGGCCGGCCTCGCCGGCGCCAACTCCACCGAGTTCGAACCGACGACGCCGCACCCGGTGATCGCGCTGATCGACGAGTGGCAGGACGCCGACGGCAGCATCCAGAAGCGCGACGAGAAGAGCGATCTGGGCGGCACCATGCGCTTGGGCGCGCAGAGCTCGGACGTCAAGGCCGGCACGCTGGCGCATGACATCTATGGGCCCGTGGTGACCGAGCGCCACCGCCATCGCTACGAGGCCAACGAGCATTACCTCGACAAGCTGCAGGCCGCTGGCCTGGTGATCTCGGCCATCACGCAGCGCGAGAAGCTCACCGAGATGGTGGAGCTGCCGCGCGAGGTGCACCCCTGGTATGTGGGCGTGCAGTTCCACCCCGAGTTCAAGTCCACGCCCTGGGACGGCCACCCGCTGTTCATCGCCTTCATCAAGGCAGCGCTGGATCACAAGAAGGCGTAAGCATCATGATGAAGCTGTGCGGGTTTGACGTCGGAATCGACAAGCCTTTCTTCCTGATCGCCGGCACCTGCTCGATCGAGAGCCAGGAGCTCTCGATCGAGGTGGCCGGCCAACTCAAGGAAGCCTGTACGGCGCTTGGCATTCCGCTGATCTACAAGGGCTCCTTCGACAAGGCCAACCGCTCGTCGGGCAGCAGCAAGCGCGGCGTGGGGATGGATGCGGGCCTCAAGATCCTGGACGAGGTGCGCCGCCAGCTGCAGCTGCCCATCCTGACCGATGTGCATGACGAAGCCCAGGTGGCGCCGGTGGCCGCCGTGGTCGACGTGCTGCAGACCCCGGCCTTCCTGTGCCGCCAGACCGACTTCATCCGCGCGGTGGCCATGAGCGGCAAGCCGGTGAACATCAAGAAGGGGCAGTTCCTGGCGCCCTGGGACATGAAGAACGTCATCGACAAGGCCCGCGAGGCAGCACGCGAAGCGGGCCTGTCGGAGGACCGCTTCCTGGCCTGCGAACGCGGCGTGAGCTTCGGCTACAACAACCTCGTGGCCGACATGACCAGCCTGGCCGAGATGCGCAAGTCCGGCGCGCCCGTGGTGTTCGACGTGACGCACTCGGTGCAGAAGCCGGGCGGCCAGGGCACCACCAGCGGCGGTGCCCGCGAGATGGTGCCCGTGCTGGCCCGGGCGGGCGTCGGCGCGGGCGTGGCGGGCCTCTTCATGGAAACCCATCCGCGCCCGGCCGAAGCCTGGTCGGACGGACCCAACGCCGTGCCCCTGAACCGCATGCGGGCCCTGCTGGAGCAGCTGGTGGCGCTGGACCGCGTGGTCAAGAGCCAGCCGCTGCTCGAGAACGACTTCTTCTGCTGAACCCATGCCCTCCGCCTACATCCTCGCCAACGTCACCGTCACCAATCCCACGCAGTACGAGGAGTACCGCAGGTTCTCCAGCATCGCGATGCAGGCGCATGGCGCCGAGGTCTGCGTGCGCGGTGGCAAGGTCGAGGTGCTGGAGGGCGACTGGACGCCCGAGCGCGTGGTGCTCCTGAAGTTCCCGAGCCTGGAAGCCGCCAAGGCCTTCAACGACTCGCCGGAATATGGCCAGGCCCGCCAGGCGCGTGCCGGCGCGGCGGTGATGCGCATGGTGTTGATCGAAGGCGTCTGATCTTGTTCAGCGCTGGTAACGAAAACCCGGCACAGTCCCGCCTGAGAATTTTTGACCTTCTGGAGACTTTTGAATGAGTGCAATTGTTGACATCGTCGGCCGTGAGATCCTGGACAGCCGCGGCAACCCCACTGTCGAATGCGATGTGCTGCTGGAATCCGGCGTGATGGGCCGTGCGGCCGTGCCGAGCGGCGCGTCCACCGGTTCGCGCGAGGCCATCGAGCTGCGCGACGGCGACAAGGCCCGCTACCTGGGCAAGGGCGTGCTGAAGGCGGTCGAGCACATCAACACCGAGATCTCCGAGGCCGTGCTGGGCCTGGACGCCTCCGAGCAGGCCTTCCTGGACAAGACCCTGATCGACCTGGACGGCACCGAGAACAAGAGCCGCCTGGGCGCCAACGCGATGCTGGCGGTCTCGATGGCGGTGGCGCGTGCCGCAGCCGAGGAGTCGGGCCTGCCCCTGTACCGCTATTTCGGCGGCATGGGCGGCAACCAGCTGCCGGTGCCGATGATGAACGTCATCAACGGTGGCGCGCACGCCAACAACACGCTGGACCTGCAAGAGCTGATGATCATCCCGGTGGGCGCCCCGACCTTCCGCGAAGCCATCCGCTGGGGCGCCGAGGTGTTCCACGCGCTCAAGAAGATCCTGCACGACAAGGGCATCAGCACCGCGGTGGGCGACGAGGGCGGCTTTGCCCCCAGCGTCGAGAGCCATGAGGCCGCCATCCAGCTGATCCTGCAGGCGATCGACAAGGCCGGCTACACCGCCGGCGAGCAGATCGCCCTGGGCCTGGACTGCGCCGCCAGCGAGTTCTACAAGGACGGCAAGTATGTGCTGGAAGGTGAAGGCCTGAGCCTGACCGCCCAGGAATGGACCAGCATGCTGGCCACCTGGGTCGACAAGTACCCCATCATCTCGATCGAAGACGGCATGGCCGAGGGCGACTGGGACGGCTGGAAGCACATCACCGAGGTGCTGGGCCAGAAGGTGCAGCTGGTGGGCGACGACCTGTTCGTCACCAACACCAAGATCCTGAAGGAAGGCATCGACAAGGGCATCGCCAACTCGATCCTCATCAAGATCAACCAGATCGGCACGCTCACCGAGACCTTCGCCGCCATCGAGATGGCCAAGCGCGCCGGCTACACCGCCGTGATCTCGCACCGCTCGGGCGAAACCGAGGACTCGACCATTGCCGACATCGCCGTGGGCCTGAACGCCGGCCAGATCAAGACCGGCTCGCTGTCGCGCTCGGACCGCATGGCCAAGTACAACCAGCTGCTGCGCATCGAGGAAGACCTGGGCGACGTGGCGGTGTATCCCGGCCGCGCTGCTTTTTATAACCTGCGCTAAGTCCTGAGGCGCGGCTCCGAAGAGCCGCGCTAAACTGCGGCGCGTGAAGACCATCGCCCTCATCCTGGCCGCTTTTTTACTGGCCATCCAAGCCCAACTCTGGTTCGGCAAGGGCGGTCTTGCGCGCGGCGTGCAGCTGCGCGCCCAGCTCAAGACCCAGGAAGAAGCCAACGACCAGGCACGTGCGCGCAACGCGCAGATGCTGGCCGAGTTGCGCGACCTGCGCGAAGGCCTGGAAATGGTCGAGGAGAAGGCGCGCCTGGAGCTGGGCATGGTGCGCCCCGACGAGATCTACGTGCAGTTTCAGCAGCAGCGCCACTGAGGCGGGGCCACTCCGATGGACGCCCTGCTGCTCTGGCTGCAACCCCTGTTCCTGTCCGCCTTCGAGGCCTTCGGCAGCCCCATCACCTGGCTGGAGGTGCTGGCCTTCGTGCTGGCGATCTGGATGGTCTTGTGCAATATGCGTGTGCATGTGCTGGCCTGGCCGCTGGCGCTGATCAGCTCGCTGCTCTATTTCCTGTTGTTCTGGAGCGGCAAGCTCTATGGCGAGGCCACGCTGCAGCTGGTGTTCGCCGCGCTGGCCCTATGGGGCTGGTGGCAATGGCTGTATGGCCGCACCGACGAGGGTCAGGTCTTGCGGGTGCGGCGCCTGAGCCCGCGCGGGCGCTGGGTGGCGATTGCCGCCACCGCGCTGGCCTGGCCGCTCTTGGGCCTGTGGCTGCAGCGCCATACCGATTCCACCCTGCCCTTCTGGGACGCCTTCCCCACCGTGGCCAGCCTGCTGGGCCAATGGCTGCTGGGGCGCAAATACCATGAGAACTGGAGCGTCTGGGTGCTGGTGAACGCCGTCAGCGTCACGCTGTTCGCCTACAAGGGCTATTGGCTCACCGTGCTGCTGTATGCCGTCTTCATCCCCATGTCGGTGGCCGGCTGGCGCGCCTGGCAGCGCCAGATCGAACCGGCGGCGGCCTAAGGCATGGCAGGCGCCATGCTGATCGCCATCGTCGGCGCCGAGAGCACCGGCAAGAGCGCCCTCGCCGCCGAACTGCAGCAGGCCCTGCTCGCCCGCACGGGGCTGCGCTGCGCGCGCGTGGACGAGCATTTGCGCACCTGGTGCGAGCAGGCCGGCCGCACGCCGCAAGCCCATGAGCAGGCCGCCATCGCCGCGGCCCAGCGTGAGCAGATCGAAGCCGCCGCACGGACGCATGATCTGGTGATCTGCGACACCACGCCGCTGATGACCGCGATCTACAGCGAGCTGCTGTTCGGCGACGCGGGCCTGCACGCGGACGCGCTGGCCTTTCAGGCGCGTTGCGCGCTCACTCTGCTGACCGGCCTAGACCTGCCCTGGGTGGCCGACGGCCTGCAGCGAGACGGTGCGCATGTGCGTGCCCCCGTCGACGCCGCGCTGCGCCGTGCGCTGCGCCAGGCATCACTGGGCTGGAGCGTCGTGCATGGCCAGGGCCCCCAGCGCCTGGACAGCGCGCTCAACGCCATCACGCCGCTGCTGATGCAGCACGCACCGCAGCAGGCCGCGGGCCTTTTCAGCCGCCTGCTGGACCGCGAAGCCGGATTGCCCGCGGCGACGCGCTGGACCTGCGAACATTGCGACCAACCCGAGTGCGAGCATGCCAGCCTCGCCCTGACCAGCAAGCCCCTGCCATGACACCTATCGCACGTCTCCCCTTTGCTATTGCCTGCGCCGCGCTGCTGCTGAGCGCCTGCGTCAGCACGCCGCCAAGCGCGCCTCTCAGTGTCAAGCTGCTGGCCATCAACGACTTCCATGGCAATCTGAAGCCCCCGGCCGGCGGCATCCGCGTGGCCGATCCGGCCCAGCCCGGCGCCAGCATGGAGCTGGCCGCGGGCGGCGCCGAATACCTGGCCAGCGCCGTGCAGCAGCTGCGTGCCAAGAACCCCAACCACATCTTCGTGGCGGCCGGCGATCTGGTGGGCGCCAGCCCGCTGCTCTCGGCCCTGTTCCACGACGAGCCCACCATCGAGTCGCTGGGCCTGATGGGCCTGGAAGTGACGGCGGTGGGCAACCATGAATTCGACAATGGCGCGGCCGAGCTGCTGCGCAAGCAGCATGGCGGCTGCCACCCGGTGGACGGCTGCAAGGGGCCTGAGCCCTTCCGCGGCGCACGCTACCAATACCTGGCCGCCAGCACCTGGGACCTGGGCAGCGGCAAGACCCTGTTCCCGGCCACCTACATCAAGCGCTTCGAGGGCGTGCCGGTGGGCTTCATCGGCCTCACGCTGAAGGGCACGCCGGGCATCGTCAGCCCCAAGGCCGCCGAGGGCCTGCGCTTCGACGACGAGGTGCAGACCATCAACCGCCTGGTGCCCGAGTTGCAGCAGCAGGGCGTCGAGGCGATCGTGGTGCTGATCCACGAGGGCGGCTTCCCGAGCGGCGACTACAACGAATGCCCGGGCATCTCGGGGCCCATCGTCGACATCGTGCAGCGCCTGGACAAGGCGGTGGACCTGGTGGTCAGCGGCCACACGCACAAGGCCTACAACTGCCGCATCGGCGGGCGCCTGGTCACCAGCGGCGACAAGTACGGCACCATCGTCAGCGAGATCGATCTGCAGATCGACCGCCGCACGCGCGACATCGTCAGCGCCCAGGCCAGCAATGTGCTGGTGCGCAACGACCGCTTCGCCAAGGCGCCCGAGCAGAGCGCGCTGATCGCCGCCTACGAGGAACGTTCGGGCCCGCTGGCCAAGCGCGTGGTGGGCCGCATCCCGGTCTCGTTCACGCGCGACGAGGGCGCCCATCCCGCCGGCGAGACCCTGATGGGCGAGCTGATCGCCGATGCGCAGCTGGAGGCCACCGCCGCGCCCGAGAACGGCGGCGCGGTGCTGGCGCTGACCAATATCGGCGGTGTGCGTGCCGGCCTGGTGATGAAGGGCCAGGGCGAGGTCAGCTACGAGGACGTGTTCAGCGTGCAACCCTTCTACAACACCCTGGTCACCCTCGATCTGAGCGGTGCCGCGCTGTACGAGGCGCTGGAGCAGCAATGGCTGAACCAGCCCAAGTTCAGGCCGCTGCAGGTGTCCAGCGGTTTTCGCTACCGCTGGGACGCCAGCCGGCCGCCGGGCCAGCGTGTGCTGGCCGGCAGCCTCAGCCTGCACGGCAAACCGATCGAGCCCCAGGCCCGCTACCGCGTGACCATCAACAGCTTCATGGCCGCCGGCGGCGACGGCTTCCCGGCCTTCACCCAGGGGCTGGCGGCGCGCACCGGCATGATGGACGTGGACGCCCTGGTGCAATACCTGGAGCGCCACAGCCCCGTGCAGCCCAGCGCGCTGGACCGCGTGCAGCGGCTCAACTAAGCCTGCTTATTGCAGGCTGGCGTCGCCCGCGCCGGCCTGCTGCGTCTGGCCGGTGGCGAACAGGCCGCCCACGTCCACCGCATCGAAGCTGTACTGCAGGCCGCAGAAGTCGCAGCCGATCTCGACATGGCCGCGCTCCGCGAGGATGCTGTCCACCTCGTCGCGGCCCAGGCCCATCAGCATCTTGCCGACGCGCTGGCGCGAGCAGGAGCAGGCGAAGCTGGGCGTCAGCGGCTCGAAGCGGCGCAGGTCCTCTTCCCAGAACAGGCGGCGCAGAATCGTGTCGGCGTCCAGGGTCAGCAACTCCTCGGCGCTGAGCGTCCCGGCCAGCATGCTGATGCGGTTGAAGGCATCGGCAAAGCCGACATCGCTGGCCGCGCGCGCCTGACGCTCCAGATTGCCCTCGCCCTCGATCGGCATGTGCTGGATCAGCAGGCCGGTGGCCACCTCGTCGTTGGCCGCCAGCACCAGCTTGGTGTCGAGCTGCTCGGACTGCAGCATGTAATGCTCCAGCACCTCGGCCACCTTTTGCAGCGGCTCGCGCTGGTCGCCATGCAGGGGCACCACGCCCTGGTAGGGCTGCTGGCCGGGCATGCGGTCCTTGGGGTCGAGGGTGATGGCGCAGCGCCCCTGGCCGTGCACATTCAGCATGGCCTCGAGCTGGGCGCCCGCCGGCACCTCGCCCACCACCTTGGCGGTGGCGCGGAAGCTCAGGTCGGGCTGCACCTCGGCCACCGCCAGCTTCACCGGCCCGTCGCCCAGCACCTGCAGCACCAGCGCGCCGTTGAACTTGATATTGGACTGCATCAGCACGCCCGCCGCCGCCATCTCGCCCAGCAGCACCCGCACCTCGGGCGGGAACTGGCCCACCGCTTCACGGCGCTTCAGCACCTCGCGCCAGGCGCCGGTCAGGCGCACCAGCATGCCGCGCACCGGCAGGCCCTCGAACAGGAATTTGTGCAACTCGCTCATCAGGAAATCTTCTTCAGGTCGGCGGCGTAACGCTGGCCGTTGTGGATGTAATGCGCCGCGCTGGCCGCCAGGCCCTGGATGGCCTCGGGTGTGAGTTCACGCACCAGCTTGGCCGGGCTGCCCATGATCAGGCTGCCGTCCGGGAACACCTTGCCCTCGGTCACCAGCGAGCCGGCGCCCACCAGCGAGTTCTTGCCGATGCGCGCGCCGTTCAGCACCACGGCGCCGATGCCGATCAGGCTGTTGTCGCCCACCGTGCAGCCATGCAGCATGACCTGGTGCCCCACGGTGACGTTCTCGCCCAGCACCAGCGGGAAGCCGGTGTCGGCATGCAGCACCGAGCCGTCCTGGATATTGCTGCCGCGGCCGATGCTGAGGCTGTCGCTGTCGCCGCGCAGCACGGCGTTGAACCAGATGCTCACGTCCTCGCCCAGCGTCACCCGGCCTATCACCTGGGCGCTGTCGGCCACCCAGGCGCTGTCTGCAACTTCGGGCCTGAGCTCGCCCAACTGGTAAATCGCCATCGCCGTACTCCTGGGCCGTCTGGGCAAAAGGGGATAATTTTACGGATGGAAACCCGTCACCGCGCGCTCGAGGTCTTGCGCATCGTCGATCCAGCGGCCAAGGCCGCCGCCGCCCGCGCGCTTTATGCGGCCGCGCAGGACGGTCTCATATTGGCCTGCGAGGCGCAGATTCAAGCCCCGCCCGACCTGCCGGGCCGCCCCGACAGGCCCCGCCTGGTGGCCGCCATCAAGGTGGCGAACCGCTCGCCCTTCACCCTGGCCGGCCGCGCCGGCCTGATCCATGCCATCTGCCATATCGAGTTCAATGCCATCAATCTGGCGCTGGATGCGGTGTGGCGCTTTGCCGGCATGCCCGCGCCCTACTACCTGGACTGGCTGCGCGTGGCCAGCGAGGAGGCCCTGCATTTCGGCCTGCTGCACGAGCATCTGCAGAGCCTGGGCCATGGCTACGGCGACTTCGATGCGCACGACGGGCTCTGGTCCATGGCCGAGCGCACCCGCGCGGACGTGCTGGCGCGCATGGCCCTGGTACCGCGCACGCTGGAGGCGCGCGGCCTGGATGCCACCCCGCCGCTGCAGGACAAGCTGCGGCGCGCCGGCGACCTGCGCGCGGTGGAGATCCTCGATGTGATCCTGCGCGACGAGATCGGCCATGTGGAGATCGGCAACCGCTGGTACCGCCTGCTGTGCCGCGAGCGCGGGCTGGACCCGATCGCCCTCTACCCCGAGTTGGTGGCGCGCTACGAGGCGCCGCGCCTGCGCCCGCCCTTCAACCTGCCGGCACGCTCGGCAGCCGGTTTCAGCGCGGAAGAACTGGCCTATCTGCAAGGCTGAGGGCGACACGGTAAACTGTGCGCCACATGTTCCGCTGCATCGTCATCTTCGCGACCGTCATCCATGCCCTGCTGCTGCTCTGCGCCGCCCTGCCGGCCGCAGCGCAAGTGCCGGGCGACGCCGCGCAGCCGGAACTGATGGTGGCTTGCGCGGATCTTGCCAACGAGGCCGATGCAGCCGATACGGGCGATACGGGCGATACGGGCATCGAGCCCGAAACGAGCGACGATGCGCTGGAAGCGCCCGAGCTGTTTGCCCAATGGCAGCCGTCCAGGCTCGCATCGATGCCCGCGGCATGCCCCGCCGGGCTCAGCATGGCGCTGGCGCCGGCGCCCTACTTGAAGGGGCCGCAGCGCCCCCCCAAGGCCCAGGCCCTAGCGCTGACCTTTAGCGCCTGAAGCCTCTGGCGTGGCCTGGTTCCACGCCCATCCCGGGATGGTCGGCCTGCGCGCCACCCCCTTTGCCTCCAAGTAGCCATCATGGACTTTCTGCTCGACCCCAATATCTGGCTCGCCTTCGCGATGCTGACCGCCCTGGAAATCGTCCTGGGCATCGACAACATCATCTTCATCTCCATCCTGGTGGGCCGGCTGCCGGCCGCCCAGCGCGACCAGGCGCGGCGCCTGGGCCTGGGCTTCGCGATGGTCTCGCGCCTCTTGCTGCTGCTGAGCCTGAGCTGGGTGATGGGCCTCACCGCCGATCTCTTCAGCCTGATGGGCCAGGGCAT
This sequence comes from Roseateles sp. FW301-B2, assembly GCF_058788955.1. Lineage (NCBI taxonomy): Bacteria > Pseudomonadati > Pseudomonadota > Betaproteobacteria > Burkholderiales > Sphaerotilaceae > Roseateles > Roseateles sp. FW301-B2. The sequence continues at coordinate 66,780 of NZ_JBYTBE010000010.1, forward strand.
CAGCGGGCGCGACCTGGTGCTGCTGCTGGGCGGCCTGTTCCTGCTCTACAAGGCCTCGCACGAGATCTTTGTGGAGGTGGAGGCGCGCGAGCAGGATGGCCCGCCGGCCACCGACAGCGCCGCGGTGAAGGCCGCCGGCCAGCGCCTGTTCTGGATGATCATCGGCCAGATCGCCGTGATCGACATCGTGTTCTCGCTCGACTCGGTGATCACCGCGGTGGGCATGGTGGACCAGATCGGCGTGATGATCGCCGCGGTGGTGGCCTCGGTGGGCGTGATGCTGGTGGCCGCCAAGCCGATCGGCGAGTTCGTCGACCGCCATCCCTCGGTGAAGGTGCTGGCGCTGGCCTTTCTGGTGATGGTGGGCATGGCGCTCACCGCCGAAGCCTTCGACCAGCATGTGCCCAAGGGCTATCTCTATGCCGCGATGTGCTTCTCGCTCGCGGTCGAGTCGCTCAACATCCGCGCCCGCGGCAAGCGCCAAGCGCTGCGGGCCCAGTCCTGAACATCCGAACCCGTTTTCCTTCACTCCAAGGAGTCCTTGTCATGAACCAAAACGTCTACGCCTATTCCACCGGCGGCCTGGTCTCCAGTGCCGAGCGCAACCGCGTGCTGCGCAACACCTACTGGCTGCTGGCCCTCTCGATGATCCCCACGGTGCTGGGCGCCTGGATCGGCGTCAGCACCGGGCTGGCACGCGCCATGTCGCCGGGCATCAGCATGATCGTCTTCATGGTCGGCGCCTTCGGCCTGATGTTCGCGATCGAGAAGACCAAGAACTCGGCCGCCGGCGTGCCCGTGCTGTTGGGCTTCACCTTCTTCATGGGGCTGATGCTGTCGCGCCTGATCGGTGCGGTGCTGGGCCTGGCCAATGGCGCCGGGCTCATCATGACGGCCTTTGCCGGCACCGGCCTGATCTTCTTCGGCATGGCCGCGCTGTCCAGCGTGATCAAGCGCGACCTCGGCAATATGGGCAAGTTCCTCTTCATCGGCATGATCATGTTGCTGGTGGCCGGCGTCGCCAACATCTTCCTGCAGTCCAGCGCGCTGATGATCACGCTCTCGGTGCTGGCGATCGGCATCTTCTCGGCCTTCATCCTGCATGACCTCAAGCGCGTGCAGGACGGCCTGGAAACCAACTACATCACCGCCACCCTGGGCGTCTACCTGAGCCTGTACAACGTGTTCCAGTCGCTGCTCTCGTTGCTGGGCATCTTTGGCGGCCGCGACGAGTAAAATCTCACCTGCTCCCGCCGGGCGGAACCCATGGTTCCGCCCTTTGTCTTTCTTAGGCCCCCAACACCGTGTCCCGTGTCCAAGCGAATCTGCTGCTGATCGTCATCGCCCTGATCTGGGGCTCGGCCTTTGTGGCGCAAAGCCATGGCATGGCGGACGTGGGGCCGATGATGTTCACGGGCGTGCGCTTTCTCGTCGGCGCGCTGGTGGTGACGCCGCTGATGTGGCGCGAATGGCGTGGCCTGCAGGCCGCCGGCAAGCCCCTGGTGCGCCGCGACGCCGGCAAGATCGCTGGCCTGGGCTGCCTGCTGCTGATGGGCGCGGCGATGCAGCAGATCGGCATCGTCAGCACCACGGTCACGAATGCCGGTTTTCTCACCGCCCTCTACGTGCCGCTGGTGCCGGTGCTGGGCTATCTGCTGCTGCGCCATCTGCCGCATTGGTCGGTCTGGCCGGGCGCGCTGTCCTGCCTGGTCGGCGCCTTCCTGCTCTCGGGCGCACACCGGCTCGAGATCAGCCTGGGCGACAGCTGGGTGATCGCCTCTTCGCTGCCCTGGGCCCTGCATGTGCTGATGGTCGGCCGCGTGGCCGACCGCATGTCCGCGCCCTTTCTGGTGGCCGGCGGCCAGTTCCTGGTCTGCGGCCTGCTGGCGCTGGGCTACGCGCTGGTGGCCGAGCCCAGCAGCTGGGCGGGCCTGCGGGCAGCCGCCTGGCCCATTCTCTACACCGGCGTGCTCTCGGTGGGCGTGGCCTTCACCGCCCAGGTGGTGGCACAGCGCTATGCCCATGCGGCGGACGCCGCCATCATCCTCTCCTCGGAAACCGTGTTCGCCGCCATGTTCGGCTACTGGCTGATGGGCGACCGGCTCAACAGCAGCGGCCTGGCCGGTTGCGCGCTGATCTTCCTGAGCATGATGGCGGTGCAACTGCTGCCCATGCTGCGGCGCCGCTGAGGGGCCGGGCCCCGCTCAGAGCTCGAAGGCGGTGGTCTTCTTGATGGTGCGCAGCACCAGCATCGAATTGGAACGCGCCACCTCGGGCAGCTGCATCAGCACATGGGTGTGGAAGCGCTCCAGGTCCTCGGCGTCCTTGTAGGCGAAGCGGATCACATAGTCGTTGGTGCCCGCCACATAGAAGCAGTCCAGGATGTCGGGGCAGGTCATCACCGCCTGCTCGAAGGCGGCCAGCGCCGCCGTCGTCATGCGCTCCAGATTGATGATGGTGTAGCTGGTGCCCTGCTTGCCCACCGCCTTGGGGTTCACCAGCGCCACATACTGGGCAATCACCCCCTGGTCCTCCAGATGCTTGACCCGCCTCAGGCAGGCCGAGGGCGAGAGATGCACGCGCTGGGCCAGCTCCACATTGGAGATCCGGCCGTCCCGCTGCAACTCGTTCAGGATGCCGCGGTCGATCGCATCCAGTTGCACTTCTGAGCTCATGTTTCGAATAATCTGCGAACAGGCAGCCATGTTATCGCAGCATATTGCGAAACCAGGGGTTTAACCTGCGCCAGAGCGCTCACACATTGCGCGTGCCCTTGCCTAGACTTCGAGGCAGTACAAGAAACGCAAGGACGGTGAACGACATGGCCAAGAATCTCGACGCTTACTGGATGCCTTTCACGGCAAACCGCCAGTTCAAGAAGTCGCCCCGACTCCTGACGCGCGCCGATGGCATGTACTTCACCGACGACAAGGGCCGCCAGATCCTGGACGGCATTGCCGGCCTGTGGTGCGTGAACGCCGGCCACAACCGCCCGCGCATCGTGCAGGCGATCCAGCAGCAGGCGGCCGAGCTGGACTTCGCACCGCCCTTCCAGATGGCCCACCCCAAGGCCTTCGAGTTGGCCGAACGCCTGGTCGAGCTGACGCCGCCGGGCCTCAACAAGGTCTTCTATACCAACTCGGGTTCCGAGTCGGTGGAGACGGCGCTGAAGATGGCGATCGCCTACCACCGCGTGCGCGGCGAAGGCGCGCGCACCCGGCTGATCGGCCGCGAGCGCGGCTACCATGGCGTGAACTTCGGCGGTATCTCGGTGGGCGGCATGGTCGCCAACCGCAAGATGTTCGGCACCATGCTGGGCGGCGTGGACCATATCCGCCACACCCATGATCCGGTGCGCAATGCCTTCTCCGTGGGCCAGCCCGCGCATGGCGCCGAGTTCGCCGACGATCTGGAGAAGCTCATCGCCCTGCACGATGCCTCGACCATCGCCGCGGTGATCGTCGAGCCGGTGGCCGGGTCCACCGGCGTGCTGGTACCGCCGCAGGGCTATCTGCAACGCCTGCGCGAGATCTGCGACAAGCACGGCATCCTCTTGATCTTCGACGAGGTCATCACCGGCTTCGGCCGCACCGGCAACCCCTTCGGTGCGCAGACCTTCGGCGTCACGCCCGACCTGATGACGGTGGCCAAGGGCCTCACCAACGGCTGCGTGCCGATGGGCGCGGTGTTCGCCAAGCAAGGCATCTACGACACCTTCATGAACGGGCCCGAGCACCTGATCGAGTTCTTCCACGGCTATACCTACTCGGCCCACCCGCTCGCCTGTGCCGCCGCGCTGGGCACACTGGATACCTATGCGGAGGAAGGCCTGCTGACGCGCGCCACCGAATTGCAAGGTTATTTTGCTGAGGCTGTGCATTCGCTGAAGGGCGAGCCCAACGTCATCGACGTGCGCAATATCGGCCTGGTGGGCGGCATCGAGCTAAGCCCCCTGCCCGGCGAACCCGCCAAGCGCGCCTTCAACGTCTTCCTCGATTGCTACGAGCAGGGCGTGCTGGTGCGCACCACCGGCGACACCGTGGCCCTGAGCCCGCCGCTGATCATCGAGCGCAGCCATATCGACCGCCTGATCGAAACCGTGCGCGCCGCGCTGCGCCGCGCGGCCTGACGAGAGCCCCCGGCGTCAACCCGAACGAGGACCTGCCTAGCGCCTACCTTATGAGCCTCCTGAGCACCGACCGCGAACTCACGCGCGACTCCTACTACCTGGCCACCGCGCCACGTACCCAGGGCTATGCGCCACTGCGAGAGAGCATCGAAGCCGATGTGGCCATCGTGGGCGGTGGGCTGGCGGGTCTGTCGGCCGCCATCGAGCTGGCCGAGCGCGGCATGGAGGTGGTGCTGCTGGAGGCCAACGAGGTGGGCTCGGGCGCCTCGGGACGCAACGGTGGGCAGGCCATCCACGGCCTCGCCTGCGATCAGGAAACCATCGAGGCGCAGCTGGGCCTGGCCGAATCCAGGCGCATCTGGGCGATGGGCATCGAGGCCCTGGACCTGATACGGGCGCGCTGCGAGCGCCACCGCATCGACGCCGAATGGCAGAGCGGCTACCTGGGCCTGGCCACCAGCGCGCGCAAGGCCGCGGACTTGCGCGCCTGGGCCGAACGCATGGCCGAGCTCTACGACTACCCGCTGCAGTGGATCGACCCCGGTGTCATGCGGCAATGGATAGCCAGCCCGCGCTTTCATGCCGGCGTGTACGACGCGCGCTCGGGCCATCTGCACCCGCTCAAATACTGCCTGGGCCTGGCCGCGGCGGCCGTGCGTGCGGGCGTGCGCATCTACGAGCAGACGCCCGTCACCCGCATGAAAGAAGGCGAAGGCGCGGGCGAGCAAATCACGCTGGCCGGGCCCCAAGGCCAGGTGCGCGCGCGCCAGGTGCTGCTGGCCGGCAACGTCTACCTCAACGAGATATCGCCGGCACTGGCGCCCAGGCTTGGTGCGCGCATCATGCCGGTGGGCACCTATATCGTGTGCTCCGAGCCGATCGCGCCGGAGCGCCTGCAGGCCCTGATCCCGAGCAGGTCGGCGGTGTGCGACACCAATTTCGTGCTGGACTACTTCCGCCCCACCGCCGATCATCGCCTGCTCTATGGCGGGCGGGTGAGCTACAGCACCGTCACGCCGCCGGGCCTGAAGCACAGCATGCGCGCGCGCCTGCTGGAAAGCTTTCCGCAGCTGCAGGACGTGGGCATGCAATATGCGTGGGGTGGTTTCGTGGACATCTCCATGAACCGTGCCCCTGATTTCGGGCGCTTAGGCGAGCGCCGCAACATCTACTATCTGCAAGGCTTCTCGGGCCATGGCCTGGCGCTGACCGGCCTGGCCGGCCGCATCGTCGCCGAGGCCATGCATGGCGACGCCAGCCGCTTCGACACCTTTGCCAAACTGCGCCACCATCCCTTCCCGGGTGGCAAACTGATGCGTACGCCCGCCCTGGTACTGGGCATGGCGTACTACCGATTGAAGGACATGCTGTGAGTACCGGCCCTTCCAAATCCCTGCCCCGGCGCAAGCCCGTGGTGCTGGTGCCCGCCTGCAACCGCCAGGTCGGCGACCACCCCTTCCACATCGCCGGCAAGAAGTACATCGACGCGGTGCGCCTGGCCGGCTGCCTGCCCCTGGTGGTGCCGGCCTCCAGCCCCGCGGAAATCGACGAGCTGCTGGCGCTGGCCGACGGCGTGCTGCTGACCGGCTCGCCCTCGAACGTGCACCCCAGCCATTTCGACGAGGCCGTGCACAACCCCGAGCTGCCGCTGGACCCGGATCGCGATGCCTGGACCCTGCCGCTGATCCCCAAGGCCTTGCGGCTGGGCATGCCGCTGTTCGCGATCTGCCGCGGTTTCCAGGAGGCCAATGTGGCGCTGGGCGGCTCGCTGCACCAGGCGGTGCAGGAGCAACCCGGCCTGCGCGACCACCGCGCCCCGCCCGGCCAGCCGCCCGAGATCGCCTATGCCGAGCAGCATGAGGTCCAGGTCTTGCCCGGCGGGCGCCTGGAGGCCTTGCTGGGCCATCGCAGCATCAGCGTCAACTCCCTGCATGGCCAGGGCGTCAACGAACTGGCCCCGGGCCTGCGCATCGAAGCGGTGGCGCCCGACGGCCTGGTGGAAGCCTTCAGCGTGGCGGCCGCGCATGGCTTCTCGATGTGCTTGCAATGGCACCCCGAATGGCAGGCCGAGCGCAACCCGGTCTCGATGAAGCTCTTCGAGGCCTTTGGCCAGGCCTGCCGCGATTACCGCGACCAGGTGCGCGAGCCGCGCCACGACTACATCCGCGACCCCGAGACCTAGCGCCGCTGACCCCAGCCCGATTCAAGCAATCCGCAGCGCCCCGGCATCCCGCCACGGCGCCAAGACCAGAAGATGAGGTGAAACATGGTGGTCAGAACAGAACGTAGCTTTGCCGAGCTGGAACAGTGGTTCCGCGAGCATCGCGTCACCGAGATCGAGTGCCTGGTGCCCGACCTCACCGGTGTGGCGCGTGGCAAGATCCTGCCGCGCGAGAAATTTACCGAAGACCGCGGCATGCGCCTGCCCGAGGCCGTGGTGGCAATGGGCGTGACGGGCGAGTTCCCCGAGGAGGGGCCTTACTACGACGTCATCAGCCCGAATGACATGGACATGCACTTGCGCGCCGACCCAACCACGGCCCGCCTGGTGCCCTGGGCGGTGGACCCCACCGCGCAAATCATCCACGACTGCTTCGACCGCGACGGCCAGCTCGTGCCCTTTGCGCCACGCTCGGTGCTGCGCCGCGTCTGCGACCTGTTCGCGGCCGAGGGCTGGGACCCGGTGGTGGCGCCCGAGCTGGAGTTCTACCTGGTGGCGCGCAACACCGATCCCGACATGCCGCTCAAGCCCCCGGTGGGCCGCAGCGGCCGCGCCGAGACCTCGCGCCAGGCCTATTCGATCGACGCGGTGAACGAGTTCGATCCGCTCTTCGAGGATGTCTACGACTACTGCGAGAAGATGGAGCTCAATGTCGACACCCTGATCCACGAGGTGGGCGCCGGCCAGATGGAGATCAACTTCTTCCACGCCCACCCGATGGGCCTGGCGGACGAGGTGTTCTTCTTCAAGCGCACCGTGCGCGAGGCGGCGCTGCGCCACGACATGTTCGCCACCTTCATGGCCAAGCCCATCGCCGGCGAGCCCGGCAGCGCCATGCATGTGCACCAGAGCGTGATCAACAAGGCCACCGGTCGCAATCTCTTCAGCAACGAGGATGGCAGCCCGAGCCAGGAGTTCTTCTGGTACATCGGCGGCTTGCAGAAATACATCCCCGCCGCGATGGCGCTGTTCGCGCCCTATGTGAACAGCTACCGCCGCCTGGCACGCTTCACCGCCGCGCCCATCAACATCCAGTGGGGCACCGACAACCGCACCGTGGGCATACGCTCGCCGCTGGCGCCACCGCAGGCGCGCCGCATCGAGAACCGCGTCATCGGTGCTGATGCCAACCCCTATGTGGCACTGGCCGCCACCCTGGCCTGCGGCTACCTGGGCATCAAGAACCGCATCGAGCCCACGCCCGAGTGCAAGGGGGATGCCTATCTGGGCGACTTCCAGCTGCCGCGCAGCCTGGGCGAGGCGCTGGAGCTGCTGCGCAACGAGAAGGACCTGGCCAGCGTGCTGGGTGAATCCTTCATCACGGTCTACACCGAGATCAAAGAGATCGAGTATGCGGAGTTCATGAAAGTGATCTCCCCCTGGGAACGCGAGCACCTGCTGCTGCACGTCTGACCCCAACCTCTTCCGGAGCATCCACCATGAGCCATGTTGTTCAGGCGGCGCAGCGCGCCGCGAGTCGCAGTACCAAGGAATGGCAGGACGCCGATTCCAAGCATTTCTTCCACCCCTTCACCGACCACGGTGGCCTGGCCAAGAAGGGCGCGCGCATCATCACGCGCGCCGAGAACATCTACATCTGGGACAGCGAGGGCCACAAGATCCTCGACGGCATGAGCGGCCTGTGGTGCGTCAACACCGGCTATGGCCAGCAGGCCCTGGTCGACGCCGCGGCCAAGCAGATGAAGGAGCTGCCCTTCTACAACGCCTTCTTCCAGACCTCCACCCCGCCCGCCATCGAGCTGGCCGAGCTGCTGGCCGAGGTGACGCCGCCGCAGTTCAAGCATGTGTTCTTCACCAGCTCCGGCTCGGAGGGCAATGACACTGTGGTGCGCATGGTGCGGCGCTACTGGGACATCAAGGGCCAGCCCGAGCGCAAGACCATCATCGGACGCATCAACGGCTACCACGGCTCCACCATGGCCGGTGCCTCGCTGGGCGGCATGAGCGGCATGCATGCCCAGGGCGGCCTGCCCATCCCCGACATCGTGCACATCCAGCAGCCGCATTGGTTCGAGCTGGGCCAGGGCATGAGCCGCGAGGCCTTCGGCCTCAAGGCCGCGGGCTGGCTGGAAGAGAAGATCCTCGAGGTGGGCCCCGAGCGCGTGGCCGCCTTCATCGGCGAGCCGGTGCAGGGCGCCGGTGGCGTGATCGTGCCGCCCAGCACCTACTGGCCCGAGATCCAGCGAATCTGCGACAAGTACGGCATCCTGCTCGTCAGCGACGAGGTGATCTGCGGTTTCGGCCGCACCGGCAACTGGTTTGGCTGCGAGACCATGGGCACCCGGCCCGACCTGATGACCTTTGCCAAGGGCGTGACCTCGGGCTATGTGCCGCTGGGCGGCGTGATGGTCGGCGACCGCGTGGCGCAGGCCCTGATCGACGATGGCGGCGAGTTCAACCACGGCTTCACCTACTCGGGCCACCCGGTGGCCTGCGCCGTGGCCCTGGCCAATATCAAGCTGATCCAGCAGCTCAACCTGGTCAGCCATGTGAAGAACAATATCGGCCCCTATCTGGCCGAGCGCTTTGCCGAGCTCAACGATCACCCGCTGGTGGGCGAGACCCAGACCTGCGGAATGATGGGCGCGGTGCAGCTGGTCAAGGCCAAGCCCGGCACGACCTTTGCGAGTGAATTGGAGGTCGGCATGGTCTGCCGCGCCCATTGCTTCGGCAACGGACTCATCATGCGCGCCGTCGGCGATCGCATGATCGTCGCCCCGCCCCTGGTGATGACACGGCCCCAGATCGACGAAATGATGGTGCTGATACGCCGCTGTCTAGACCTGACCCTCGCCGAAGTACGCGAGCGGGGCTGGCTCTGAAGCGGGTAGCCGACACCCCAGGGTTTTGAGGTATGGGGTGGCTCACGGGGCCGCCCTAGACTGAGCCGATCCATCCCCATCCAGCGTTTGCTCTCAATCGATACGGAGTCCCCCGATGAAACCGAATCTGCCCCGCCTTGCCACCTCGCTGAGCCTCTTGCTTGCCGCCACCGCCACGCTGTGGGCCGGTGCGGCGCGCGCGCAGGACGAAGAGAAAGTTCTCAATGTCTACAACTGGTCCGACTACATCGCCGAAGACACCCTGAAGAACTTCGAGAAGGAAACCGGCATCAAGGTGCGCTACGACAATTTCGACAACAACGAAATCGTCCACGCCAAGCTGGTGGCGGGCAAGACCGGCTACGACGTGGTGGTGCCCTCGTCCTACTGGGCCAAGCTGCAGGCCGATGGCGGCCTGCTGCGCAAGATCGACAAGAGCCAGATCCCCAACTACAAGAACCTGGACCCGGATGTGCAGGCCCAGCTTGCCAAGCTGGACCCGGGCAACGAGTACATGGTGAACTGGCTGTGGGGCTTCACCACCGTGGGCATCAATGTCGACAAGGTGAAGGCAGCGCTGGGCGCCACGCCGATGCCCGACAACACCTGGGATCTGGTGTTCAAGCCCGAGTACATCAGCAAGCTCAAGAGCTGCGGCGTCAGCTTCCTCGATTCCGCCACCGAGATCATCCCCGCCGCCCTGCACTACCTGGGCAAGCCGGCCTACAGCAAGAGCCAGGGCGACTATGCCGGCGTGCCGGCACTCTTGAAGTCGATCCGCTCCTCGGTCACCCTGTTCAGCTCCTCGGGCTATATCAACGACATGGCCAACGGCTCGATCTGCCTGGCGCTGGGCTGGTCGGGTGACATCAATATCGCGCGCCAGCGCGCCATCGACGGCAAGACCGGCCAGAACATCCAGGCGCTGATCCCCAAGACCGGCGGCATCATCTTCATGGACACCATGGTGATTCCGGCCGATGCGCCCCACCCCGGCAACGCGCACAAGTTCATCAACTACATCCTGCGCCCCGAGGTGCATGCCGGCCTGACCAACAAGGTCTTCTACGCCAACCCCAACAAGGAAGCGAAGAAGTTCGTCAAGCCCGAGGTGGCCAACAACCCCAGCGTGTTCCTGAGCGATGCCGACATGAAGAAGATGGCCGCGCCCGATGCCATCAACAACGACATCCGCCGCACCATGACGCGCATGTACACCTCCTTCAAGACCGGACTCTGAGGACAGCGATGAGTAGCAGCAGCAGCGCGAGCCCGGCCTATTTGCAGATCCAGAACGTCGTGAAGGATTTCGGCGGCGGTGCCGTCGCCGTCAACCATGTCTCGATCGACATCCAGAAGGGCGAGATCTTCGCCCTGCTGGGCTCGTCCGGCTGCGGCAAGACCACGCTGCTGCGCATGCTGGCGGGCTTCGAAACGCCCACCAGCGGCCGCATCATCCTGAACGGCCAGGACCTGGCCGGCATGCCGCCCTATGCCCGGCCCATCAACATGATGTTCCAGAGCTATGCGCTGTTTCCGCACCTCACCGTGTGGGACAACATCGCCTTCGGCCTGCGCCGCGACGGCTGCCCCAAGGACGAGGTGACCAGCCGCGTCGAGGCCATGCTCAAGCTGGTGCAGCTGGGCAAGTACGCCAAGCGCAAGCCGCACCAGCTCTCGGGCGGCCAGCAGCAGCGCGTGGCGCTGGCGCGCAGCCTGGCCAAGAAGCCGCAGCTGCTCTTGCTGGACGAGCCGCTCGGCGCGCTCGACAAGAAGCTGCGCGAGGAAACCCAGATCGAGCTGGTCAACATCATCGAGGAGGTGGGCGTGACCTGCGTGATGGTCACGCACGACCAGGAAGAGGCCATGACGATGGCCTCGCGCATCGCGGTGATGAGCGAGGGTCAGGTCTTGCAGGTGGGCGCGCCGGTGGACATCTACGAGACCCCCGCCACCCGCTTCGTGGCCGACTTCATCGGCAACGTCAACATGATGGACGGCACCCTCTCGGTGGACGAGCCCGACCATGTGGTGATCGACTGCCAGGACTGCCGGCATCTGGTCGGCCATGGCATCACCGGCGTGCCCGGCATGGCGGTGGGCGTGGCGCTGCGGCCCGAGAAGATCCAGCTCAGCGCCGACAAGCCCGAGGGCGAGTTCAACCAGGTGCTCGGCAAGGTGCGCGACCTGGCCTACTTCGGTGCCTTCACGGTCTACCACCTGCAGCTGCCCAGCGGCCAGGTCATCAAGGTCAGCGAGAGCAACCACACCCGCTACCGCAACGAGCCGCTGACGTGGGATCAGGAGGTCTGGGCCTCCTGGTCGCCCACGGCCCAGGTGGTGCTGACGCAATGAAGGCAAGGACGATGGCCAAGCCCAGCTTCATCCAAGGCCTGCTGCGCGGGCGCACGGCGGTGATCGGCCTGCCCTATGCATGGCTGCTGATTTTCTTTGCCCTGCCCTTCGTGATCGTCGCCAAGATCAGCGTCTCTGAGATGGAGACCGTCCATTTCAAGGACCTGATCAGCTATGCCGACGGCATGCTCAGGCTCTCGATCAAGCTGGGCAACTACCTCTTCATCACCCAGGACGACCTCTACTTCCTGTCCTATGTGGCCAGCCTCAAGTACGCGGCGGTCACCACCGTGGGTTGCCTGCTGATCGGCTACCCCTTCGCCTACTTCATGGCGCGCGCCCGCGGCACCCTGCAGCCGGCGCTCTTGATGCTGGTGATGCTGCCGTTCTGGACCTCCTTCCTCCTGCGCGTCTATGCCTGGAAGGGCCTGCTGGGCGAGCATGGCTGGGTGGCCGAGGCGATCGAGGCGGTGGGGCTGGACCAGCTGCTGCTGGCCGCCGGCCTGATCCCGGCGCTGGGCAAGCTGATGAACACGCCCTTCTCCCTGGTGGTGGGCATGATCTATACCTACCTGCCCTTCATGATCCTGCCGCTCTATGCCAGCCTGGCCAAGATGGACCTGCGCCTGCTGGAGGCCGCGGCCGACCTGGGCGCCACGCCCTGGGTGGGCTTCTGGCGCATCACCGTGCCGCTCTCCAAGGCCGGCATCATCGCGGGCTCGATGCTGGTGTTCATTCCCTGCGTCGGCGAGTTCGTCATCCCCGAACTGCTGGGCGGGCCCCAGACCCTGATGATCGGCCGCGTGCTGTGGGACGAGTTCTTCAGCAACAACGACTGGCCGATGGCCTCGGCGGTGGCGGTGGTGATGATCCTGCTGATCATCGTGCCGCTGGCGATCTTCAACAAATACCAGGCCGAGAGCCAGGAGGCCAAGCGATGAGCAGCGGCGCCACCATCAAGGCCAAGCGTGCCATCCTGGGCCCGCAGGCCACGCGCTGGTTCGGCCGCGGCTGGCTGGGCCTGGGCTATGTGTTCCTCTACCTGCCGATCCTGGCGCTCATCATCTACTCCTTCAACGACTCGAACATCGCCTCGGTCTGGGGCGGTTTCACGCTGAAGTGGTATGGCCAGCTGCTGCAGGACCGCGAGGTCGTCACCGGCCTGTGGCTGTCGATGCAGATCGCCTTCGTGACCGCCTGCAGCTCGGTACTGCTGGGCATCTTCGCGGCCTTCGCGCTGGTCAAGTACAAGCGCTTCAAGGGCCGCACCCTGTTCGCCGGCATGGTCAACGCACCGCTGGTGATGCCCGAGGTGATCGTGGGCCTGTCGCTGCTGCTGATGCTGGTGTCGATGCAGCGCGCCCTGGGCTTCCCCGAGCGCGGCATGCTCACCATCTGGCTGGGCCATCTGCTGCTGGGCCTGGCCTATGCCACGGTGGTGATCGGCGCGCGCCTGCAAGACCTGCCCCCGCAGCTGGAAGAGGCCGCCATGGACCTGGGTGCCAAGCCCTTCCAGGTCTTCATGCTGGTGACGCTGCCGATGATTGCGCAATCGCTGCTGTCGGCCTGGCTGCTCACCTTCACGCTCTCGCTCGACGACGTCGTGCTCTCGGCCTTTCTCTCCGGCCCGGGCGCCACCACCCTGCCCCTGGTGATCTTCTCGCGCGCCCGGCTCGGCGTCTCGCCCAGCATCAATGCGGTGGCCACCGTGATCATCCTGGTGGTCTCGGTGGGGGTGATCCTGGCCAGCGTGCTGATCGCGCGCCAGGAACGTCGCCGCGCCCAGGAAATGGCCGCCGCCCAACGCGGCGGCTGAACAGATTCGCCACAGTCCGCACCACATACCCACAGAGGAGTACTCGATGAAAGCCCCACAGCTCGCCTCCCTCACGCTCGCTCTTGCCGCAGCCTTCTCAGGAAGCGCACAGGCGCAGAGCAACGAGGACCTGCTCAAGGAATTGCGCGCCCTGCGCGATCGCGTCAACCAGCTGGAAGAGCGCCTCAAGGCCGCCGAGTCCAAGCCCGCGCCAGCGCCCAGTCAGGCGCCGACCCAAGCTCAATGGGGCATGACCCCGCAGCAGGTGCAGGACTTCAACCGCATCGCCGTCAAGACCGAGGCGCTGGAAGACGCCTCCGAGGCGCTGGGCTACAAGCAGCTGAAGATCAGCGGCTATGTGGAACCCGCCTATATCGCCAACCGCGCGCAGAACCGTGCCGGCTTCCAGTTCCTCAACAATGTGGCCAGCGACGGCTACAACTACGACAACTCCTACCTGGGCACGATGGCCCTGGACTTCCTGAAGGAGACCGAGAGCGGCACGCGCTGGCACCTGACGCTCTCGCCCAACCGCGGCACCGACAGCGTGATCGGCAACGGCGGCATCATCCATGAGGCCACCGTCTCGATCCCGCTGGGCGATCTGCAGACCCGCTTCATCGCCGGCCACACCCCCGACTGGTCGGGCTACGAGTACCTGCCGCCCACGCAGAACAAGCTGATCAGCCACAACCTGCTGTTCGACTTCACCCTGCCCACCGCCTACACCGGCGCCGGCCTGGAGCTGACGCGTGGCAAATGGATCATGAAGGGCATGCTCGCGAACATGAACGCGTCCATGCAGTCGGCCGGCGAGAAGGCGCCGGTGCTGGCCTACCGCGTCGACTACGCCAAGGGCGAGTTCCAGGGCTTCGGCTTTGCCGGCGTGCATGGCAAGGCCGCCAATCTGGTGGGCGGCACCAAGAACACGGCGCTCAATCTGTTCGAGGCCGATGCCTACTTCATCCGCGGCGACTGGACCCTGCAGGGCCAGCTGAGCTATGGCATGCAGAAGCAGGCCGCCATCACGCCCGACCCCGATACCGGCGAGCTGCGCACGGCCAAGTGGCTGGGGCTCTCGGCCCTGGCGGCCTACAAGTTCACGCCGCGCCTGGAAGGCGTGGCAAGGCTGGACTACATCAAGAACAACCAGAACGGCGGCGGCCTGCTGGGCTATGGCTCGGACGTGCGCAACGGCATCGGCCCGGCGGTGCTGGGCCGCGATGTCGACAGCGGCGAGCTGCTCTATGGCGATACCGAACGCGGCGCCAACCGCACGGCGCTGGCGATCGGCATGAACTACGCCTACGACCTCGCCACCACCTTCAAGCTCGAATACCGCTACGACCGCGCCAACCAGTCGGTGTTCGAGTTCGTCAAGGACGGCAGCTTCCGCAAGAGCAACAGCCTGCTCGGCGCCTCCGTGGTGGTGAAGTTCTGAGGATTGCGTATGAGCAGCAGCATCAACTGGCATGAGCGCGCGGCCGCGCTGACGATAGACGGCCGCCCGGTCATCAACGGGCGGCGCGTCGAGACCGAGGCGGGCCAGCAGTTCGACTGCATCTCGCCCATCCATGGCCGCAGCCTGGGCAAGGTGTCGCGCGGCCTGGCCGCCGACATCGATGCCGCGGTGGCGGCGGCGCGCCGCGCCTTCGACGACGGCCGCTGGGCTCAGCGGCCGCCGGCCGCACGCAAGAAGGTGCTGCTCGCCTTTGCCGACAAGATCCTCGCCGCCAAGGACGAGCTGGCCCTGCTGGAGACCCTGGACATGGGCAAGCCCATCCAGTACGCGCGCGCCGTCGACGTGCCGGCGGCGGCGCGCTGCATCGCCTGGTACGCCGAGGCGGTGGACAAGATCTACGACGAGATCGCACCCACCGGCCCGAACGCGCTGGCGCTGATACAGCGCGAGGCGATGGGCGTGGTGGGGGCCATCGTGCCCTGGAACTACCCGATGATCATGGCGGCCTGGAAGCTCGGGCCGGCGCTGGCGGCGGGCAATTCGGTGGTGCTCAAGCCCAGCGAGAAATCCCCGCTCACGGCGCTGCGCCTGGCCGAACTGGCGCTGGAGGCCGGCCTGCCCGAGGGCGTGTTCAACGTCGTGCCGGGCTTTGGCCACGAGGCCGGCGAGGCCCTGGCCCTGCACCCGGACGTGGATGCGATCGGCTTCACCGGTTCCACCCGGGTAGGCCGCAAGATGCTGGAGTACGCGGGTCGCTCCAACCTCAAGCGCGTCTACAACGAGCTGGGCGGCAAGTCGGCCTTCCTGGTGTTCCCGGATTTCGACGATCTCAAGCGCGCCGCCCAGACCGTCGCCGGCAGCATGTTCTTCAACCAGGGCGAGAGCTGCAATGCGCCGTCGCGTGTGCTGGTGCACGAAAGCATTGCCGACGAGTTCGTCGCCCTGGTGGCCGCCGAGGCCCCGGCCTACCAGCCGGGCGATCCGCTCGACCCCGAGACCGTGATGGGCGCCCTGGTCGACGACGGCCAGCTGCGCACCGTGATGAGCTATATCGAGGCCGGCCATGGCGAGGGCGCCACGGCGGTGGTGGGTGGCAAACAGGCGCGCAGCGAGAGCGGCGGCTTCTATGTCGAGCCCACCGTGTTCGCCGGCGTCAGCAACCAGATGAAGATCGCCCGCGAGGAGATCTTCGGCCCGGTGATGAGCGTGCTGCGCTTCAAGGACGAGGCCGACGCGATTGCGCAGGCCAATGATTCGAGTTACGGTCTGCAGGCCAGCGTCTGGAGCAGCCATGTGGACCGTGCGCACCGCGTGGCCCGAGCGCTACGCGCCGGCACCGTGCATGTGAACCAGTACGACGAGGACGACATCACCGTGCCCTTCGGCGGCTACAAGCAGAGCGGCAACGGGCGCGACAAGTCCCTGCATGCCTTCGACAAGTACACCGAGCTCAAGACCACCTGGCTGCGCATCAACACCTGACCCCCGCGGGTCGGCGAGGACCACATGAAAGACCTGCTGCAGCAACTCCGTTCCGCCCAGGTCCACACCCTGCTGGCGCAGTTCACCGACATCCACGGCGTCGCCAAGGGAAAATACCTGCCGATCGAGCAGCTCGACCAGCTGCTCACCGAGGGTGCCGGCTTCTCCGGCCCCTCGATCGCCGGCACCGGCCTGCCGCGCACCGGCCCGCGCAGCGAGTACTGGGGCCGCGGCATCGCCAGCACGGCCCAGGTGCTGCCCTGGATGCCCGGCTATGCGCGCATCGTCTGCGACGGCTATGTGGCCGGTGAGCCCTTTGACGCCTGCCCGCGCCAGGTGCTGCGCCGCGCCGAGGCGCAGCTCGCCAAGCAGGGCTGGTACCTGCGCACCGGCATCGAGCCCGAGTTCTTCCTGCTGCGCCGCGATGCACAGGCCGGCTACCTGCCCTTCGATGCGCGGGACGGGCTGGACAAGCCCTCCTACGACCTCAAGACCCTGCCACGCCAGGCCGGCCTGCTGCGCGAGCTGCACAAGGCCCTGGCCAGCAGCGGGCTGGAGGTGCTGCAGATCGACCATGAGGACGCGCAAGGCCAGTACGAGCTCAACTTCGGCCACGACCTGGCGCTGCGCAGCGCCGACCACCTGATGCTGTTCAAGCTCGCCGCCCAGGCGATCGCCGAGCAGCATGGTGCCGTGTTCTCGATGATGCCCAAGCCCTTCGCCAACCAGCCCGGCAGCGGCATGCATTTCCATGTCTCGATGTGGCGCGGCGAGGGCGAGGAAGCACAGTGCATGTTCGAGGACCATCCGGGCCAGCCGGCGCCGGGCGGCGCGGCGCTGATGCAGCATTTCATCGCCGGCGTGCTGGCCCATGCGGGCGCGCTGTGCGCGCTGGCAGCGCCCACCGTCAACTCCTACAAGCGCCTGGTGGTGGGCGAATCGCTCTCCGGCACCAGCTGGGCCCCCGCCTATGTGGCCCATGGCCCCAACAACCGCACGGCCCTGGTGCGCACGCTCAAGGGCCGCTTCGAGTGGCGCCTGCCGGATGCCTCGGCCAATCCCTATCTGGCCACCGCGGGCCTGATCGCCGCCGGGCTGGACGGCATCCAGCGCCGCCTGGCCCCGCCCCCGGCCTGCCAGGACGATCTGTTCGAGCTCACGCTGCCGGCATTGCGCCAGCGCGGCATCGCCCTGCTGCCGCAATCGCTGGACCAGGCGCTGGACGCGCTGGAGGCCGATGCGGTGATCGGTGCGGCGCTGGGCGAGGAGCTGCGCACGCAGTTCCTGCGGCTCAAGCGTGCCGAGGCGCTCAGCCATGCGCGCCATGTGAGCGACTGGGAACTGCGCCAGTACGCCGAACGCTACTGAAGCCCCGGCGATTGAGCTCCGCCCGCATACCCTGGCTGGCCTATGCCAGCCTGGCCCTCAGCACCGGCCTGGTCGGCAGCTATGTGGGCCTGTCCAAGCTGCTGGTGCTGGTGTTCCCGGTGTTCCTGCTGGCCTGGCTGCGCTTCGGCTTTGCGGCCGTGCTGATGCTGAGCTGGCTGCGGCGCGCGCCGCACGAGCCCCGGCTGGACCGCCGCACGCGCGGCCTGCTGTTCCTGGAGTCCTTCATCGGCAACTTCCTGTTCTCGATCTGCCTGCTCTATGGCCTGCGCAGCACCTCGGCGGTGGTGGCCGGCGTGCTGTTGGCGGGCATACCGGCGGCGGTGGCGGCCTTAAGCTGGCTGTTCCTGCGCGAGCACATCGCCCCGCGCGTGCTGATGGGGGTGGCGCTGAGCGTGGCCGGCATCGCCGTGGTGGCGCTCACGCGCGCTGACGGCGGCGGCGGCGCGGGCACCACCTGGGGCCCGCTGCTGGTGCTGGCCGCGGTGCTGTGCGAGGCCTGCTATGTGGTGATCGGCAAACGCCTCACGCAAGACCTGCCCCCGCGCCGCATCAGCGCCCTGATCAACCTCTGGGGCCTGGTGCTGGTGACGCCCTTGGGCCTGTGGCAGGCCTGGCGCTTCGACTTCGCTGCCGTGTCCATGGCCAGCTGGGGCTTGCTGGCCTTCTACGCCACCGCCGCCAGCATGGTGACGGTGTGGCTGTGGATGCACGGCCTGCAGCAGGTGCCGGCGGCGCGTGCCGGCGTCTTCATGGTTTTTTTACCCATCGCCACCGCCCTGGTCGGGCTGTTGGCGCTGGGCGAGGCAATCGGCAGCATGCAGGCCCTGGCCTACGGCCTGGCGCTGACCGGCGTGCTGCTGGCGACCTGGCCCGAGCGGATCAGGGCATAGGGCCGCGATGAAAAGCGATGGCCTGCCGCCGCGCGCCTACCCTACCATCGCGCCATGACGAGTACCGACACCCCCACCCATCTGCGCATCCACCAGTTTGCCGGCCTGGCCAAGGGCCCGCGCCTGCTCATCACCGGCGCCGTGCACGGCAACGAGATCTGCGGCAGCCTGGCGATCACGCGCCTGCTGGAGCAACTCGACCGCGGCGCGCTGCGCCTGCTGCGCGGCACCCTCACCTGCGTGCCGGTGGTCAACCCGCTGGCCTACCAGCGCGGCCAGCGCGAGGGCGAACGCAACCTAAACCGCAATCTGCGCGAGTGCCCGATCCCGCAGGATGTCGAAGACCGCATCGCCAACCAGCTCTGCCCCCTGCTGGCCGCGCACGAGGTGCTGCTGGACCTGCATTCCTTCCAGGGCCAGGGCCAGGCCTTCGTGATGCTGGGCCCGCGCGACAACCAGGGCGAGCTGGAGCCGTTTGCCCATGCCGCCGCCGAGGCCGCGCTAGCCGCGGCGCTGGGCCCCACGCGCATCGTCGAGGGCTGGCTCTCCACCTACGAGCTGGGCCTGCGCCGCCGCGCCGAGCAGGGCGCGCCCCTGCAGGACCCGCATTACGGCATGGGCACCACCGAGTACATGCGCGCCCGCGGCGGCTATGGCGTGACGCTGGAATGCGGCCAGCATGCCGACCCGCAGGCCCCCGAGGTGGCGTACCTGGCCATCCTGCGCACCCTGGTGCTGCTGGGCATGCTGGCGCCCGCCAGCGTCGACGCGCACCGCCCCGCCAGCCCACCCGAGCTGCTCAAGCTCTACGAGGTGGTGGACCGCCAGCACGAGGGCGACCGCTTCGAGCGCGAATGGGCCAGCTTCGATGCGCTCACGCAGGGCCAGCGCATCGGCACGCGCCACGACGGCACGCCGGTGCTGGCGCCGGCCGACGGCCGCATCGTCTTCCCGAACTCGAAAGCCCTGGCCGGCCATGAGTGGTTTTACCTGGCGCGAGCAAGCGATCGGCGGCTTGGCTAAAGTGCCGGCCATGAAAATCGATTTCGTCTCCGACATCTCCTGCCCCTGGTGCGCCATCGGGCTCAAATCGCTGCAGCAGGCGCTGGCGCGCATGCCCGATCTGCCGGTGGAGATGCATTTCCAGCCCTTCGAGCTCAACCCCCAGATGGGCGCCGAGGGCCAGAACATCGACGAGCACCTGCAGCAGAAGTACGGCGCCAGCACCGAGCAGGCCGCCGGCGTGCGCGAAGCGATCCGCAAGCGCGGTGCCGAGCTGGGCTTTGTGTTCGACATGCAGAACCGCAGCCGCATCTACAACACCTTCGATGCCCACCGCCTGCTGCACTGGGCCGGCGAGCAGAGCCCGGAGGCGCAGCGCGAGCTCAAGCTGGCGCTGTTCGGCGCCTATTTCACCGACGGCAAGAACCCCGGCGACCATGGCGTGATGCTGGACGCGGTGCGCGCGCTGAGCCCGGCGCTGGGGCTGGATGTGGAGGCCGCGCGCGCGGTGCTCGCCTCCGGGCGCTACGCCGCCGAGGTGCGCGAGCGCGAGGCCTTCTACCAGGCCCAGGGCATCCATTCGGTGCCCTCCATCATCATCAACGACCGCCACCTGATCCAGGGCGGCCAGGAGCCGGCGGTGTTCGAGGAAGTGCTGCGGCGGCTGGCGGCCGAGGCCGGCTAGTCAAATCTATGGACGCGGCGCCAGCGGGGCGGCCCTATCCTGGGCCACGCCTCGATGGAGATCGCCATGACCCGCCTGCCCCGCACGATCGCTGCCACGGCCCTGCTGGCCGTCATCGCCACCGCCCAGGCCGACCTGCCCAGCGCCGGCGCGAGCTTCGCGATGCGCTTGCAGAACAGCGCCAACAGCACCAACCGCGGCAGCGGCGACCTGTTGTTCTGGGGTCTGTTCAACCCCGAAGCGCCCCCCTCGCAGGCCGGCGCCACCGTCTGGAGTTTTGCCGCGCAATGCCCTCTAGGCATCAGCTGCGCGGCCAGCGTCAGCGGCGCCGGCTGGGTGCGCCAGCGCATCCTGGCGCGCGATTTCTCGACCCAGCCGCTGCAGTACTACGGCGCGCGCGCCTATGACCCGAACCTGACCGGGGCCTGGAACATCTGGCTGTCGACCGACAGCAGCTTCGCCAGCGGCACCCGCACCATCGTCGCCGCGCCACCGGTCGGCGCGGTGGCCGCCATGCCCTTTGTGCAGAGCATGTCGCTGCAATCGGCCGGGCTGACGCCCACCGTCAGCTGGACCCTGCCGGCCTCGGCCACCTCGATCGACCAGGTGCAGGTACGCGTCTTCGACAACAGCCACCAGATCCCCTCGATCTCGATGACACCGACCTCGCCGGGATCGACGCAGCAGAGCGACGTGATCTACACGCAGACGGTCGCCTCGGGCCAGTCGCTGACCCTGCCTGCGGGCCTGCTGCAATACGGCACCTCGTACTCGCTGGCCATCTCCCTGGACCATTTGCGGCCGGACCACAGCGTGCAGTCGCGCTCGCAATCCTTCTTCGACTACACGCCGATCGATCCAGGCAGCCTGGTCGGCGCGCCGACGAATATCGCGCTGCCGACGCTGAGCCCGGTGGCCAATGTGGTCGGAGCCGAGCAGGGCCCGGTCTACCAGTTCCATGTCGACTCGGTCTCGGCCGATGCGGTGACCTTCATCGACCCGGCCATCGCCAGCGGCTTCGACTACCGCACCGGCATCGGCGACCCGAACTTCAAGAGCGTGCAGATTGCCAGCCAGGTCGGCGACGGGCTCTACGAGGTCTATCTGTGGGACGGCAGCGCCTGGACCCTGGCGCAGGCCGGCCTGGCCGCCGGCGCCGGCTTCGACTTCGTGGCGGCCGGCCATGCCGGCGGCGTCGACCGCTTCCAGATCCGCGGCATCGAGCCCTCCGCCGGCCTCAGCGCCTTCGATCCCACCGCCTTCGTCACCGGGCTCACCTTCACCGGCACCGGCAGCTTCACCGGCACCATGCAGGCCATCGTCGCCGTGCCCGAGCCGGCGACGCTGGCCCTGTGGCTGGCCGGGTTCGGGCTGCTGGGCCTGACGCGGCGCAAGGCCCTCCGGTCCTGAGACAATAGCGGCTTTCATGCCAGGGGCGCCCGGCTCGGCCGGGCGCCCTTTTTTCTCCCCGAGGATTTTGCAGTGTTCAAGAACCTGATCGTGTACCGGATCGCCCCCGACTGGCAGCCCACCATCGAACAGTTCGAGGATGCCCTGGCCCAGGGCGCCTTCGTCGAATGTGGCGCCTCGCAGGCGCTTTCGATGGGCTGGGTGGAGCCGCGCGGCGTCAAGCACGCCCCGCTGGTAGAAAACGTGGGCGGCCATCTGCTGCTCAAGCTGATGATCGAGCAGCGCGTGCTGCCGGGCTCGGTGGTGAAGCGCCGGGTCGAGGAGCTGGCCGAGCGCATGGAGCAGGAAACCGGCCGCAAGCCGGGCAAAAAGGCCAAGAACGAGCTGAAGGAGCAGGTCACGCACGAGCTGCTGCCTCAGGCCTTCACCAAGCAATCGTCGATCCGCATCTGGATCAACCCGCGCCAGGGCCTCTTGATGATCGATGCCAGCTCGCCGGCCAAGGCCGACGAGGTGGTGACGCTGCTGGTCAAGCAGCTCGACGGGCTCTCGCTGCAGCTGGTGCAGACGGCCGAGTCGCCCGCCGCCTGCATGACGGCCTGGCTGCTGGACGGCGTGCCGCCCGCCGGCTTCACGATCGACCGCGAGTGCGAGCTCAAGAGCGAGGACGAGATGAAGTCGGTGGTGCGCTATGCCCGCCATGCGCTGGACATCGAGGAGGTGCGCCAGCACCTCACCGGCGGCAAGGCACCCACCAAGCTGGCGATGAGCTGGCGCGACCGCGTCTCCTTCATGCTCAGCGACACCTTGCAGATCAAGAAGATCGCCTTCCTGGATCTGGTCTTCGAGGGTCGCGACAAGCCCACCAAGGACGAGGCCTTCGACGCCGATGCGGCGCTGGCCACGCTGGAGCTGGGCCAGCTGATCCCCGAGCTGATCGAGGGCCTGGGCGGCGAGCACGACTTTGCCGCTGGCGGCAGCCTGCCGGCGGCGCTGCCGCAAGACCTGGCCCCGGCCAGTGCGCCGACGCTCGAGACCGCGCCCTGGGATTGATCTGACGCCTTGCGCGCCGGCGCGGCCAGCGCGCATGATGCAGGCAGATCTACCTCCCCAGTCAGCGCGTCATGGCAACAGGCCCCGATTACATCCACCCGAGCCAGCTCTGCATCGGCCTGCATGTGATGCTCGATCTGCCCTGGACCGAGCATCCCTTCACCTTCTCCAGCTTCAAGATCAAGGATCTGAACCAGATCCTGACCCTGCAATCCCTGGGGCTCAAGCGCATCCGCTACCTGCCCGGCAAGAGCGACGGTGAGCCTCTGGCCCTGCCGGCGGTGGACGCCGGCCGCGAGGCACCGCCCGCGGCCAGCAGCGATCTGGACAGCGAGGCCTACCGCGCCAAGCGCGAGCGCGTCGCGCGGCTGGCCGCGCAGCGCGCCCGCGTGGAGGCCTGCGAGCGCGAATTCCTCTCCGCGGCCAAGGCGCTCAAGAGCGTCAACCAGAACCTGTTCTCCCAGCCCGAGCAGGCCCGCGAGGAAGCGCTCAAGCTGGTGGCCACCATGGCCGAGTCCATGCTCACCGACGCCGAGGTGGCCATCAATCTGATGAAGGACAAGATCGGCGCCGACGAGACCTACCACCACGCCCTCAACGTGACGGTGCTGGCGATGATGCTGGCCAAGGAGCTGAAGGCGCCGCCCGAGGCCATCAAGCTGCTGGGCCTGGCCGCCCTGCTGCACGACATCGGCAAGTTCGACGTGCCCGAGCGCATCGTGCGCAAGCAGGAGCCGCTCACCAAGCCCGAGGCCGATCTGCTGCGCCAGCATTGCCAGTACGGCCTGGTGACGGGGCGCAAGCTGGGGCTCTCGCCCGAGGTGCTGAACGTGATCGTCCAGCACCATGAGCGCGTCGACGGCGGCGGTTATCCGGAGGGGCTGAAGGGCCCGCAGATCTCGATGCTGGCGCGCATCGTGGCGGTGGCCAACAGCTTCGACAATCTCTGCAACCCGGCCAATCCGGCGCGCGCGATGACGCCGCACGAGGCGCTCTCGGTGATGTATGGCCAGCAACGCGGCCAGTTCGAGGCCCTGCCGCTGAGCACCTTCATCCGCTGCATGGGCATCTACCCACCCGGCACGGTGGTGGTGCTGTCCAACGACAGCATGGCCATGGTGGTCTCGGTCAACAGCGCCCGGCCGCTCAAGCCCATGGTGCTGGTCTACGACGCCGGCGTGCCGCGGGACCAGGCCATCCTGGTGGACCTGGAGCAGGAGGCCGATGTGAGCATCGTGCGCACCCTCAAGCCCCAGCAACTGCCCGAGGCGGTGTTCGACTACCTCTCGCCGCGCAAGCGCCTGGCCTATTACTTCGACGCCAACAAGGGCTGAAGCCCATCGGCCGCGGCCGCCGCCGCTGCTGCTGCTGCTGCTTCACGCAGCTTGTCCTTCTTGCTCTTGCGCCGGCCCTTGATGCCGCCGGGGCCGGGCTCGGCGCTGAGCGCGGCGGCCGGCTCGAAGCCGGCGATCTGCTCGCGCGCCACGCGCTGGCCCTGGCGCTTCTCGATCAGGCGGAAATGCGCTTCGGAGTTCGTCACGGTCTCGCCGCTGATGAAGCTCAGCGCCTGACCGCTGGCGCCGGCGCGGCCGGTGCGGCCGATGCGGTGCAGGTAGTCGGCCGCCGAACGCGGCAGGTCGTAGTTGAGCACCACCGGCAGCTCCGGGATGTCCAGGCCGCGGGCCGCTACATCGGTGGCCACCAGCACCTGCAGCTCGCCGTCCTTGAGCGCCTGCAGCACGCGCGTGCGCGCCCCCTGGCTCAGCTCGCCATGCAGGGCGGCGGCCTTGACGCCATGGGCCCAGAGCTTGTCGGAGACATGCTCGGTAGCGTATTTGGTGGCCACGAACACCAGCGCGCGCGGCCAGGCCTCCTGCTGCAGCAGGTGGCGCAGCAGCGGCGTGCGCTTGGCGGCGTCGACGACGATGGCGCGCTGCTGGATCGCTTCGGTGCGCAGCGGCTCGGGCGCGATGGCGATGCGCGCCGGCGCCCGCAGCAAGCCGTTCGCCAGCGCCTCGACGGCGGGCGCGAAGGTGGCCGAGAAGAACAGGTTCTGGCGCCGCTGCGGCAGCAGCGCCAGCAGCCGGTTCAGCTCATCGGCAAAGCCCAGGTCGAGCAGGCGGTCCGCCTCGTCCAGCACCAGGGTGTGCACGGCGCCTAGGCGCAGGGCATTGTGTTCGATCAGGTCCAGCAGGCGACCGGGCGTGGCCACCATCACATCGCAACCGCCGCGCAAGCTCATCAACTGCGGGTTGATCGAGACGCCGCCGAAGGCCAGCGCGATGCGCAGCCTGGCCGGCAGCGCCTGCGCGAACTCGCGCAGCGCCTCGCCCACCTGGCTCACCAGCTCGCGCGTGGGCACCAGCACCAGCGCGCGCGGCTGGCGCGCCGCATCGGCGCCCTGCTCCCAGACGCGCTGCAACAGCGGCAGCGCGTAGGCGGCGGTCTTGCCCGAGCCGGTCTGGGCCAGGCCCAGCACATCACCGCCGCCGAGGATGGCGGGAATGGCGGCCGTCTGTATCGCCGTGGGTGCGTGGTAGCCCTGCTCGCGCACCGCGTGCACGAGGGCGGGCATCAGGCCCAGGGAGGCGAAGGACATGGGCGGGTCCCGGTGATCGGGAAGGCTGGGAGGGGGGCCAATTGTATGAGTCAGCCGAACAAGCCCGACTGCTCGCCGGCCATTTGCCCGGTGGCGCGCGCCTCGATGGCCAGCAGCCGCAGCTTGGTGGCCACCCCGCCATGGGCCGAGAAGCCTGTGCCCACGCCACCCGCACCCATCACGCGGTGGCAGGGCACGATGGGGGCGAAGGGGTTGTGGCCCTCGGCCTGGCCCACCGCGCGCGCCGCGCCGGGCAGGCCCAGGGCCTGGGCCAGCTCGCCATAGGTGCGCGTCTGGCCCACCGGGATGCGGCGCGTCAGCGCATGCACGCGCTGGTTGAACGCGGGGATGCCGGTCTCGTCGAGGCGGAACTCCAGCAGGTCGCGCGGCTCGCCGCGCAGCAGGGCTTGCACGCCCTCGACGGCGGCCCATACCTCGGCCGGCGGCGCGGCAGATTCGCGCGCCGTCGGGAAGCGCACGCGCATGCGGTCGCGCGTGGCCGCCGCGCTTTCCTCCGGCAGCTGCGCGCCAACGATGCCGCGCTCGCCCCAGGCGATGCCGCAGCAGCCGAGGGCGGTGTCGTAGCAGTGGAAGAACAAGAGAATCCGGTCGTTCATGGCGGGGCGCTGCAGAAGCGGTCGCGCGTGGCGGCGCGCAGATGCTGCTGGAAATAGTAGCCCAGCATGGCGCGGGCGCGCGGCTGTTCGGCGGGCGCGATCCAGGCCGCGGCATCCTGCAGCCATTGATCGGCGCATGCCCCCGGCCCCTGCGCGGAGGCGGCGCATTGCAGCAGCCTCCCATAGGATTCGCGATAGTGCTCGAACTCCTGCCGGCTCAGCACCGGCCCATGACCGGGCACCAGGCGGGTGAAGGGCTGGGCCGCCAGCGTCGCCAGCGCGGCCTGCCAGCCGCCCGCGCAGGCGGTATCGAGAAACGGCACGGGCAGGGTCACCAGATCGCCCGCCACCAGGGTCTGGCTGGCCAGGTCCAGCAGCCAGACATCGCCACCGCTCACCGCCCCCTTGATCACGCCCAGGCGCAGCTTGCGCCCGGCCAGGGTCAGGTCTTGCTGGGGCGCGCTGAGCCGCTCGTCGGGGCGCAGGCGCTCGGCCTGCTGCAGCAGGGCCAGGTCGATGCGCGCCGAACTCAGGCTGCTTTCATCAAGGTCTTGCGGCTTCTCGATCAAGCCCTCGAGCTGCCGGCGGTAAGCGGCGAGCCAGCCCTGCAGGGCGCCGTCGACGGCCGCGCTGGCGTAGACGCGCAGCCCCGGCCATTGCTGCCGGATGAGCGCATTGCCGCCCAGATGGTCGAGATGCCAATGGCTGTTGACGAGGGCCAGCGCGGCGCCGCCCTGCCCCTCGGCGCGCATGAAATCCAGCAGCGCCTGGGTCTGCGCGGCGTGGCGGCCGCTGTCCAGCAACACCCAGCCCTGCGCACCGCGCAGCAGCACGCTGTTGCCGTCGGGCTGGGCGCCCGGGGCATGACTGCCGGGCAGCCAGAAGACGCCATCATCCAGCGTTTGTGGGGCGGCAGCGTGGGCCGCGGTGCACAGCATGAGGCTCAACACAAGCAGGTGGCGCAACATGGGGTCTCCTTGATGCTGCCAGCATGCCAGGCTTGTGGGCCCGGGCGCCCGTGCCAGCCGTCAGGCCGCGCGCGCGCCCTGCGCTACATGCGCCGCCACACCCAGGCGTGCCGCGCTCGCCTGGCCCTGCACCACCGCCGGCGGCAGGCCCTTCAGATGATGGTCGGACCAGACCTGGCGCCAGCGCCTTGCGCCGGCGGCGCCGTTCCACAGGCCCAGCGCGTGGCGCATCGCCTGCGACCAGGGCCGGCCCTGCGCCACCTGCTGTTGCAGATAGGCGATCCAGGCCTCTTCCACCTGCTCGCGCCCGCCCGGGCCAAGCTCGGCCGGGCCGCTGCGGCCGAAGAAGCGTTCGTCCCAGGCCGCCATCTGCCAGGGCTCGTGATAGGCCTGGCGGCCCACCATCACGCCATCGACATATTGCAGCTGCTCGGCGATCTCGGCGTCGGTCTTGATGCCGCCGTTGAGCACGATGGTGAGCGCCGGGAACTCGCGCTTGAGCCGGTGCACCAGCTCGTAGCGCAGCGGCGGCACCTCGCGGTTCTCCTTGGGCGAGAGGCCTTGCAGCCAGGCATTGCGCGCATGCACGATGAAGACCTCGCAGCCGGCCTCGGCGATGCGGCCGACGAAGTCGCGCACGAAGTCGTAGCTCTCGATGCGGTCGATGCCGATGCGGTGCTTCACGGTGACGGGAATGTGCGAGACGGCATCGCGCATCGCCTTCACGCCATCGGCCACCAGGCCGGGCTCGGCCATCAGGCAGGCGCCGAAGGCACCGCGCTGCACCCGCTCGCTGGGGCAGCCGCAGTTCAGGTTCACCTCGTCGTAGCCCCAGCGCTCGGCCAGCCTGGCGCAGGCGGCCAGGTCCGCGGGCTCGGAGCCGCCCAGCTGCAGGGCCACCGGATGTTCCTCCGGGTTGAAGTCCAGATGCCGTGGCTGGTCGCCATGCAGCAGCGCACCGGTGGTGACCATCTCGGTGTAGAGCCGGGTCTGCTTGGTGAGCAGGCGGTGGAAAAAGCGGCAGTGGCGGTCGGTCCAGTCCAGCATGGGCGCAACCGAGAGGCGCCAGGGGCTGGGCGATGAGTTCGGGGTGGGGTCTTGCACCCCGGCATTATCCCTTAGGGTGTTTGCGGCGCTGGCGGCGGGGCCGGCACAAACTCACAAGCCTGCGGCTGACCCATGCCCTTGAGATAGGAGCGCCGCGCCATGCCGGCGGCCACCGCCGCCGCCACCTGGCGCGAATAGCGCTCCGCCCCGGTGAGCTTGCGCACCCAGCCGCGGAAGGGCAGCAGCCCCTCGGTGGCGCCGCGCAGGCCGCCGATGGCGGCGTCGCCCAGGGCTTCGCCGCCCCGCTCGCTGGCGCTGCCCTGCTTGTGGCGCGGCGCATCCACGTCGGGGCCCAGCACCTCGTCCAGCGCCCTCACCTCGGCCTGCAACGCGGCGCAGCTGCGCTCGGCCGGGGCCTGGTAGGGCTGCTCCTGGGCGCGCAGCAGCAGCTCGGGAATCTTGGCCTTGACCAGATTCAGGTCGGCCAGCGGCGCGGTGGCGGCATCGGCAATGCGCTCCTCGGTGGGCGGCTTGCCGCCCTGGCCCTGTGGCCCTGAGGCGCAGGCGCTCAGGCCCAGCAACAGCACAGCGGTATAGAGAACTCGTGTTGTCATGTTTGCTCAGGAAGTTGGCGAGGATTGTGCATGGAAGAGTTCGGGGTGCTGATGTGCGTACCAGTCGCGCACCTGCTCATGTTCAAGGCTCAGCATCTCGCGCAGGCCCGGCACGAGCAGAAAGCCCAGCGCCGACAAGGCCCCGATCGCGCCCATCGCCACATAGACGGTGCTCACCTCGGCATGCAGCAGGGCCCAACCGACCAGCGCCGGCCCCAGCGCGGCCGACACCTGCAGCTGCATCATGCTGACGGCATTGAGGCGGGCGCGGAAATGCGCGGGGATGGCCAGCATGCGATGCGTCTGGCCGGCGAGCACGCCACAGGAATTGGCAAAGCCGACGCCGAACAGGGCCAGCACCAGCAGCAGGCCCTGGGAGGTGGCGCCCGCCAGGCACAGGCCCAGCCCCTGCAGCAGGGTGCCGCCGACGCGGGTGTGGAAGCGACCCAGCCTCGCAGCCACCCAGTTGGAGCCGCCCAGCGCGCCACCCAGCATGCCCAGCGACAGGCCCGCCTCGGCCGCGCCCAGCCAGCCGCCCGAGAGCCCCAGCGATTGCAGCTTCAGCGGCACCAGCAGGCCGAAGCCCGGCAGCAGGCAGGTGGTGCCAACAAAGCTCACCAGGGTCCAGCCGCGCTCGATCTTGACCGACCAGCTGGCCTTCAGGCCCTGACGCAATTCATCGCGCCAGGCACCGCGCGGAGCGGCCGCCGCCGCGGCATGACGCGGGATCGCGCGCACCGCCAGCGCGGCGGCGAGCAGCAGCCCGCATTGCGCCCACACGGCCACGCCGGTGGACGCACTCACCAGCAAGCCTCCCACGGCCGGCCCCAGCACGCGCCCGAGCGATTGGGCGCTGCGCTGCAGGCGCAGCGCTTCGGGCAGCTGGGCCGAGGGCACCAGCTCGGCCGCGATCGACAGCGAGGCCGGCGCCATCAGGCCCCAGGCCAGCGCGCCGAGGGCGCCGATCGCCAGCACCCAGCCCAGGCTGTAGGCCTGCGCGCTAATCATGCCGGCCATGCCCGCCGCGCCCAGGGCGCTCAGCAGCAGGCCGGCCATCATCAGGCGTTGCTTGGGCCAGGCGTCGCCCAGCGGCGCCAGCAAGGGCATGAAGAGAAAGGCCGCCACCGAGGTCAGCGTGCCGTTCAGCGCCAGCGCCTGCGCCCCGCCTTGCTGTGCCACCCACCAGGGTGTGGCCACGCCGCCCACCATCAGGGCCAGCACGGTCAGCACCTCGCTGTACAGAAACCCCTGCATGGGTCGGCCCAGGGCCGCGACGCGCTGACTCGGCATGACTCTCGTTCCTACCTTTGGAATGGGGTGGCTGCGGGCTCAGCCTAGCACGGCTTCACTGGATCAGATGCCAAGCTTCCATCCAGCGCTCGAGCTCGCCGCTCTGCGCCTGCTTGCCGGCGAAGGCGATCACGCGGGCGCGGCCGCGCTCGACCTTCAGGGCCTCGGCGCTGGCGCCCGAGAGCAGGTACACGAGCGGGTAGCTGCGCGCCTCCTCGAAGCGCTTGTAGTTGAGCAGCACATAGACGCGCTCGGCCAGTTCGGCCTCGTTCTGGCTGTTCACCACCCAGCGGCCGTTGTCGGCCACGCCGCGCACCATCACCTCGTAGCGCCGGCCGCTGCGGCTCTTCACCAGCAGCTCCACCTCGCCCATGCCGCCCAGCGTGGGCACGACCTCATGGCCCTGGCGCAGCAACTGGCTCATCACAAAAAATTCCGCCGCCCGGGCGGCGGCGGCTGAACGCTGTTTGGCACTCGCAATCATTCACGCACTTGAAGACAAAAAGGGCGCGAACTTTACCCCATCAGAACAGGCCGCTGATGCGTCCCGCATCGTCGACGCTGATGCGTTCGGCGGCCGGTGCCTTGGGCAGGCCCGGCATGGTCATGATGTCGCCGCAGATGGCGGTGACGAACTCGGCGCCGGCGTTCAGGCGCAGCTCGCGCACCGGCAAGACATGGCCCTCGGGCGCGCCGAGGCGGCCGGGGTCGGTGCTGAAGGAATACTGGGTCTTGGCAATGCACACCGGCAGCCCGCCCCAGCCCTGAGCCTGCAGCTCGGCCAGCTGCTGGCGCGCCTTGGGCTCGAAGCGCACACCGTCGGCGCGGTAGATCTTGCGGGCCACCGCCTCGATCTTCTGGTCCAGCGTGAGCTCGTCGGCATAGACCTCGGCGCGGCGCGGCGGCGCGGCCTCGCACAGCTGCACCACCGCATGGGCCAGCTCGGTGGCGCCGGCACCGCCATGGGCCCAGTGGTTGGCGAGCACGCAGCGCACGCCCAGGTCCGCGCAGGCCTGGGCGATCGCCGCCAGCTCCTGCGGCGTGTCTTGCGTGAACTGGTTGATCGCCACCACGGTGGGCAAGCCCAGATGCTGCTGCACGTTCTCCACATGGCGGCGCAGATTGGCCATGCCGGCCTCCAGCGCGGCCACGCCCTCGAGGCCGCTGCCGCCATGGTGCTTGATGGCGCGCACGGTAGCCACCAGCACCGCGCAGGCGGGCTTGAGCCCGCCCTTGCGGCACTTGATGTCGATGAACTTCTCGGCCCCCAGGTCGGCGCCGAAGCCCGCCTCGGTGACCACATAGTCGGCCAGCTTGAGCGCGGTGCGGGTGGCGATCAGCGAGTTGCAGCCATGCGCGATATTGGCGAAGGGGCCGCCATGCACGAAGGCCGGCGTGCCCTCCATGGTCTGCACGAGATTCGGCGCCAGCGCATCCTTGAGCAGGGCCGCCATCGCGCCATCGGCCTTCAGATCGCGCGCGCGCACCGGCTGCTTGGCGGCGGTATAGCCCACCACGATATTGCCCAGGCGGCGCTTCAGATCGGCCAGCGACGTGGCGAGGCACAGGATCGCCATCACCTCCGAGGCCACCACGATGTCGTAGCCGTCCTCGCGCGGGTAGCCATTGCCCGGCCCGCCCAGCGCCACGGTGATCTGGCGCAGCGCGCGGTCGTTCATGTCGACCACGCGCCGCCATGTGATGCGGCGCACGTCCAGCCCGAGCGCATTGCCGTGGTGGACATGGTTGTCGATCAGCGCCGAGAGCAGGTTGTGCGCCAGGCCGATGGCGTGGAAGTCGCCGGTGAAGTGGAGGTTGATGTCCTCCATCGGCACCACCTGGGCGTGGCCGCCGCCCGCGGCGCCGCCCTTCATGCCGAAGCAGGGGCCCAGCGAGGGCTCGCGCAGGCACACCATGGCGTGCTTGCCGATCTGGCCGAGCGCATCGCCCAGGCCCACCGTGGTGGTGGTCTTGCCCTCGCCGGGCGGCGTGGGGGTGATGGCGGTGACCAGCACCAGATGGCCGTCGGGCCGGTCCTGCAGGCCGGCGATATGCGCCAGGCTCAGCTTGGCCTTGTAATGGCCATAGGGGACCAGGCTGTCCTCGGGCAGGCCCAGGCGCTCGTGGGCCAGGGGCAGGATCTTGCGCAGCGTCGCCGCTTGGGCGATCTCGATATCGGAGGGCATCAATGCTCCTTGTGGGAGGGTGATGCGATTATGGTCCGCCGCGGGGGTCAGGTCATGCCAGCTGGCGCAAGGGATGCTGATCGGCCGCCCAGGGGCTTTCGAAATAGGCCTGCACCATGGCCGGCGTGACTTCGGCGATGCTGGCCGGGTTCCAGCGCGGCGCGTGGTCCTTGTCGACTGCCAGGGCGCGCACGCCCTCCACCGTCTCGCTGGCGGCGCCGGGACGCAGATGGAAACAGCGGTGCACCAGATCGCGCTCCATGCGCAGGTCCTCAGCCAGGCTGGCCATGCGGCGCGCGCGGCGCAGCTGCTCCAGCGTCACCGCCAGCATCAGCGGCGAGCGCTTCAGCAGGGTGGCATGGGTGTGCTGGGCCCAGGCATCGTCGGCGGCGGCCAGCGAGGCCATGATCGCGGCCACCGTGGGCTTGGAGAAATGCTCGTCGATGCGCGGGCGCAGTTCCAGATGGTCGGGCGCGGGCGCGAGGTCGGCACGCTCCATCACCGTGGCCACCACATGCTCGGCGCTGTGCTGCTCGCCCTGGCGGTAGGCCTGGATGATGGCGGGCAGGTCGCTGCTCTGCACGAACACGTCGCCCAGGCCCAGCTCGATGGCATCGCCGGCGGCGATCGGCTGGCCGGTCAGGGCCAGCCATTCGCCCACATGGCCGGGGCATTGCGAGAGGAACCAGCCGCCGCCGACATCGGGGAACAGGCCGATATTGGTCTCGGGCATGGCCAGCTTGGAATGCTCGGTCAGCACGCGCAGCTTGGCGCCCTGGCTGATGCCCATGCCGCCGCCCATCACCACCCCGTCCATCAGGGCGATATAGGGCTTGGGGTAATGGTGGATCAGGTGGTTGAGCGCGTATTCCTCGGTGAAGAAGTCTTCCAGCGCGCTGTCACCCGCGAGCGCGGCCTGGTGGAAGAAGCGGATGTCGCCGCCGGCGCAGAAGGCTGCGGGCTTGCCCTCGCGCCCCGCCCCCAGCACCACCACCGCCTGGATCGCCGGCGTCTCCGCCCAGGCCTTCAGCAAGGCGGTGATGTCGCGGATCATCGCCAGCGACAGCGCGTTCAGCGCCGGCGCGCGGTTCAGCGTGATGAGACCCAGGCAACCGTTCACTTCGGCCAGGATCTGGCCATCGGATTGCAGCGGGGGAAGAGCAGCGGCGGGCATGCGGGACAACTCCAACAACGGAAAGCTTGTTTGCTAATGATTGTTAATGGGTCAGTGGCGTGGCCAACGGGCGCTCACGCCAGCCCAGCAGTTCATTGCCTGCCAGGGCTGCCAGCACCATAGCACCGCCCACCAGGGCGGCGGAAGACGGGGCTTCCCCAGCACCCAGCCAGGCCCACAGCACGCCGAAGATCACTTCCAGCAGGCCCAACAGGGCCAGCTCCGGCCCCGAGAGCACGCGCGCGAGGCGCACCACCAGCAGGCAAGGCAGGGCCAGCTGGAACACGCCGAGGCCGGCCAGCAGGGTCAGGTCATGCGGGGAGGCCAGCAGGGGCCAGGCCAGCGGCAAGGTGCAGGCGGCCGAAATCAGCGCGCCCAGCAGCACCGCCAGCAGCATGTCGCTGCGCTCCTCACCGTCTTTTTGCTTGCTGTCGTGCTGCAACAGGGTCCAGTTGGTCGCCGCGGCCAGCGGCACGCCAAGGGCCACGCCCATGCCGGCCAGGCTGGCGAGGCCGCCCTGCAGCCCGTGGCCGAACATCCAGGCGATGCCGGCGCTGCCCAGCAGGATGGCGGCCCAGGTGCGCGCCGGCAGGCGGTGGTGCAGGAACAGGCGCGCGAACAGCGCCGTCAGCAGCGGGCCCAGCGCCATGGTGACCAGCACATTGGCCACGCTGGTCATGGTGAGCGCCAGCATGAAGGCGGTGTACATCACCGCCCAGCACAACGCCGAGGCCCAGACCTTGCGCGGCGCGCGCAAGACCTGTCCCCAGAGCGCGCGGCCGCGCATCAGCCCCAGGGCCAGCAGCAGCGCCAGCGCGTTGAAGCCGCTGCGCCAGAAGGTGACCTCGAAGCTGCGCGCCGCTTCCAGATGGCGAGAGACCACCCCTGCCGTGCTCCACAGCAGGGTGATCAGCAGCATCAGGAGAACGGCGCGCCGGTGGCTCATCAGGCCCCGGAGTTTTCGCGCGCGAACTTCTTGCGCTCGTGCTCGATCAGGTGGCGCTTGCGCAGGCGGATGCTCTTGGGCGTGATCTCGACCAGCTCGTCGTCCTCGATGAACTCCACCGCGTACTCGAGCGAGAGCTCGATCGGCGGGGTGATCTTGATCGCATCTTCCTTGCCCGAGACGCGGAAGTTGGTGAGCTGCTTGGCGCGCACCGCGTTGACGATCAGGTCGTTGTCGCGGTTGTGCATGCCCACGATCATGCCTTCGTAGACCGGGTCGCCGGCCTTCACGAACATGCGGCCGCGGTCGTCCAGCTTGCCGAGCGCATAGGTGACGATTTCGCCGTTGTCCTGGCTGATCAGCACGCCGTTCTTGCGGCTTTCGATCTCACCCTTGTGGGCTTCGTAGCCGTCGAAGATGTTGGAGATCAGGCCGGTGCCGCGCGTCAGGTTCAGGAATTCGTTCTGGAAGCCGATCAGGCCACGCGCCGGGATGCGGTACTCGAGGCGCACGCGGCCACGGCCGTCCGGCTCCATGTTCACCAGCTCGCCCTTGCGCAGACCCAGGGCCTGCATCACGCCACCCTGGTGGGCTTCCTCGACGTCGGCGGTGACCATTTCGATCGGCTCGTGACGCTCGCCACCGACATCGTGGAACACCACGCGCGGCTTCGAGACGGCCAGCTCGTAGCCCTCGCGGCGCATGTTTTCCAACAGGATGGTGAGGTGCAGTTCGCCGCGGCCCGAGACCTCGAAGATGCCGTCTTCGTCGGTTTCCTTGACGCGCAGCGCCACATTGGCCTGCAATTCCTTCTGCAGGCGGTCCCAGATCTGGCGGCTGGTGACGAACTTGCCTTCGCGGCCGGCCAGCGGGCTGTTGTTGACGCAGAAGTTCATGGTCAGGGTCGGCTCGTCGACCTTGAGCATGGGCAGGGGCACGGGGTTGTCGATGGCGGTCAGCGTCACGCCGATGCCGATCTCCTCGATGCCGTTCACCAGCACGATGTCACCGGCCAGGGCCAGCTCGGCCTGACGGCGCTCCAGGCCTTCGAACTTCAGCACCTGGTTGACGCGGCACTTCTTGGGGGTGCTGTCGGGGCCGGCGTACATCAGCACGTCCTGCATGGGCTTGAGGCTGCCGCTGGTGATGCGGCCGATGCCGATGCGGCCCACGAAGGTGGAGTAGTCCAGCGAGCAGATCTGCAGCTGCAGCGGGCCGCCGATATCACCCTCGTGCGGCGGCACATGGCGCAGCACGGTGTCGAACAGCGGCGCCATGTCGGTGCCGGTCTCGCCCTCTGTCAGTGTGGCCCAGCCGTTCAGGCCGGAGGCGTAGACGACCGGGAAGTCGAGCTGCTCTTCGGTGGCGCCGAGCTTGTCGAACAGGTCGAAGGTGGCGTTGATGACGTAGTCGGGGCGCGCGCCGGGGCGGTCCACCTTGTTCACCACCACGATGGGCTTCAGGCCCAGGGCCAGCGCCTTCTTGGTGACGAAGCGGGTCTGCGGCATCGGGCCTTCGACGGCATCCACCAGCAGCAGCACCGAGTCCACCATCGAGAGCACGCGCTCCACTTCACCGCCGAAGTCGGCGTGGCCGGGGGTGTCGACGATGTTGACGTGGGTGCCCTTCCAGGACACCGCGCAATTCTTCGACAGGATCGTGATGCCACGTTCCTTTTCGATGTCGTTGTTGTCCATCACGCGCTCGGCGACCTTCTCGTTCTCACGGAAGGTGCCCGACTGGCGCAGCAGCTGATCCACCAGGGTGGTCTTGCCATGGTCCACGTGGGCGATGATGGCGATGTTACGGATTTGGATGCTCATAAAAACTCACTTCAGAACTGGTACATCAGGCCGCGGTGCCAAGCAGGGCCTGGACTTCCTGCGGGCTGAGCAGGCGGTCGGCGATCAACTCGCCGCCCTTGATATGTGCGCTGCCCAGAAAGGCCTGCGGTTCGGGCCCGTAGACCTTCACCTGACTCACATCTGCAACGGCAACGCGACGCCGCAGACCGGATAGAAAGCGGGCCGCCTCGGCAGCATCCAGACGCTGCTCGGGCCAGTCCGCCAGCAAGGCGTCCGGCGGGCGCAGCAGGTCTTCGCGCTCGGCCTCGGTCATCGCGGCGAGCGCATCCAGGCTGATGGCGCCGTCCAGCGTCACCGGGCCGCTGGCGGTGCGGCGCAGCGCGCTGAGGTGCGCACCACAGCCCAACACGCGGCCGATGTCCTCGCCCAGGGTGCGGATGTAGGTGCCCTTGGAGCAGCGCACCGCGATCGTCAGCTGCTCAGCTTGCCAGTCGAGGATGTCAATGCTGTGTATGGTGACCTGGCGCGCCGGGCGCTCGATCTCGATGCCCTGACGGGCATAGTCGTACAGCGCCTTGCCTTCGTGCTTGAGCGCCGAGTACATCGGCGGCACTTGCGAGATCAGGCCGGTGAACTGGGCACAGGCCGCCTCGATCTGAGCGCGGGTGGCTGCCACCTCGTGCGTCTCCAGCACCTCGCCCTCGCCGTCGCCGGTGGTGGTGGTCTGGCCCAGCCTGAGCGTGGCCTCGTAGGCCTTGTCGGCATCCAGGCTGACCTGGCTGAATTTGGTGGCGGCCCCAAAGCACAGCGGCAGCAGCCCCGTGGCCAGCGGGTCCAGCGTGCCGGTATGGCCGGCCTTTTCCGCCCGCAGCAGCCATTTGGCTTTCTGCAGCGCATCGTTGCTGGACAGGCCCAGCGGCTTGTCGAGAAGCAGCACACCGTGCAGGGCACGGCGCTGGATTCTCTGGCGCTGGGGTTTGGGGGCGTTCACGGCGGCTTGGTCTTCAGTCGTTGGTCTGGTCTTCGTCGTCCAGGGCGCGCGTGGCGTTGGCCTTGGAAATCAGCGAGCTCAGCTCGGCCGCACGTTCGATGGTGCGGTCGTAATGGAAATGCAGGGTCGGCACGGTGTGGATCTGCAGGCGCTTGAAGAGGCCGTTGCGCAGAAAACCTGCCGCCTCGTTGAGCGCCAGCTCGGATTCGGCCGGGTCGCCGATCAGCACCGAGAAGAACACCTTGGCATGGGCGTAATCAGGCGTGACTTCCACGGCGTTGATCGTGGCCATGCCCACGCGCGGGTCCTTGAGCTCGCGGATCAGCTCGGCCAGATCGCGCTGGATCTGGTCCGAGATCCGGAAGGACCGGTTGGGTATCGCTCGTTTATGTCGCATCTGCTACTCCAAATACAAACCCCGCCTTCTGTTTCGAAGGCGGGGTTTGGGGATGAGGCCAACTCCGCCTTACAGCGTTCGGGCGACTTCCTTGATCTCGAAGAATTCCAGCTGGTCGCCCTCGGCGATGTCGCTGTAGTTCTTGAGCTTGATACCGCACTCGAAGCCTTCCTTGACTTCCTTGACGTCGTCCTTCTCGCGGCGGACCGAGTCGACCTCGCCGGTGTAGATGACGATGTTGTCGCGCAGCAGGCGGAACTTGGCACCACGGCGCACCAGGCCCGAGGTGACCATGGAACC
Organism: Roseateles sp. FW301-B2; assembly: GCF_058788955.1. Taxonomy (NCBI): domain Bacteria; kingdom Pseudomonadati; phylum Pseudomonadota; class Betaproteobacteria; order Burkholderiales; family Sphaerotilaceae; genus Roseateles; species Roseateles sp. FW301-B2. The sequence continues at coordinate 104,451 of NZ_JBYTBE010000010.1, forward strand.
GGCCACCGTGCCGATCTTGGAAGCCACGAAGACCACGCGGATCTCGGCCGTACCCAGCGCTTCTTCGCGCTGCTCGGGAGCCAGCATGCCGGCCATCGCTGCCTTCACCTCATCCACCGCGTCGTAGATGATGTTGTAGTAGCGGATGTCGACCGCATTGCCCTCGGCCAGCTTGCGAGCCAGCACGTCGGCGCGGGTGTTGAAGCCGATGATGACGGCCTTGGAGGCGATCGCCAGGTTGACGTCCGACTCGCTGATGCCACCCACCGCGGCGTGCACGATCTGCACCTTGACCTCGTCGGTCGAGAGCTTGAGCAGCGAGGAGGCCAGCGCTTCCTGCGAGCCTTGCACGTCGGCCTTGATGATCAGCGGCAGGGTCTGCACATCGCCCGAGCCCATGTTCTCGAACATGTTCTCCAGCTTGGCGGCCTGCTGCTTGGCCAGCTTGACGTCACGGTACTTGCCGGAACGGAAGGTGGCGATTTCACGGGCGCGGCGCTCATCGCTCAGCACCATGAATTCGTCACCGGCCTGCGGCACTTCGGTCAGACCCTGGATTTCCACCGGGATTGACGGGCCGGCCTCGGTACAGGTCTTGCCGTCTTCGTCCAGCATGGCGCGCACGCGGCCATACGTCGAACCGGCCAGCACCACGTCGCCGCGCTTGAGCGTGCCGCTCTGCACCAGCACCGTGGCCACCGGGCCGCGGCCCTTGTCCAGCTTGGCCTCGATCACCAGGCCCTTGGCCATGGATTCCACCGGCGCGGTGAGCTCCAGCACCTCGGCCTGCAAGAGCACCTGCTCCAGCAGCGCGTCGATGCCCTCGCCCGTCTTGGCCGAGACCGGCACGAAGGGCGAATCGCCACCGAATTCTTCCGGCACGACTTCCTCGGCCACCAGCTCGCTCTTCAGGCGTTCCAGGTTGGCACCGGGCTTGTCGATCTTGTTCATCGCCACGACCAGGGGCACGCCGGCCGCCTTGGCATGGTGGATGGCTTCCTTGGTCTGGGGCATCACACCGTCGTCCGCCGCCACCACCAGGATCACCAGGTCGGTGGCCTTGGCGCCGCGGGCACGCATCTGCGTAAAGGCCGCGTGGCCGGGGGTGTCGAGGAAGGTGATCATGCCGCGCGGCGTGTCGACGTGATAGGCGCCGATGTGCTGCGTGATGCCGCCCGCCTCACCCGCGGCAACGCGGGCACGGCGGATGTAGTCCAGCAGCGAGGTCTTGCCGTGGTCGACGTGACCCATGACGGTGACCACCGGTGCGCGCGGCAGCATCTCGTGCTGCTGCTCGGCGGCAGCGCCCTCTTCTTCCAGGAAGGCATCGGGATCGTCCAGCTTGGCGGCAAAGGCCTTGTGGCCCATTTCCTCCACCAGGATCATGGCGGTTTCCTGGTCCAGCTGCTGGTTGATGGTGACCATCTGACCCAGCTTCATCAACTGCTTGATGAGCTCGGACGCCTTGATCGACATCTTGTGGGCGAGGTCGGCCACCGAGATGGTCTCGGGCACATGCACCTCTTGCACCACCGGTTCGCTCGGCGCCACGTAGTTGGACGGCTGGCCACCGCGGTCATTGCGGTCGCCACGGCGGCCCGACGCGCCACCCTTGGGCGCGCGCCAGCCGGCGGCCGGGCGAGCACCCGTGGGAGCACCCGCACCAATGGTCTTGAGGCCGCGCTTCTTGGCGGCATCATCGGCCCAGGAGGACGAGAGCTTCTCGCTCTTGACCGACTTCTTGTCGCCGGGCTTGGCACCGGCACCCGCGGTCGCGGCAGTAGCCGGCGCGCCAGGCGTGCCGGGCTTCTTGTGGATGGTGCCCTTGATTTCCTTGGCGGGCTCGGGCTTGGGCTCTTCCTTCTTCGCGACCAGCACCTTCTTCGGTGCATTCATCATCGCGCGGATGGCAGCGGCCTCGGCCTCGGCGGCCTTGCGGCGGCGCTCCAGGTCGACCTGCTTCTGCTTTTCCTCGGCGCCCACATCGACGGCCTTGATGACACGCAGCTGCGGCTTGGGCGGCTCCACCGGCGCGGCCGGCGCCACGGGCGCTGCGGCCACGGGGGCGGGTGCAGGCTCGGCAACCGGTGCCGGTGCCGGCGCAGCGGCCACCACGGGGGCGGGCGCGGGTGCGGGCTCAGCAGCCGGCGCGGGCGCGCGGCGGCCACCGGCGGCCAGCGCCTTGTTGGTGGCGGCAGCGGCGGCACGTGCAGCGGCCTGGGCATCCTGCTTGGCGGCAACCTTGGCAGCGGCTTCGGCGGCGGCCTTGTCGGCGGCATCCTTCTCGGCCTGCTCGGCGGCGCGGGCCTCGGCCTGCAGACGCTCCTGGCGGCGCTGCTCCTCGGCCTCGCGAGCCAGGCGTTCCTGCTCTTCGCGTTCACGCACGCGGGCAGCCAGCTCTTCTTCCTGGGCGCGCAGGGCCTCGGCATGCGCCTGGGCCTCTTCCTGGCGACGCTGCAGCTCGGCTTCCTCGGCCGCTTGCGCGCTGGCCTCGTCCATGCCGCTGGCATCGTCACGCTTGACGAAGGTGCGCTTCTTGCGCACCTCGACCTGGATGGTGCGGGCCTTGCCGCTGGCATCGGCCTGCTTGATCTCGCTGGTCGACTTGCGCGTCAGCGTGATCTTCTTGCGGTCGGCACCGGTCGTACCGTGCGCGGTGCGCAGGTAGTCCAGCAACCGTTCCTTGTCGGTCTCGTTGAGGGCGTCCTCGGTGGACGCCTTCTTGACGCCCGCAGCTTGCAGCTGCTCAAGCAGCGTGCTTGCAGGCCTTTGTAGCTCTGCAGCGAACTGGGCGACGGTGGTCACAGCCATTGTGGAATCCTTAAGCTTGCTAATCTGCTGTGCGTACAGTTGTGTTCATGGCGCCCATCAGGCGGTGAACCAATGTTCGCGGGCCTTCATGATCATGGCGCGGGCCTCAGCCTCGTCCATGCCGGCCAGTTCAACGAGTTCGTCGACGGCCAGATCGGCCAGGTCGTCGCGTGTATGGATATTGCCGTCGGCGAGCTTGGCGACCAGTTCGGGCGTCACACCCTCCAGGTCGCGCAGGTCTTGGGAGACTTCCTCGACACTTTCCTCACGGGCAATTTCCATGGTCAGGAGCGCATCCTTGGCGCGGGTGCGCAACTCGTTGACCGTGTCCTCGTCGAAGGCCTCGATCTCCAGCATCTCCTGCATGGGCACATAGGCCACTTCTTCCAGGCTGGTGAACCCTTCGGCGATCAGGATGTCGGCCACTTCGGCATCGACGTCGAGTTTCTCGACGAAGAGCTTGCGGACCGACTCAGACTCCTGAGCCTGTTTGACGGCCGATTCCTCGGCCGACATGATGTTGATGCGCCAGCCGGTGAGCTCGGAGGCCAGGCGCACGTTCTGACCACCACGGCCGATCGCGATGGCGAGATTTTCCTCGTCCACCACCACGTCCATGGCATGGCGTTCTTCGTCCACCACGATGGACTGCACATTCGCCGGCGCCAGCGCGCCGATGACGAACTGGGCCGGGTCTTCCGACCACAGCACGATATCCACGCGCTCGCCGGCGAGCTCGTTGGTGACGCCGTTCACACGCGAACCGCGCACACCCACACAGGTGCCGATCGGGTCGACGCGCTTGTCGTGCGAGAGCACGGCAATCTTGGCGCGGCTGCCGGCGTCGCGGGCGCAGCTCTTGATCTCCAGGAGGCCCTGCTCGATCTCGGGCACTTCCTGCGCGAACAGCTCCTTCATGAACTCGGGCGAAGAGCGCGAGAGCATGATTTGCGGGCCGCGCTGGGTCGGGTCCACGCCCAGGATCACGGCACGCACGCGGTCGCCGGTGCGCAGGTTTTCCTTGGCGATCATCTCGGTGCGCTTCAGGCGACCTTCGACGCGGCCCGACTCGGCAATGATGTCGCCCTTGTCCAGACGCTTCACGGTGCCCATGAAGATCTTCTCGCCGCGCGACATGAAGTCGTTCAGCAGCTGCTCGCGCTCGGCGTCGCGGATCTTCTGCAGGATCACTTGCTTGGCAGCCTGGGCGCCGATACGGCCGATCGGCACCGACTCCACCGATTCCTCGATATGGTCTTCGACCTCGATGTCGGCGATCTGCTCCTGCGCTTCAAACAGCAGGATCTCGGAGTCGGGGTTTTGCAGGCCGGCCTCGTTGGGCACCACATGCCAGCGGCGGAAGGTCTCGTACTCGCCAGAATCGCGGTCAATCGAGACGCGAATGTCCACCTCGCCGCCATACAGCTTCTTCGTGGCCGAGGCCAGTGCAGCTTCCACTGCGCCGAACACGACATCGCGCTCCACGCTCTTTTCGCGAGAGATGGCATCCACCAACATCAACAGTTCGCGGTTCATTGATCGAGACCTCCGTCAACCTTGTCATCCTTGTCCGCAGCCGCTGGGTCATCCAGCTGCTGCCTGGCCTTGGCATTGCTCTGCTTCTTGGGCTTCGCAGCTTTGCCCGCCTTCGGTGCAGCCGCGCCATCCGGCTTGGCTGCACGCCCCTTGAAATTGACCGCGGGCACCAAGCGGGCCTCGCGCACTTCCTCAAGGGAAAAATCCAATGCCTGGTCGCCCTTGCCGTCGTTGAAGACGAGGCGCCAGCCTTCGCCCTCGGCCGAGAGCTCACCCTTGTATTTCTTGCGCCCCTGGAACGCCACGCGCAGGGTGACCTGCACCTCCTGGCCCGCGAAACGCGCATAGTCGGCGGGTTTCTTCAGCGGGCGGTCGAGGCCGGGGGAAGACACTTCCAGGCGTTCGTAGCTGGCGTTCTCGACTTCCAGCACATACTGCAGTTGGCGCGTCACGCGCTCGCAGTCATCCACGTTGATCAGTTCGCCCTGGGCCGCCTGCTCGGGCAGCTTGTCGATGTACACGCGCAGCAAGCCCCCGGCACTGCGCTCGCAGTCCACCAGGTCGTAACCGAGGCCGGTCACGGTTTTTTCTACAGCAGCTTGCCAATTTGTCATGCGCGGCGTGTCTATGCTCTCTCGGGGCGTATCTAGAAGTTAACGGGAACGCTCAAGCAAAAAAAATGGGCTGGATGAATCCGCCCACCGTTCACTTTTCAGCGAAGCCAGGATTGTACTATGCAAGCACCGTGCCCGCAAGAACCCGGCTTGCCCAAAACGCATGGCATGCGAGAATCCCGCGCTGATTTGAACATTGATACCAAGGAGCAGACATGGGATTTCTCGCAGGCAAGCGACTGCTGATCACGGGCGTGCTGTCCAACCGATCCATCGCTTACGGCATTGCCAAGGCTTGCCACCGCGAGGGCGCCGAACTGGCCTTCAGCTACGTCGGCGAACGCTTCAAGGACCGCATCACCGAATTCGCGGCCGAATTTGATTCCAAACTCATTTTCGATTGCGATGTTTCCAGCGACGAGCAGATCGATGCCATGTTCGCCCAACTCGGCGAAACCTGGCCCGAGTTTGACGGCTTCGTGCATTCCATCGGTTTCGCGCCGCGCGAAGCGATTGCCGGCGACTTCCTGGAAGGCTTGTCGCGCGAAAACTATCGCATCGCCCACGACATCTCGGCCTACAGCTTCCCGGCCATGGCCAAGGCGGCGGTCTCGCGCCTGCGCCCTGGCGCCTCGCTGCTGACGCTCTCCTACCTGGGCGCCGAGCGCTATGTGCCCAACTACAACACCATGGGCCTGGCCAAGGCCTCGCTGGAAGCCAGCGTGCGCTACCTGGCCTACTCGATGGGTAAGCGCCAGGTGCGGGTGAATGGCCTCTCCGCCGGCCCGATCAAGACCCTGGCCGCCTCGGGCATCAAGGACTTCGGCAAGCTGCTCACCCACTTCGCCGCTAACACCCCGATCCGCCGCAACATCACCATCGATGATGTCGGCAACGTCGCGGCCTTCCTGCTCTCGGACCTGGCCGCGGGCGTCAGCTCCGAGATCATGTACGTGGATGGTGGCTTCAGCCATGTGGCGCTGACGGACGAGGCGGTCTGAGCAAGCTCGCAGCGCGCTAGCCGCAACGAAAACGGGACCCGCGGGTCCCGTTTTTTATTTGCCAGACACGTGCCTCAGGCAACGCAGTCCACGAAGTAGCTCGACTTGCCATCGTCGCCCTTCTCCTCCACCAGCCCATGCACATCGGTGGCGAAGCCGGGGAACTTGGCGTTGAACTCACGCGTGAACTTGAGGTAGTCCACGATCTTCTTGTTGAAGCGCTCGCCCGGGATCAGCAGCGGGATGCCCGGCGGGTAAGGCGTCAGCAGCGAGGTGGTGACGCGCCCTTCCAGCTTGTCGATCGCTACCCGTTCGGTACGGCGATGCGCGATATGGGCATAGGCGTCGCTGGGCTTCATGGCCGGCTCGAGCTCGGACAAATAGACCTCGGTGGTCAGACGCGCGATATCGCCCTTGGCATAGGCCTCGTGGATGCTCTGGCAAAGGTCGCGCAGGCCCATGCGCTCGTAGCGCGGCTGGGCGGCACAGAACTCCGGCAGGATGCGCCACAGCGGCGCGTTCTTGTCGTAGTCGTCCTTGAACTGCTGCAGCGCGGTCAGCAAGGTGTTCCAGCGGCCCTTGGTAATGCCGATGGTGAACAGGATGAAGAAGGAGTACAGGCCCGTCTTCTCCACCACCACGCCGTGCTCGGCCAGGAATTTGGTAACGATGCTGGCCGGAATGCCGGTCTTGGCGAACTTGCCGCTCATGTCCAGGCCGGGCGTGATGATGGTGGACTTGATCGGGTCCAGCATATTGAAGCCGGCGGCGATATTGCCGAAGCCATGCCACTTGGCATTCGCCTTCAGCGTCCAATCGGCCGGCTTGCCATAGCCCTCCTCCACCAGCTTGTCCGGGCCCCAGACCTTGAACCACCAGTCCTGGCCGTACTCCGCGTCCACCTTGCGCATGGCACGGCGGAAGTCCAGTGCCTCGCTGATGCTCTCTTCCACCAGGGCGGTACCGCCGGGTGGCTCCATCATGGCCGCCGCCACATCGCAGCTGGCGATGATGGAGTATTGCGGGCTGGTGGAGGTGTGCATCAGATAGGCCTCGTTGAACAGATGCTTGTCCAGCTTGACGTTCTGCGAGTCCTGCACCAGCACCTGGGACGCCTGTGAAAGGCCGGCCAGCAGCTTGTGGGTCGACTGGGTGGCGTAGACCATCGCCGTCTTGGGGCGCGGCCGGTTCTTGCCCATCGAGTGATAGGAACCGTAGAAGTTGTGGAAGGCCGCATGCGGCAGCCAGGCTTCGTCGAAATGCAGGGTGTCGATCCAGCCGTCCAGCTTGCTCTTGATGGTCTCGGTGTTGTAGAGCACGCCGTCATAGGTGCTCTGCGTCAGCGTCATGATGCGCGGCTTGACCTTCTTGGCGTCCACACCCTTGAGCAACGGGTTCTTGGCAATCTTCTTGCGGATGTTCTCGGGCGAGAACTCGCTCTCGGGGATCGGACCGATGATGCCGTAGTGGTTGCGTGTGGGCGTCATGAAGACCGGCACGGCGCCGGTCATGATGATGCTGTGCAGGATGCTCTTGTGGCAGTTGCGGTCCACCACCACCACGTCACCGGGCGCCACCGTGTGGTGCCAGACCATCTTGTTCGAGGTGGAGGTGCCGTTGGTGACGAAGAAGCAATGGTCGGCATTGAAGATGCGCGCGGCATTCTTCTCCGAGGCGGCCACCGGGCCGGTGTGGTCCAGCAGCTGGCCCAGCTCTTCCACGGCATTGCAGACGTCGGCGCGCAGCATGTTCTCGCCGAAGAACTGGTGGAACATCTGGCCCACCGGGCTCTTCAGGAAGGCCACGCCACCCGAGTGACCCGGGCAATGCCAGGAGTAGGAGCCGTCCTGCGCATAGTCCATCAGTGCCTTGAAGAAGGGCGGCGCCAGGCCGTCGAGATAGCTCTTGGCCTCACGGATGATGTGACGCGCCACGAACTCCGGCGTGTCCTCGAACATATGGATAAAGCCATGCAGCTCGCGCAGCACGTCGTTGGGCAGATGCTGGGACGTGCGCGTCTCGCCATAGACGTAGATCGGGATATCGGCGTTCTTGAAGCGGATCTCTTCGATGAACTTGCGCAGGTTCAGCACCGCCGGGTCCAGCTCGGGGCCGGGCGTGAATTCCTCGTCGTCGATCGACAGGATGAAGGCGCTGGCTCGGCTTTGCTGCTGGGCGAACTGGCTCAGGTCGCCGTAGCTGGTGACGCCCAGCACCTCGAAGCCCTCTTTCTGGATCGCATCGGCCAGGGCGCGAATGCCCAAACCCGAGGTGTTCTCGGAGCGGTAGTCCTCGTCGATGATGACGATGGGGAAGCGGAAACGCAGCATCGGGGTGCCTCCGGGAACAGGGCAAGAAATTGGAAGGCGCGAAGTGTAGGGCCAGGGGCTGACAGCGCAAGAGTCAATGGCGCTTTGTCGCACAAACAGGACGGCTGCCGCCCCGTACACTCAAATCACATCATGAACGAGAGAGGGTGACATGGACATGAATCAAGCCACCTTTTGGTGGATCGCCTGCGGCGGGCTGATTGCCGTGGAGCTGGCCACCGGCACCTTCTACCTGCTGATGCTGGCCCTGGGCGCCGCCGCCGCTGCCCTGGCGGCGCATCTGGGCCTGGGCGGCACGGCGCAGATGCTGGTCGCCGCCCTGGTGGGAGGCACGGCCGTGAGCCTTTGGCATGTACGCCAGCTGAAGCAACGCCGCGCACAGCCGCCCGTGTCGGCCAACCCGGACATCAACATCGATATCGGCCAGTCGGTGCATGTGAGCCACTGGGGTGCCGAACGCACCGCCAAGGTCAAATACCGCGGCGCCGAGTGGCAGGTGCGCTATACCGGCAACGGCCAGCCCGGCGCCGGGCGGCATGTGATACGCGGCATCGACGGCGCCTGCCTGCTGGTGGACGCCGCCGAATCCAGTCACTGATCGATCATCCAGAACACCAAACGAGGGGAACAAGCAATGGAAGTCATCGCACTGGTCATCCTGGCCGCGGCCGTCATCTTCGTGATGCAGTCGATCAAGGTCGTCCCGCAACAGAACGCCTGGGTGGTGGAGCGCCTGGGCAAGTACCACGGCACGCTGGCGCCGGGGCTGAACTTTCTGGTGCCCTTCGTGGATCGCCTGGCCTACAAGCATTCGCTCAAGGAGTTTCCGCTCGACGTTCCAAGCCAGGTCTGCATCACCAAGGACAACACCCAGCTCACGGTAGACGGCATCCTCTATTTTCAGGTCACCGACCCGATGCGCGCCAGCTATGGCTCCAGCAACTACATCGTCGCCATCACCCAACTGGCCCAGACCACGCTGCGCTCGGTGATCGGCCGCATGGAGCTGGACCGCACCTTCGAGGAGCGCGACGCCATCAACAGCTCGGTGGTGCAGGCGCTCGACGAGGCCGCGCTCAACTGGGGTGTGAAGGTCTTGCGCTATGAAATCAAGGACCTGACCCCGCCGCCCGCCATCCTGCACAGCATGCAGGCGCAGATCACCGCCGAGCGCGAGAAGCGTGCCCTCATCGCCGCCTCCGAGGGCCGTCGTCAGGAGCAGATCAACATCGCCACCGGCGAACGCGAGGCTGCGATCGCCCGTTCCGAGGGCGAGAAACAAGCCGAGATCAACAAGGCCCTGGGCGCGGCGGCCGCCATCACCACCGTGGCCGATGCCACCAGCGACGCCATCCGCAAGATCGCCGCCGCCATCCAGCAGCCCGGCGGCGAGCAGGCGGTACAGCTCAAGGTGGCCGAGAAGGCCGTGGATGCCTATGCCCAGCTGGCCCAGAAGAACAACACCATGATCGTGCCGGGCAATATGAGCGAGGTCTCGGGCCTGATAGGCACGGCGATGGCCCTGATGCACAAGGTGACGCCCAAGCCCTGAATTTTGCCGAAGGCCCAAAAATCTGCGCTATGATGGCGGGCTTCGGAGAGGTGGATGAGCGGTTTAAGTCGCACGCCTGGAAAGCGTGTGTGGGCTAATCCCCACCGCGGGTTCGAATCCCGCCCTCTCCGCCAGGAATAGCAAAAAGCCCGTGCCAGCCACGGGCTTTTTTTTTGCCCAAACAGCCCAGCGCAGCACGCGCGAGTGTGTCAGTAGACGCGGCGCCAAGCCTGCTCAAGCGTTCGGGCAGCGGTGCGCCACAGTGGCGAAGCCAAGGACACGGCTGTGGACGGCGCCGGCGGATAGATCAAGGGCTCTCGCAAGCCGCGCACATTGAAACAGTCGCTGTTTTTTTCGAGAAACTCGCACAAGCGATGCAGCCGCTTCACCAGCACCTTGTCGACATTCGACAGGTTCGCGTTCAGCAGTTCGAAATTGTGCGAGAGGATGACAAGCGCTGGCATTTGTTGTTCTAGCGCCTGCCATAGCAAACACTCCAACTCATCAGATGAGCACGCCGTCAGCTGGGTATGTCTCAAACCCCGCCCGTCGTTGTAGACGGTCATGGGGAGTTCTTGAACGCCTTGAATCATTGCCGGCCATGCGAGCAGTTGGCCAGGGCTGACCCCGCTGCTGGGGCCGAACATGGAGGCGTTGTAGCTGCTGTCGATGAAAATCTCGTTGCGCAGCAATGCGGTCAGCGTATCCGCGTTGAAGGCAAAGCTTCCGGCTCGAAAAGCGGTGGGACGAGGTGCTCCAGCCCGCATCAGCCATTCAATACCGGTCGCTATCAGGCTAGTTTGCTCTTCCAAACTGTAGTACCTGAGGTGCTGGCGTTTGCCCCGGACGTTGGGTAGCAGCGCCTGCCTCGCCTCGTCCACCCACTCCGGATGCATATGCAACTGCGCCTCATGCCCCGAAGCTTCAATCAGGCCAACCATTTCCTCCAGGGGCCCCATGCCAAAGCGCCCCGCAAACAGCGGCTCGACGAAGCAGACCGATTTCAAGCCGTGCGCGCGGAGCACATCGAGCTGATACGGCAAGCCATATGTTCCAGACAAGCCGTGCACGTAGCGTGCGAAAGCGTCCGGGAATTTTTGATCGATGTTCTCCCAGCCATCGCACCACACTTCAACGTCGATGGTGTAGAAGACATCAAGCATGGCTACTGAGCGCGGAGTGCTTCACGGTCGGCCGAAGCTCGGGGCGGGGCGATATGTCCATGACGTTCCGATTGAGCATTTTCGATATCGCGGTCGTTGAACGAGAAGTACCGACTCTCTTCGCGTGGCCGCAGGGCCACGCCTGTGGGGAACCAACAGATGAGGGGCTCGGCATGTTCAGCCCAGCGCACGCAAGAGACGTCGCACCTGCGCTTTCAAGCCAGCCCTTTCAAGCACCGCGCCGACCGACGAAGAAAACCTGTCCAACAGCCAATGCGCCCGGACCAGCATGCGATGGCGCCAACTCGGCCGGAACAAATAGGCGTCGGCAAACTCATCCACGTCCGTGGCGAACAACTGCTTGTAGGGGGCATCACCGACGCCAAAGTCAAACACCTGGAAGCGCCCGAGGCGAAAGAGATCTTCAACGATCAGGTACAACAGCACCGACCCGGGCGACAGCGCTGCAGCATCTTCGAGATAGCCGATCACATCGTAGGTCAGGCGTGTGCCGGAGCCCGAACACCATGCGAAGGCGATCGCCCGCCCCTGATCCCGCAGCAGATACCCGCGGGCGTCACCGCGGGACGCAAGCGCACGCATTTGCTCAACCAGCTTTTCGTCGTAGTGCAGGCCGGATTGCAGCAGGCGGCTTTGATAAGTCGTCTGTGAGATGGCCGCCGCCTCGCGCAGAAATGCATCCATCGCCTCAGGCGTGCTGGCAATCTCCAGTGCCCCGCCTGGATTGCGATCCTGCAGCTTGCGAACCGAGCGCTTGAGGTTGTAGCGCGCCTTCGAACTCCACCGATTCAAATAGGCTTCAAATGCTCCGGCGATACGCACATAGTGCAAGCGTTCGGTCTTGGGCACATAGCAAATCCACGGCCCCAGGCGGCTCACGCCCACATCGAATTTGCCGACCGCGCCACGCTGCAGCCAGACACCCTCGGCCGCCGCATTCAACTCTGCCGGCGTCAAGATATCTGCTCCGCCTTCGGCCTCGACGCCCATGTGAACGACCTGCAGCCGGGGCCTCCAACTCGCGAGGTGAAACTCACCCAGCAGGTACTTGAAGCGAACTCGACTCAGCGCGCTCATGCCTGCCCTTGCAGCCAGGACCAGGAGCCGTCTCGCAGCACCAAGCAGCCGCACAGAATGCGCGCGTCCACGCGACCCAGGCGGCGAAAGCCGGCCTTCTCAATTGCGCCCATGGACACAGCGTTGTCCTCCAGTACCTCGATGTAGATGGGCTGCTCGCCCGCAGAGCGCAGTGCTTCGACGGTTCGAACCAATGCCCCGCGATACAGGCCGCGCCCGCGGTGGGTGATGTGGGTCTCACATGAGCCGATCAGGTTGGCATCGTCCGGCAAGCCGAGTACGGCGCGCTGACGCGTTTTGAGCGGCACGGCGCCCCAGCTTGCCGCCTCGCCATCGCGCCAAACCACGTACAGCCCATCTTCCGCCGCCAAGTCGGACAGAAAGCCGCTTGCGCCTGCCGCGCGCAGCCGGTCGCACTCGCCCAACGACAGGTCGCGACGTTTGCTGTACCAGCGGTACTCATACCCCTCAGGCATTGCGCCGCCTTCCCTGCCGCTCACAGTATCGGCAGAGAACACCACACTCACCCATCGTTTGAAAACCAGGCGGCGGAACAGCAGCCTGGCAAGCACCAGGGGGCCACCGCTGCGCCAGACGAGAGACAACCTTTGCCAATGGTGCATGTCAGGAGTTGCTAGTTCGGGCGGCGACAGAGCTCGGTCGCCGGAAAGATACTGGCCATGACCAAGGCATAACCGCGCCACACGATACCGCGGGGCGTGCCCTGCGCTGCGCAATTCATGGGTGTGCCAGTTGCGCACACTTTAGACCAAACCTTTGGCGCTCAGGGAGGGCGCAGGTCTGCCATCACGCCCACTGCCGGACACCAGCGACAACGGCCGCTCGACCAGAAGAAACAAGGCAGCCGTCGGTAGCAGGCTCAGGCCGAACATCAGAGGCAGCAGTGTCAAGAAGTACCAAGCTTCGTGCCCGCCCGGAGGCAGCAGCTTGCCCAGCAGCAGGAAGCTGGCTTTGAGTGCCAAGCCGTGCAGCAGGTAATAGGAATAACTCATATTGCCCAGCCATCGCAGCGGGGTCCACGAGAAACGACGCGACAACCACATTGCTGGATCGCGAAAGCAGGCCAAGCACAGAACGAAGAATGTCACGTAGAGGATGCTGATCTTCAACGCGAACGCGGCCGGTCCGCCCCAGGGCAGCCATGTGGCAGCCAAGCCCAACAACAAGGCCAGCAAGCCGGCCGTGCCACCCGGGCGACCAGCGCGAAGAAAGGGGAGTGCCTCGTACACCAGGATGCCGGCCACGAACATGATGAGGCGCACATGGCCACCATAGCTGGCGCAATACGCGATCGTGAGCAGGCTCAGGCCCAAGAAGAATGTGGCACGCCAAGCCGGGCTGCGTTCGCGCAAGCCAAGCGCCCAAATGATCAGCGGGATCACGAGGTAATAGAACATCTCGTAGCTCAGCGACCACGCAACCGTGATCATGGGCTCGATCGGGAACAGTCCGGGCAGCAGCAGCAGGTTTTGCAGCAGGTAGGCCGTTGCACCGAGCGCCGAGCCGGGTATCTTGCTCTCGGCAGGAAATGCAAACGACAAGCCCAGATAGACCGCAAACACCACCAGGAACGCGGGGTAGATGCGCACGACGCGACGCCAGATGAAACGTCCGAAGGCCTGTGGCCGCGCGATCAGCGAGCCATAGATCAGGTAGCCGCTCAACACGAAGAATAGGTCAACGCCCGTGTTGCCCACTGCGTGGAGCTTGCCTCCCAGCCCAAGCAGTTCAGGGCTGTTCGCCACCCACGGCTGGACGAGCGTCACATAGTGCACCAGAAACACCAGAAACACGGCAAGGCCACGCAAGCCCTCCATGGGGCGCACATTCTGAGCGCTGCCCCCGCGGGCAAGTTCAAAGCGACTGGACAGCCAGTTCATCGAACGGGCCCGATACCACGCGCGGTGATGCTGCAAGCGTTGAAAGTCAAAGTTTTCATCTGTTCGTCTGTGCCTAAACGAGCGAGCGGCCCGATGCCGCTGCCACAATGCAAGCCATGGCTTCCCCAACCTGCATTTGAACGCATGAGCGCGAAGATCAAGACCATATTGTTCTCGACCTTGTACCCGAGCAGCGTTCGACCTGGCCACGGGATTTTCATTGAGACCCGATTGCGCGAGCTACTCAAGAGCGGGCAAGTAGAAACCCGTGTGGTTGCCCCGGTGCCTTGGTTCCCCTTCAAGCATCCACGCTTCGGCAGCTACGCCAAGATGGCGGCCACGCCACACTTCGAGGAGCGTCACGGCATTCGGGTACACCACCCACGCTACTTCTTGCCACCCAAGGTCGGGCAGAACATCGCACCTTATGTGCTTGCCGCGGGAGCCCTCCCCACGCTGCGCCAACTGATCCGCGAGGGCTTTGATTTCGACCTCATTGACGCCCATTTCTTCTACCCCGACGGCGTCGCCGCCGCTATTTTGTCGCACAAGCTAGGCAAGCCCTTCGTCTGTTCGGCACGCGGCTCGGACATCACGCTTTACAAGGGCTTCGATCGTGCGCGACTGCTGATCCAACGCACGCTCCGGCAAAGCAAAGCCAATATCGGCGTGAGCGCGGACCTGGTGCAGCAAATGATCGAACTGGGGGCACCGCCAGAGAGCACCCACGTCATGCGTAACGGCGTCGACCTGCAGCGCTTCACGATGCTGGACCGACAGGAGGCCCGCCAAGCCTTGGGCATCACTCATCCAGGACTGCTGCTTGTATCGGTGGGCAACTTGGTGGAGTTGAAGGGGCACGACTTGGCGATCCGCATGCTCGAGGCATTCCCTGATGCGCGCTTGGCGATCGTGGGCTCCGGGCCGGAGCGAGCGCGCCTGGAAGCGCTCACGGCGTCGCTCGGCCTGGGCGAGCGCGTCATGTTTGCGGGCCAGCAGGCGCATGAAAGGCTCAAGCTCTGGTTCAGCGCCGCCAACGCGCTGGTGCTGGCCTCAAGCCGGGAAGGCTGGGCCAATGTGCTGCTGGAAGCCATGGCCTGTGGCACACCGGTGGTGGCCACGCGCGTCAACGGCACACCCGAGGTCGTCGCCAATGACGTGGCCGGGCGGCTCGCTGAGGTCAGAGATGTACCCCACTTGGTGGCGGCGCTGCGCTCGCTGCTGGATAGCTACCCGGAACGCGCGGCTGTACGCCGCTATGCTGAGGGCTTCTCGTGGGACGAGACCACCGAGGCCCAATGCCGGCTGTTTTCCACCATCTCCGGCAAAAGTTTGTAGCGAGCCGCGCGAGCAGCCCCGTCACCTCGGCTAAGCTGCCGGGCGCGTGCCGCACGCTCAATTTACGGTGCGCAAGCAGCTGCTTTCACAGCCCTTGGCCCACCAACAGCCAGCCCAATAGCGAAAGAACAAGCGATGGACGTCTCTGCCGTTGTGCTCTCATTCAACTCGAAGCGCTATATCGAGACCTGCGTGCGCAGCTTGGTGCAAAGCTATGACGCCTGCGCGCTGGCAGGCGAGATCTTGGTGGTAGAGAACGGCTCCATCGACGGCAGCGTCGACGTCCTGCGCGGACTGCAAGCCGAGTTCGGTGCGCGCCTGAAGGTCTTCTATCTGCCTCAAAACACAGGCACCACGCGCTCGCGCAACCTGGCCTTGCGCGAGGCTCAGGGAGCTGCCATCCTGATCCTGGACTCGGACGCCTATATGAATCCGCAGGCGCTGGCGGCGATGCTGGCGTACCAGCGCGCCCATCCGCGGGCCGGCATGGTGGCGCCCAAGCTGATCTATCCCTCGGGCAAGTTCCAGCTCAGCGTGGATACCTTTCCCACCATTGCCCGCAAGGCACAACGCTTCTTTGCGCTGCGTAGCCTGGAGGCACGCGAGCCCCCCAGCGCGGCGGGCCCGGTGGACTACGCTATCTCGGCCTGCTGGCTGCTCAGCAGTGCGGCGGTGCGGGCCACCGGCCTGTTGGACGAGCGCATCTTCTATTCACCCGAGGACGTGGACTATTGCATCCGCCTCTGGCGCGCCGGCTTCCAGGTGCATTACTTCCCCGAGGTCTCGGTCGTGCACGATGCACAGGAAATCTCCCGCCCCAAGGGCCTGGGGATCAACAAGTTCACCATCCGGCATGCCAAGGGCCTGGCGTATTTGTTCGCCAAACATCGCTACTGCTTGTCCCTCGGCGGCCTGTACCGTCGCCTGGGCCGCTTTTCTTGATTCGGGCCGCGCGCAATATGAAGGTTCTCCACGTCTTTGACCACTCGCTGCCCTTGCAAGACGGCTATTCGTCCAGGAGCTGGGCCATCCTCCAGGAGCAGCAGGCGCGCGGCTGGACGGTCTACCCGGTCACGGGGCCGCGCCAAAAGTCCGAGAACAACGGCCAGGAGATCGTGTCCGGCCTGACCTTCTATCGCACCGCGGACCGAACCTCGTTCTGGGGAGTCCTGCCGGTCCTGAAACAGTTCTGGGCCGTGTGGCTGATGTACCGGCGCCTTGCCGAGCTGATTCCGCAGTTGCAGCCCGACATCCTGCACGCCCATTCACCGGCACTGAACGGCCTGGCCGCGCACTGGGCAGCCAAGCGCTTCGGTCTGCCCTTGGTGTACGAGGTGCGTGCCTTCTGGGAAGACGCGGCGGTGGATCAAGGCACCAGCAGCGAGCACGGCCTTCGCTACAAGCTCACGCGCGGCCTCGAGAATTTCGTCTTCAGGCGCGCCGGCCGCGTCACCGCGATTTGCGAAGGGCTGAAGAAGGACATCGACGCCCGCGGCGTCTGCACCGCACCGGTCACGGTCATTCCCAACGCGGTGGAATATGAGCGCTTTGCCAAGGAGCTTCCGCGCGACGAGGCGCTGGCAGAGAAATTCGGACTCACGGCCGGCTACACGCTGGGATTCATTGGCTCCTTCTACGACTACGAGGGCCTGGACGACTTGATCAACGCCATGCCTGCCCTGGTGGCCAGGAAGCCGGCGATCAAGCTGCTGCTGGTGGGCGGCGGCATGCAGGACGAGGCCTTGCGTACCCAGGTGCAGCGCTTGCAGTTGGGCCAGCATGTCATCTTCACCGGCAAGGTGCCGTATGCGGAAGTGGAACGCTATTACTCGGTGATCGATGCGCTGATCTACCCGCGCAAGTCCCTGCGCTTGACCGAGCTCGTCACACCGCTGAAACCCCTCGAGGCCATGGCTCAGCGCAAGGTCTTTGTCGCCTCGGACGTGGGCGGGCACCACGAGCTGATACAGGACCGCGTCACTGGCGTGCTCTACCAGGCTGGCAACGAAGCTTCCCTGGTCGCTGCCGTCGACGAGCTTTTGAGCGCACCCGAGCTGCAGTCCAAGCTGCGTGCAAACGGCCTGGACTTCGTCAAGAACGAGCGCAACTGGCGACGCAGCGTAGAACGCTATGTGGAGCTCTACGGCGCCCTGCTCAAGCCACTCGGCGCCGGGCGCTGAGCCCTGCACCGTATCCAGGCATCAAACCAGCACCTCGACCACGCCGGGGTGCCCTAGAAAGCCCTGCGGGCTGGCACTCGGCCCATAGGCGCCCGACTGGAAGACGACGGCCAAATCACCGGGCTGACCGGTGGTCAATTCCATCTTGTCCGCCAACAGATCCAGCGGCGTGCACAGCGGGCCCACGACCGAGGCACTCTCCAGCGAAGTCTCGCCACGCCGTTGGCTGATCATGGCCGGGTAGTTCTTGCGTATCACCTGGCCAAAATTCCCCGAGGCCGACAGGTGGTGATGCAAGCCGCCATCGGTGACCAGAAAGACCTGACCCCGAGAAACCTTGCGGTCGATGATGCGGGCGACATACACCCCAGCCTCGCCCACCAGATACCGGCCGAGCTCGATCACCAGATGCGCCTGCGGCAGCTCGCGCGCCGCCCGCTCCACCAGACCCTGAAGATTGGCGCCAATGGGCGCAAGCTCCAGGGGCTGCTCACCGGGGAAGTAGGGGATGCCGAAGCCGCCACCTAGATTCAGGAAGCGCACCGGCGCTGGCGCACTTTCGGCCAGGCGGAGCGCGAGTTCATAGGATTTCTGCTGCGCGTCGCAGATCGATTCGGCCTTCAAGTTCTGCGAGCCGGCGAACAGGTGAAAGCCTTCGAAGGCCAAGCCCAAACGTCCGACCTCGGTCAACACGGGCGGCAGCGACTCGGCATCGATGCCAAATTGCTTGGGGCCGCCGCTCATCTTCATGCCCGAACCCTTGAGCTCAAAATCCGGGTTGACGCGCAGGGCCACGCGCGCCGGAAGACCCAGGGCCTGCGACGCTGCGGCCAGCACGGGCAACTCTCGGGCAGACTCCACATTCACCAGCACGCCTGCGGCCACCGCCTGGCGCAATTCGATATCGCGTTTGCCCGGTCCGGCGAAGCTGATTTCGCGAGGGTCAGCACCGGCATCCAGCGCCACCTTGAGCTCGCCGGCCGAAGCCACATCGATGCCATCCACCAGGCCGGCCATCAGGCCCACCAGTGCGGGCATGGGATTGGCCTTCATGGCGTAGTGCAGCTTCACGCTGGCTGGCAGCGCCGTGCGCAACTGCGTCACACGTGCGCGCAGCAGGCCCCGGTCGTAGGCATAAAACGGCGTCTGGCCGACACGCTCAGCCAGCACCGAGAGTCTGTGGCCGCCGACCGTCAATTCGCCGCCCTGTACCGGGAACTGCGCCATCGGGGCATGTACGGGGGGACGGCGCAGCGTCGTGCTTTGATCTGTCATGTTGCTTGGGCTCAGGTGTTGCGTTCCACCCAGGCGGTGGAAAGCAGCTTGCGATCGATCTTGCCGTTCGGGTTGCGGGGCAAGGGCCCCGCCTGTTGCTCGATGCCTGCCGGCACCATATACGCGGGCATCCGTTTGCGACACTCGCTCGAAAGTGCCGCCATGTCGATCTGCTCGGTGCCTGCCAAAGGCGTCGCGATGACCTGGATGGCTTGGCCCATTTGCGGGTGATCCACGCCAAAAGCCACGCATTCGCCCACCAGGCGGGTGGCATAAAGCACCTCCTCCACCTCGGTCGGGCTGACACGGTAGCCCGAGGTCTTCATCATCTCGTCGCGGCGGCCAATGAAGTACAGATAACCCTCGGCATCGCGCCGCACGGTGTCGCCAGAGAACACCGCGTATTCCGGGAGTTGCAGGCCCGCGGCACGGCCGGCAACGCCGGCCGGCAGCAGCTTGTAGCGCTCCGCCGTCTTCTCAGCATCGTTCCAGTAACCCAGGCCCACCAGCGCTCCGCGATGTACCAACTCGCCCGGCTCGTCTGCATCGCAAGGTGAACCGTCCTCGCGCAACACCAGGATCTCGGCATTCGGGATCGCCTTTCCGATCGAGTCGGGCCGGCGGTCAACCTCGGAGGGCGGCAAATAGGTCGAGCGGAAAGCCTCGGTCAAGCCATACATCAGGAAGGGCAAGCTGTGCGGCGCGCGCTGCCTCAACAAATCCAGGGTCTCACGCGGCATGCGGCCACCGGTATTGGCGAAATAGCGCAAGTGCTCTGCCACGGCCGACGGCCATTCCAGCTGCGTCAGCTGGATGTAGAGCGGCGGCACGGCGGTAAGCCCGGTGATCTTCTCGCGCTCCATCGCCTTCAGGACATCACGAGGCAGGAGGTAGTTGAGCAGCACCACGCGCGCGCCCACATGGAAAGCCGTGGTGAGCTGGCTGAATCCCGCATCGAAGGACAAGGGCAAGGCCGCCAGCAGGCTATCGGTCGGCCGGTTGTCAAGATAGCTGGCCACACTCTTGGCTCCGGCCACCATATTGCGGTGAGACAGCACCACGCCCTTGGGCTTGCCCGTGCTGCCCGAGGTGTAGAGGATCGCCGCCATATCGGTATCGATGACGCGGTGGCTAGGCCGAGCGGGACTGGCCAGCAACTCCTGCCAGCTCAGACTCGGCACGACGCTGGCCGCTTCGGATTCCGGTGCCGCTTCGGTCAACACCACTTGGCGCAGGCTCGCGCACTGCGCCAACGCCTCCGCGAGCAGACCCATGCGTTCCGGTGAGGTCACCAGCACACGCACGTCGCAATCACGGATGATGAATGCCACCTGCTCAGGCTTGAGCAGTGGATTCAAAGGCACGAATACCGCGCCCGCGGCGGGAGCGCCGAAACTCGCGATCACGCACTCGAAGCGCTTTTCGAGATAGATGGCCACGCGCTCGCCGCGAGCCAGGCCCAGGGCCATCAAACCGGCGGCAAAGGCCTCAACCGCACCATTCAAATCCGCATAATTCAAATGCGCGCCCCCATAAGACAGGGCCGGGGCGTGCGGGCTGCGCTGAGCCGAAACGGTGATCAATTCGTGGAGCAGCGTAGATTCGAGTATGCGCATGGTGATGGCCACAAGGCGGCATGGGCCGCGGGCAGTTCAGTGCAAAAAGTATCGCACGCCACCGCACCGGGCCAAGACCATGGCGCGCATGCCGCGTGCACAGCCGCCGGCGCGCCAGGGCGCCCCTCCGCGACGAGGCATCGGTGTGATGCAGACGCCATTCGCTGCACCACATGATTCATCTTGAACAACGCGTGCCCGCGCCTGCCCAGCCCCGCAAAAGCGGGGGGATGAGGGGCATTTCGCTCACCTACAATCCGCCCTTCTCTGAAACCGGCTTGAGGATTCGACGCAATGAGTATCAACAACGACGTCCTGCGAATTCTGGACGAAGTACTCAGCCTGAATGGCCGGGCCAGCTCCTTCACGCGTGAAACTCATTTGCTCGGTGCCATCCCCGAATTGGATTCCATGGCCGTGGTTTCCCTGCTCACCGCGCTCGAAGAACAGCTGGGGTTTTCCGTGAGTGACGACGAGATCGATGGCGACATCTTCGCGACCGTGGGCTCACTGAGCGATTTCGTCGACGCCAGGCTTTGAGGCCAGCGCGCATCTGCGAAGCAGCAGCCCCGTGACTTGCCCCGCCCCTCGCGAGACGTTTTTCCTGCCTGCGTCCCAAGGGCAGCGCCTGTGCGTGCACTACCCCGCCGTCGGCACTCCGCGCGGCCGGATGATCTATGTCCATCCCTTCGCCGAAGAGATGAACAAGGCACGCCGCATGGCCGCCCTGCAGGCCAGTGCATTTGCAAGGGCAGGCTACAACGTGCTGCAGATAGACCTGCTCGGCTGTGGCGACAGCAGCGGCGACTTTGGCGACGCGAGTTGGGACGCATGGATTGATGACGTCTTGCTGGCCGAGCGCTGGAGCAAGCAGCACGCCAGCGGCCCGCTGTGGCTGTGGGGTTTGCGCGCGGGTTGTTTGCTGGCCTGCCAGGCGGCTGAGCGCCTGCAGGGCGAACACCATCTCCTCTTTTGGCAGGCCCCTGCATCGGGCAAGATCCTGCTGCAGCAGTTCCTGCGGCTCAAGCTTGCCGGCGAGATGCTTGACGGCGCATCCAAGGGCGGCATGGAGGCATTGCGCCAACAACTGAGCGCTGGACAAGCGCTTGAGATCGCTGGTTATGCCCTGGCGCCAGCGCTGGCCCAAGGCCTTGAGGCCGCGCAGCTGAATCCTCCCAGCACCCTGGGCCGGCTCGAGTGGATAGAACTCTCGACGCGACCCGACGCCACCCTCACGCCTGTGGCAAGCAAGACGCTGGCGCAATGGCAAGGCGCCGGCCATCGTGTTCGCAGCCATGTGGTGAACGGCCCTGGCTTCTGGCAGACCACGGAGATCGAGGACGCACCGGCATTGCTGCAGGCCAGCCTGGCCGCCGTGCAATCGGAGGCCTTGGCGTGAGCGGCCATCATGAGTCGGTGCTGGCTTTTCGCTGCGGCGATGAACACTTGGCGGGCATTCTCAGTACCCCAAGCGTGGCGTCGGATATCGCGGTGCTTGTGGTGGTCGGTGGCCCGCAATACCGCGCCGGCAGTCACCGTCAGTTTGTGCAACTGTGCCGCCGCATCGCCGACGCGGGCCACACTGCGCTGCGCTTTGACTACCGCGGGATGGGTGACAGTGGCGGTCCATTGCGCAACTTCGAGCATGTCAGCGACGACATCGGTGCGGCTGTTGATGCGCTGCTAGGCGCTGCACCTGGACTGCGCCGCGTCGTGCTCTGGGGGCTGTGTGATGGTGCTTCCGCCGCCCTGCTCTACCAACAAGAGCGGCGCGACCCGCGCGTTGCCGGCCTTTGCCTGATCAACCCCTGGGTTCGTTCGGACGCGAGCTTGGCGCGCACGCACCTCAAGCACTACTACCTGGATCGACTGCGGCAGCGCGAGTTCTGGCTCAAGCTGCTGAGCGGCAAGGTGGCCGGTCAAGCCCTCAAAGGGCTGTTTGCCAGCCTACGTGCAGCGCGCAGCGACAAGCAAAGTCAGGCCGGCTCAGTCAGCAGCTATCAACAGCGCATGGCGGCGGCCCTGCGGGGCTTTGACGGCCCGGTGCAGATCCTGCTCAGCGAGCACGACTACACCGCCAAGGAATTCGCGGATTGCGCCAACAGCGATCCCGACTGGATCACCGCCATGCGCCACGCCCGCCCGCTGATACGGGAGATGGCTGGCGCCGATCACACCTGCTCGCAACGGTCCGCGCAAGAGATGCTGGAACGATGGAGTGTGGAGTGGCTGAACGGCGCAATGATGCACAAGCCGCAACAGCAGGCATGAGCAGCGATTCGGGTTTCGCCTCGGGTCTGCGCTGGGTGGCTGCGGGGCGCCTGTCGGCACAATTGATTTCATGGCTCGGCACGATTTACGTGATGCGAACCTTGGTGCCGCAGGACTACGGCCTGGCAGCAATCTGTTCCAGCATCATTGCGATCGTCATGATCGTTGCCGAATTTGGGATGGGCGCCAGCGTCATCCAAGCCAAGAAGCTGGAGGACGCACAGATCCGCAGCATCTTTGGCGCCTCACTGCTGTTCTCGTTTTCCTGCGCGGCCATGCTGGTGTTGGCGGCGCCGCTGCTGACGTGGTTCTTCCGCGCGCCGGAGGCCATCAACCTGATTCGTGCCTCGGCCCTGCATCTGGTGCTCTCACCCTTGAGCACCATTCCCGAGGCCATCTTGCGTCGCGACCTGCGCTTTCGCGGCGTCTCCGTCATCGAATTTGTCACCGGCATTTCGGCAAGCCTGGCAACCGTGGCAATGGCTTGGTATGGCGCCGGCGTCTGGTCTATCGTGACCGGGCCGCTGGTTGGTGCCCTGGCTCGTGTGATCATGATCAATCTGCTGGCGCCACAGCGCCTTGCCCCCAGCCTGAACCTGCGGCCTGCCGCCGGCATGCTCGACTTCGGTTTCAAGGTCGCGATCTCAAGATTGGCCAGCACCGTTTTTGGCCAAAGCGATGTCCTGATCGCGGGACGTTTTCTCTCCAAAGCTGCGCTAGGTGAGTACTCGGTCGGGATGACGTTGGCGATGTTGCCCGTCAGCAAGGCGATGGGCATTCTGAATCAGGTTACCTACCCCACCATCGCCAAGATGCACCGCGAAGGCCAAAGCCTGCAGCCCGTGTTGCTTGAAGGCTTGCGGCTCTTCGCTTACGTACTCGTACCGCTGCTATGGGGAATGGCGGCGGTGGCGCCCTGGTTGATTTCCAGCCTGATCGGCCCGCATTGGGAGCAGGCGGTGCTGCCGATGCAGATCGTCTGCCTGGCGCTGCCGCTGCGCATGATCAGCGTGCTGCTCTCCAGCGTTTTGCAGGGCATGGGGCAGGCGGGCATGGAGGTGCGCAACACCATGACGGGCGTGGTGCTCTTGCCCCTGTGTTTCCTGGCCGGAGCCCCCTTCGGCGCCACCGGCTTGGCCCTGGCCTGGCTCGTCGGCCTTCCCTTGCTCATCGTCGTCAACCTGCACCGCGCGCGCGACGTGATGAAGCTGACGATTCGCGACGCATTGCTCGCGCTGTCCAAGCCAGTCGCTCTGAGCGGCGTCATGGCAGCCAGTACACTCGCGCTCGGTCACGGGCTCGGCCCGCAGCTCTCTGACTGGCTCAGGCTCAGCATGCTGGTGCCATGCGCCATAGCGCTCTATCTGATGCTGCTGTGGACGCTGGACAGACCTTGCGCGATCAAGCTCATTTCTTTGCTCAAGATTGGCCGTTGAGCGGCCAACTCGAGATGACGATTTAAAGGAAGGTACACATGGCGATCTTTCTTGGCGCGATATCCCTGCGCGGTGCGCCACTTGCAGAGCCGCTGGTGCGAAGCCTGCAGAGTGCCATGGCCCGCGCGGGCGATGTGCAAGTACATCAAGACGGCAGCTGCGCCATTGCCTATGTGGACCTCGGCATTTGGCCCGGGGCATCGAGCCGCTCAACAGCGACCGAGTTCGCCGTCGTTGCCGCAGACCCCGTCCTTTGCGAAGGTTCACACGCACTGCGCCGCGGCGAAGCCATTGATCGCTTGATGCAACGGGTACCCACGGAGGGCAGTGCAGCCCTGCGAGATGCCGAAGGCACCTTCGCGGGCTTGATCTGGAGTCGCCCAACGGGCGACCTATATGCGTTCACGGACAAGATGGGCGTACGCCCCTTGTACTGGGCGCAGACCGATGAGCATCTGTTCATAGCGTCGGCATTCTGGGCGTTGCAGGCACTGCCTGCGTTAGCACAGACACCCGACTGGCGCGGCGCCGCCGAGACCGCTGCTTTCGGCTTTCCTTTGGGCAACCGCACCCTGGTTGAGCAAATCTCGGCACTTGCCCCAGGGCATTGCCTGCATATCAGCCGCGCTGGCGTCAGCGATGTCCCCTATTGGAGCTGGGAACAGTTATCCGCGAACAAGCTGCAGGGCGAGCAACTGATAGAGCACATTGAAGCGGCCTTTCATGACGCCATGGACAGGCGCATGCAGGGGCAATCGCAGGTCATGGCCTTTCTTTCCGGCGGTATGGACTCGCGCCTGATCGCGGCTCGCTTGCGTGAGCAAGGCTTGGCTGTGCACAGCCTCAACTTCGCGCCGCCCGGTTCGCAAGACCTGGTGTTTGGGCGGCTGGCGGCGGAGCGCCTTGGCTGCAAGCACTTTGAGTACGCTCAGGGGGCATCGGATTTCGGCGAGCGTCAGACCGAAGCGTTGCAGGCCTGGCGACAAGCCAATCCAGCGCCTGAGGCACAGCCAGATCAACCCGGGCTGATCTGGTCAGGCGATGGCGGCAGTGTGGGTTTGGGTCATGTCTATCTGACCAAGGCAGCCGTTCAACAGGCGCGTACGTCGGGCCTTGAGGCTGCCGCGCGCCTCATGCAGGCCGAAAACAAAAACGTCCTTTCGCCGCGCGTTCTGCGCGCGCGCTGGCGCCACCTTGCGGACACCCCGCTCAAGGGCATTGTGGAAGACTTGCAGTCCCGTGCCGCGCAGGTTGAGGCTGGCCGCAATTGCCATCTCTTCTTTATGCTGAACGATCAGCGCCGCCACCTGGTCAAGTATTTTGAAACGCTGCACATCCGACGAGTGGATTTGGTGCTGCCGTTCTTTGATGCGCGCTTCATCGCCGCCGTGCTGAGCAGTCCGGTGGATGACTTTCTCGAACACCGGCTCTACAACGCGCTGATGTCCCGCCTCCCCATGGGGGCAGGAGAGGTCCCCTGGCAGGCCTATCCGGGCCACCAACCCTGCCCTATTCCCGTCGATGGCACGTTGCGCCGACAGTGGCAGGACGGCTGGTACGACAAGCAGGAGGCAGACGCTATCCACCGGGCCTTCTTCAAGCAGTTTCTACGGCAGGTGATGACCAGCAGTCAGGCCGCCGCCGTGATCTCGCGCACGACTGCCGTGCTCGTCGCCGTGGCGGGCTTGCTTGGCTTCAAAGGCCGGCAGTACCTGGCCAAGAACTGCCTTCCGTTTCTGGCTGCAGCTGAACTCACCATTCGATGAGCACGGCTCGCACCAGCCCGAGTTTGCGTCAGCGCTCATCAGCGCGCCAAGTAGCCGAACGCGATGGGCGCATGCCATGGCGCTGCACCTCACCACCGCCTCTCGCCATGAAGCTGTCGAATCCACCAAGTTGCACCAGATTGGGCCCCGCATGAGTCTGAGGATACGTGTTCTCCGCACGCTGAACGAGTGCCGCGGCATCCGCGCTGATTGGGAACGCCTGGTCGAATTGGAGGGCTCCGGCGTGTCGGGATTCGACGTGTCCGCGACATTCGATTGGACTGCGGCGCTCTGGGAAGGCTTTCTGAACGAAGAGCCGCAGTACGTCCTGGTGGCGGAAGACGAAAGCGGTGTGCGCGGACTGCTGCCTTGCACCATTTCTTGGCAGACCGTCGCAGGCATCCGGCATCGCCAACTCTCGCTCATCAGCGGCAGCGTTTACGAATTGCGAACAGGCTTCCTGGTTGGCGGCGACGCCGAAGTACTCGACCAGCTCCTGGCATTTGCGCGCAAGGAACTGCCCGCGTGGGACAGCTTCACTTTCGCTGTTATCGAAGGCAGCCGCTCGGATCAAGCGCAGCAAGGCGCCTTGCTACGTCAGCGCACCAAGCCGCAGCTCGTGCGCGCCTGGGACTCGGCATACATCGAGGTCCACCAGGATCCTTCGCAGGTGCTGATGGATCTGAAGTCCAATATGCGCACCAAGTTGAAACGTCGCGACAAGGAACTGCAGGCTCTGGGCACGTTTGAAATGCGGGTGTATGAGACGCCCGATCAGGTCAAGGAATTCCTGGAACTCATGATGGTCGTCGAGTCACGATCATGGAAGAGTGATGCCGGCACAGCCATGACGGCAAACGCCAAGCAACAGAAGTTCTACGACGTCGTCACCTCGAGGTTTGCCGAGAAACAGTGGTTTCTCGGCGCCGCGCTGTTGCTGGATGGAGCCCCGCTGGCGTTCCAATACGGCTTCCTGCTGAATGGTGTCTATGTCGGAGAAAAGACCAGCTACGACAAGGACTACAAGGACTACGGCGTCGGCAGCGCACTGACGGCCCGACTGTTGGCAGAATTTGCCCGCCGCGGTATCCACACCTTCGATCTGGCGGGAACTGCCGACTCCAACAAGGCGCAGTGGACCAAGAAGACCTATTCACGCCGCCGCTATCTGGTTTTCAATCAGACCCTGCGCGGTCAACTGCTGCGTTGCAGCCTTGCGCTACGGGCATTCTGGGCCTCTCGGCAAGCGCGCAAGACTCAACCGACAACAGACCTCGCCTAGCGGCCCATCTGCTCGTTCGCCACCATCGAGGTGGCGTTCGGCAGCACCGGCCGTCGACCACGCAACATTATCGTTAGGCACGCATCACGTGGTGCCGCCCGCCACGACCCGCGAGACGGCCTCGATCATCCAGCCTAGCTCTGCGTCGTCGAGTTCCTGGTGGCAAGGCAGCTGAAACATGTGCAATCTGTAGTCGCTGGCTACCGAGCACTCTGATACCGCCATGCTGTCCCAGCGCCAGACTGGCACACCAATCCGTTTGAGTGGCATGAAGTGCGCTTCTGGGCGCTCCATGTAGAGTGGAAACATGTATGGGACACAGTCGTCCGGCAAGTCCGCGTGCAATGGCCGACAGTGCTGCCACGCAGAGGCTGCCCTCAACCACTGCAGATACCGTTGGCGACGACGCTGCTTGATTCGGTCCACCTCTGCGTGCCGGACAATCCAGCGCGAGACCATGGACATACCCGACCGCTCTTGCTGCGGCAGATAGTCCCCTGACGGCGAGCAAGTCGACTCGTCGAGATCAATGCCGCTGTCCAGCGCACCCGTTGGATGCAAGGCGAGCTGATCCTCTAGCGTTGCAAAGCCCGCCTTGTTTTCTGCTTTACGCGAGCGCCTCAACAAGCGGGCCAGGCCCTTTACTTCCGCCCATGCCGACTGCTGTACAAGGCCGCCTGCGGGCACGGCTGCATCCCGATTCACCTGCAAGTACCCACCGTCTTCGCAGGGATAGAACTTGTACGGGCTCCAAACGCTATAGCGCCCCAGTGCACCTAGAACACCACCATCGCCAAGTGTCGGCAGCAAGTGGGAGCAGTCCTCAACCAGGTGAACACCGTGCCGATGACAGCACTCCGCCAGTGCGCGAAAGTCCTGAGTAAAACCGAAGAAATGCGTTGCCAGCACGGCAGACACACGGCCGGACGCTGCAGCCAAAAGACGCTCAACGACCGCCACGTTGACCGTCAGGTCCGCTTCCAGCGGATACAAGTGACACTCGGCACCCAACCTGAGCGCGGGGTCGAGCATGGTCCGGCAATGGTAGGCAGGCGCCAGCAATGCACCGTCTTTACCAACACCGCATAAGCGATACGCGTCAGTCAGCGCATACCGGCTACGCATGTAGGCATGTGCACTTCTTTTTTCTGCAGCGGCGACAGGCGCCAAGCGGCGCCATTGCAAGGACCCGCTGCTGAGGGTGGGGAGGGCCGAAACTTTGGGCGCCGCCAATTTGCACGTGCCGGGGTCAAATCGCTTGAAATGCATCTCGAATAAATAGGCTGGCACAGGCAGCGACTAGACGACGCGCCAGCGCCGCAGCCCCTGCAGAAAACCCGGAGTTCTGGCGCGGAAACTGCGTCGCGATAGGCGATAGCTGACCGCGTTGTCACAGATCGGCAACAAGAAACGCACCCCAAACAGGTGCCGCGACCGTGGAGCATTGCGCCACAGGACGGTGCGAGCGATCCTATCCGATTGCGTGGGGCTGGAACTCCCCCCAGGCAAGCGTCTGGTTGCAGGCGCCCTTGTCTGATCGGCGCTGTGCGCCATGCTGCCGTGCAGCGGCCCGCAACGCGCTTTTCAAGCCTGTTCGCGAGTATCATGCCGCGCCCTCCCCCGCTTTTCCCCCTGCCCGATTTGCATGAAGAGTTACGGCTTAGCGCATCCAGGAATTTGCTGCATGAACTGCACCGCTCATGCCGGACGCCCGTCAATGCTTGCGCGTGGAGTCCCTGGTTGAAGCGCCACGTAGCGACCGATTGCGACCAGCGGCGAAACCGGGGCGCTCAGCCGCTCGATGGCATCGGGCTGCCTGAGCCCCACAGATTGGTTTGGCCGCACAGGACGACTGCCTTCGGCCGCCTGGAACTCACCGGACACGACAACAATCTGCCTTGCGGACTCCTTAGCGAGGGACGACGCCCGCGGACAGCGGTGCTGGATTTTGCTCGCGCAGCAGAGTCAGACTGGTCGCCCGTCAACACCCCATCATGAGCAAACGCGCACTACTGATCGCCTTTCACTTCCCGCCGATCAAGGTCAGCAGTGGCCTTGAACGTACCTTGGCATTGACGCGCCACCTTCCCCGCCATGGCTGGGAACCGCTGGTGCTTTCAGCGTCAGAAAAGGCATACCCGGCCGTCAGCACCGAGCGCATGGCGCAGATTCCTGAGGGAACGGTGGTGCAGCGTTGCTTTGCAAGGGATGCAAGTCGGCTCTTCTCGGTCGCTGGACGATATCCCAGTTGGGTGACTCTTCCAGACAAATGGCAGAGCTGGCTGTTGGGCGCCATTCCAACCGGCTTGGCCATGATTCGTCGATACAAGCCCGACGTGATCTGGAGCACCTACCCCATTGCCTCGGCACACTTGATTGGGCACGCCTTGCATCGGCTCAGCGGTATCCCTTGGGTAGCGGATTTCCGAGACCCTATGGTCGAGTTCGATGATCGTACGAACAGTTGGGCCCCCACGTGGCCGGCGTTGCGCCGCAGCAGGCTCGCCATTGAAGGCATGGCCGCAAGGCACGCTGCAGCCCTGAGTTTTTGCACCGACGGTGCCGCTGAGATTTACCGGCAGCGCTTTCCGGACGCGGTTCAAACCCACTGGTCGGTGATACCCAATGGGTTCGACGAGTCTGCGTTTGCCTCAGCCAGCAAACGCACGCCCGCAAGGCGTCACGCGGATGACATCCTGCTGCTGCACAGCGGCACGATCTATCCCACGCCTGACCGTGACCCAAGCTACTTCTTTCGGGCACTCCGCCGCGTCATTGATCAGCGCCCTTCGGGGGCGAAGCAACTGCGCGTGATCATGCGGGCATCCTCGGTCGACAGTCTCTACGGCCCACTGCTGAAGGAACTTGGGCTGAGCGATCACATCAGCTTTGAGCCTCCCATCCCCTACGAAGAAGCATTGGCCGAAATGATGCAGGCTGACGGTGTGCTAGTCTTCCAGGGCTACACATCCAACCCGGCGATTCCAGCCAAGCTCTACGAGTACTTCCGTGCGGGCCGCCCTATCCTGGCGATGGCAGACGATGAAGGCGACACGGCCAAGCTGATTCGCTCGCTGGGCGCCGGGCAGATTGCGCCACTGGACGACGTCGAGCGAATTGCTGCCGAACTTGCCAGCTATGTGCAGAACATAGAACACCAAGCTTGTGGCGCCCTGTCCTACGATCAAATCGCGGGCTTTGAACGCGCCAAGTCCGCGGAGAGATTCGCAAACTTGTTCGATGTGCTTGCCGCCTCGCGCTCGGCCCGTCCCAATTGAACGCCGCCTAGGAAGCGTTGACCACTCAACCCGACGTTTATCCATCATGCAAAGCACCAGCGCCGCCAGGCTCGGCCAGCCCACGAGTCCTGCCAGCGACGTCATCGAGTTCCACCCTCATCCCAGGGAACTGCCAGCGGATGTATTGGCCATGCTGTCTGCGCATGAGGCCAGTGACATGGAGTTTGGCGCAGACTGGTTCGCAAACCTGATAGACACGGTCTTCCCCCAGGAGCCTGGCGCATGCTTTTGCGTGGTTAGGAATCAGACCCGGCCGGTCCTGGTGCTGCCATTGCTTGTCACGACGCAAGGTCGCTCGCGTCACGCTCATGCTTTGGGAAACTACTACACCACCTTGTATGAACCGGCCTTTGGCCCTGGACTCGATGCTCGCCGACTCGCGCGCGTGTTCCGGGCGATAGTCAAGCAGTTCCCGGGCTTGGCAAGCTTCCGGTTTGCACCGCTGAATCCTGAAAGCCACGCGTTCGCATTGACGCTTGACGCACTGCGACTTGCCGGCCTTCCTCCCTTTACGTTCTTCTGTTTCGGCAACTGGTTCCTGGCCCCGACGCAGCCATGGGCCGAATACCTGATGACTCGCTCGGGCACCCTCAGGAGCACGATACGGCGCATGGAGAAGCGTTTCTCCGGCGACGGGGGGACGCTGGAGATGCTCACCGAGGGTGAGGCGCTGGATCGGGCTATCGCCGACTACGAGACGGTGTATGCCGCCAGTTGGAAAAAGCCGGAGCCGTTTCCAGAATTCGTGCCGGGGCTGATACGTTTATGTGCCAGTAAAGGCTGGCTCAGACTGGGCGTGGCACGACTGAATGGCGCCCCCATTGCTGCGCAGATTTGGATCGTCTCGCATGGCCGCGCAAAAATCTACAAAGTTGCATACCGCGAAGAGTTCAAGAACTACTCGATCGGCACGCTCGTCTCAGCCCTGCTGATGCAGCACGTGCTAGACGTTGACAAAGTTACGGAAGTTGATTTCCTGAGTGGTGACGACCCCTATAAACAGACATGGATGAATCAGCGCAGAGAACGATGGGGCATCATTGCGTACAACACGAAATCCCTGGACGGTTTTGTGGCTTGCTCACGTGAGCGCATCTGGCGTACGGTCAAACCGTGGTATCAAATTGCGGCACAATTTCTGAAGAAGATCAAACCTGCCTCGCGTTGATCTGCCGGGCCTGTCCAAGGGCCCGCTCATGGTATTGCGCTCTCAAGCATGACGGGCGCCTCACAACTCGCTGTTATCCATGAAAACACTGCCTCTCCTCCGGTCAAGTCTGCATCGTGAAATTAACGCTGTTCTTTTCTGTGCAGCGCTGCTGGGCGCACTCCTTCCAGTCACTGCGCATGCCGGGCTGTATGAAATAAGCCGCGCTGAATTGGCCGCGCTGCCCAACTACTGCTTGGATTCCGAGGTAGGCGACAGTTACCAGCAGCACGGCCCGCGCTGGAACTATTGGGTGGGGCGCATGGGCCCGCAATTCAACGCAATCCATCACTACTGTTATGGAATGGTCCTGTTGCAACGCGCGCTCTCGCTACCGGCAAGCGACAAGACGCGTGTCAGGATATCGAAGCAGGCAATCCATGAGTTCGACTATTTGCTCCGTAGCCCCATCCGGAACTTTCCGCTATTGCCCGAAATGCTGACCCGGCGCGGAGACGCTGCCGTTGTGACGGAAAATTGGGGCCTAGCCTATGAGTCCTACGCCGAAGCATGGACGGTGAAGCCTGACTATTGGCCGCCCTACCTCGCCTGGGGCAATGCCCTGGCCAAGGTGGGCAACAAGAAGGACGCATTGAGCACGGTTCGCGACGGCCTCGCCCAGGTCCCGAACGCCGAGCCGCTACGCCGTCTCTATGTGCAGTTAGGCGGCTCCCTCAAGGACATTCCCGAAGCCAAACCAATCCCGCCCGAGGCGGCCGCTTCCGCGGCATCTGCACCGGACGCGGCGGCATCGACGCCCGACCCTGCCGCCAGTTCGTCGGGGTCGACGCCGACGCCGCTGCAGTGAGCAGTTCCAGCGCTGGCAGCACAGCCAACAGGTTCGGTCGGTCCGCTTTGATCTGCAGGCAAAGCGCTGATTTGGCCTTGCCACTGGCGGTCCACGGCGACGATCCGTCGTGATCGGCAAGATGAACTCGCAGCGAGCTGCTCACACCATCAACAAGTCAATCTGCCAACATGCCCGTCGAATCCATGCAAGCCAACGCCGAATATCCAACGCCGATACGCGGGCGGCCGCGCTGGGCCGCGAATGCTGCCCAGCATGGCCTCAACGCTCCATTGCCGGCTCAGGCAGCGGCGCTTCTGGACCCGGCGCTGACGCCGGCACAACGCCGCTCAAGCTTGCGTGCGATCGGCGGCAGCTTCGCGCTGGCACTGCATGACGGGCAGGGCCGCTGCCTGCTAGCAGTTGACCGTTTTGCGATCGAGACTCTTTGCTACCGGGTGGACGGCACGCAGCTGCGCAGCGCGGACAGGGCAGATGCGCTGGGCGACGTTGGCGTGTTGGACCTGCAGGCCGTGTTCGACTACTTGTACTTCCATTGCATTCCATCGCCACGAACCATCTTCCAGTCGGTGTACCGCCTGCCACCGGGTCACTATGTCTGGTTTGACCGGGGCCAACTGACCGTCGAACCCTATTGGGTTGCCGAATTCCAGCCCAACGACAATCTGCAGTTCGACAGTGCACGAAGCGAGTTTCTTACACATCTGGAAACGGCGGTTTCGCGCCAGCTGGATCCGGAGATCCCCACAGCCTGCTTCTTGAGCGGCGGCACGGACAGCTCCACGGTGGCGGGCATGGTTGGACGCGTCACCGGTCGTCCCGCCACCACCTACTCCATTGGCTTCGATGCCGATGGATACGACGAGATGGCGTTCGCCCGCATCGCGGCAAAGCAGTTCGGCACGGATCACCATGAGTACTACGTCACCCCTGACGATCTGGTGGCCGGTATTCCTTTGGTGGCGGCCCACTACGACCAGCCGTTTGGAAACTCCTCAGCGCTACCGGCCTACTACTGTGCATTGAAAGCCCGCAAAGACGGCTACCACCGCATGCTCGCGGGCGATGGCGGTGATGAGCTCTTCGGCGGCAATTCACGCTATGCCAAGCAGCGCGTGTTTTCCTGGTGGAATCACGTCCCCGCGGGTCTGCGTCAATCTTTGCTGGATCCCTTGTTCCTCAGCAAGTTTGCTGCCAACACGCCGGGGCTGAGAAAAGCACACAGCTACGTTGAACAGGCGACCGACCCTATGCCGCAGCGCTTGCAGGCATACAACCTGCTGCTTCGCCTTGGTGCAGACCAGGTGCTGACGCCGGCTGCACTCGCGCACATGGATCCGCAAGCGGCTCCGCGCCATCAACAGAAGGTATGGTCATCAGTAAGGGGTGCCAGCGAGCTCAACACCACGCTGGCGTTTGACTGGCGCTACACGCTGGGCGAAAGCGATCTACCCAAGGTTCGCGAAGTGACCCGTCTTGCTGGCGTCTCGGTGGGATTCCCCCTGCTTGACGATGATTTGCTCGACTTCTCCCTGCGCCTGCCGGATGACTTCAAGCTCAAAGGGCTTAAGCTGCGCTGGTTCTTCAAGGAGGCCTTGCGGGGTTTCCTCCCGGACGAAATCCTGACCAAGAAAAAACAAGGCTTTGGCCTTCCCTTTGGCGTCTGGACGCTCAAGCACGCGGGATTGCAACAGCTCTCGCACGACTCAGTCCGTTCACTCGTCGAGCGTGGCATCGTCAACCCGGCTTTCGCCGATGCACTGCTTGGCCGCCTGCTGCAAGAAACGCCTGGCTACTACGGCGAAATGATCTGGATCCTGATGATGCTGGAACAGTGGATGCGAGCGAAGACGCCGAACTTCAAACTGAGCGCTTGACCCAAGAGCGCGGCGGTGCTCAGCCGCGCCACATGTTCTGCAGCAGCTTCAGGCCAAACCGCGACCGTGTCTGGCCCCAGGGTGTAAAACGAGGCAGTTGAAACGGGTCACTGCCGCGGCTGGCGATGGCCTGCGTGGTCGACACCGCGGCATCAAATCCGCACCCACGCGCCAGCTCGACGCTGGCTGGCGAATAGTCAGTGCCCGGCTTGCCATTAGGATAGGCAAACAGCCCAACACGCTCACCAAGCAAGCTTTCCAAGCTGGCCTTGCTTTGCGCCATCTCTTGCCTGGCCTCGCCGTCGCTCAGGCGCGCCAGGATGGGATGATTGACCGTGTGCGCGC
This sequence comes from Roseateles sp. FW301-B2, assembly GCF_058788955.1. Lineage (NCBI taxonomy): Bacteria > Pseudomonadati > Pseudomonadota > Betaproteobacteria > Burkholderiales > Sphaerotilaceae > Roseateles > Roseateles sp. FW301-B2. The sequence goes on from NZ_JBYTBE010000010.1 coordinate 139,157, forward strand.
CTATGCCCATACCGCCTGCGTGCAACGCGCGCAGCTGCGTCGAGCTGAGCATCAGGGTGTCAGACAGGCCAGCGGCTCCGCTCTCGCGCGCCACTGCCTCGACCAGCGCCAGGCGATCGCTCGGCGCCAAATATTTGCTGCGATTGATAAGCGCATCGACCGCCATGCGCCGCTCGGCCCAACTGCCCAGCGGCAGCTCGGGCAAGTCGGCATAGCAAGGCGCCAACTCACGCAAATTCAAGCGTTCCCGCGGGGAATGGCGCACTGCCTCGATCAGGGTGTCATTCCACATGCGGCCGCCATCGAGAAAGCCGGTAGCGATGAAGAAAGTCGCCGACATGCCAGCACGCTGCAGCAACGGCATGGCCACGGTGTAGTTGTCCGCGTAGCCGTCGTCAAAGGTGATCGCCGCCGCACGGGACGGCAGGCTGCCATCGGCCAAACGACGCACGGCAGCGTCGAGCGGAAGCACTTCGAACCAAGCCTTCAACCAGTCAAGCATGGTGGCGAACCGCCGTGCATCCACCTCACCGGGAAACAAGGGGTCGACCTCGGGCAATACCCGATGAAAGATGAAGATATTCAACTTGGCCGAAGCACCGGCCGGCGATAAGGCCGAAAAAGCCAGCGTCAAGGGAGTCATGTCGGCGTGCGGGCTAAGTCCATCTGAGGCTGGCGCGGTCCTGCATCGGCGTCAGTCAGCCATAGCTTGTTGTCCATCCAACGACAGCCCATGACGACCAGGGCCATGATGTTGTAGGGCAGGTCGTAATAGGAGAGGCTGAGGAACGCGCCACCAACGGCATAACCAATCAGACTGACCTGGCACATGGCGCCCAGGGAGGAAAGCCACAATGTTTCGGGCCGCAAACGGGCTTGGGTGCGAAGGCGCCCTGCCGACATGAAGGTCAACACGAACAAAAGCAAGAATAGGAAAAGGCCGATGAATCCATGCTCGCCAAGTACCATGAAATAGATGCTGTGCGCAGCGTGCATCCGATCAGGCTCAGGCGCGTACATCAGGAATATCTGCGGCCACGTGACCGAGAAACCGCCCCCGAAGAAGTTGTGGGTCGCCAGATTCCAGGCCATCGCCCAGGCATTCAAGCGCCCCAGCGCTGAGTCATCCTGCTGGTATGTCTTGATGGTGTCCATGCGAGACCACCAGGTTTCGGGCATGAACGACAAGGCGGCCACCGCCAGCACGGGAAGAAGCAGCAAGCCAAGCATTCGCTTGTCACTGCGCCACCACATCACCACCAACATGGCACTGACGGCCAGGAAAGCGCCTCTGGACTGTGTGCCGAGCACCGAAATACCGCAGAGCAACATCGCACCGGTCAGTGCATGACGCTTCCACTTCGCAGTTACGGTCGTCTGCAGGAAGCGCAGCAAAGGGATCGCCATGACAAGGGCTAAGCCAACTTCATTGTTGCCGGTGATATAGCCGCCCTCGGGTCCATTCACCCGATAGTTGCCACCCGTAGCCAGGGTAAACAAGCCGCCTTTGACACCGTAGAAAGCCAGCGAGCCTGCCACCACCCAAGCAAACGCCAGCAGATGTCGGCGCGAATAAAGCACGGCCAGCGTCACGAGCAACATGACATCAATCTTCATGACGCGCTTCCAGAGTTCGAAGCTGTCGTCGAAGACGATTGAAAACGGCAGGGTGATGCACATCCACGTCATGAACAGCATGAACACCACTGTCTCGCGCGTGACGACAAACTCCTTCCGGTCTCGCGAAGCGAGCAGACCGACAAGAGCGCTCAGCACAAACACCATGGCGACTGGCGCGTCGTTCAGGCGGTAACTCAGGCCGTGCGGGTTCATCATGCTCACCCAAGTCCAGCCCAGCACCGCCACCCAAGGCGCGCGCATACCCTTGAGCACCAGCAGCAGGATGATGATCACAAGGGCAATGTCACGCATTCACGGGCGCTCCCATGGCTGCGCTTGAATCACGACGGCGATCGGCTCCGACTTCCAGCACCTTGTGATCGGTGGCGGGTAGAACCTGCCTAAGGAATGCCTCGAACATCATCAGCGTCCAAAGTGGCGCGCTGTAGTCTCTGGCACCTGACAGGTGGGCATCGATCAAATGCTCCAGATAGCCGCGGTTGAACCATCCGGTGCCCTCAAGGCAAGGCCCCAGCACAGCCTGCCGCATGCGGTCTCTGAGCGGGCCGCGGAACCAGCGCGCGAGGGGCACGGCAAAGCCCATCTTTGGACGGTACAGCACATCGTTAGGCAGCTGAGGCTCCATGGCCTTCTTGAGCAGGTACTTGCCTTCCTGCCCCCGAATCTTCAACGACGACGGCAATGTCGCCATCCACTCCACCAACTCATGGTCCATCAGCGGCTCGCGCACCTCCAATGAATGCGCCATGCTGGCGCGATCCACCTTGGTATTGATGTCACCGACAAGATAGGTCTTGGTGTCAAGGTATTGGATCAGCGCCAGCGGATCGTCAGACTCGACGCGCGCCGCGTGACGTTCGAAGACCTCCAGCGCCGAGTAGCCTGCGAGCTCACGCTTGAAGCTGTCGCTGAACAACTGTTCACGCATCGGACCACGCATGATGGACATCGTGTGAAAGTAAGCTTCCACCGAATTGCGCGCGATGCCCTCAAACGTCGTTTTGGCGCGGAACACGCGCGGCGCCCAGTCGGCCTTGGGGTAAATGCGGCCAAGCAATCCGAACAGTGGTCGGCGCAGGAACTCCGGCGTGGAGGAACGCATGCGCTCTTCCAGCAGGTGCAAGCGGTAACGTCGATACCCACCAAAGGTCTCATCACCACCGTCGCCCGACAGCGCCACGGTGACGTGCTTGCGTGCCAACTGGCAGACGCGGTAGGTCGGGATGGCCGAGCTATCGGCATAGGGCTCGTCGTATAGACGCGCCAGGGTGTCGATCAGATCGAAATCGTCGCTCTTCACCATTTCAACCGAATGGGCGGTGCGATATCGGTCCGCCACCATCTGCGCGAACTCGGACTCGTTGTAGGCCGGATCGTCAAACGCGATCGAACAGGTGTTCACGGGCGTGTCCGACAGTCCTGCCATGGTCGCCACGACGGCGCTGGAATCCACGCCGCCCGAAAGGAAAGCACCCAGCGGCACTTCTGAAATCATGCGCAGCTTGACAGACTCCTTCAGCCGCGCCTCCAACTCGCTGCAGGCATCCTCGACACCGATGGGATTGCTGTGGCTGAAACGCAGGTCCCAGTATTCACGCGGCTGCCCCAGCGCGGCGCCGCGTCGTATGCACAGGCTGTGCCCCGGCGAGAGTTTCTTGGCCTGCTTGAAGATGGTGCGGGGTTCGGCCACATAGCCGAGAGAAAAGTACTCTTCCACCGCCATTGGATCCATCTCGCGCCGCAGCCCGCCATGGGCCAATACGGACTTCAATTCAGAACCAAACAGCAGCTGGCCGTCGTCCAGCACGGCATAGAACATGGGTTTGACACCCAATCGATCCCGCGCCATGAAAAAGGTCTGCTGATTGCGATCCCACAGCGCGAATGCAAACATGCCGCGGAATCGCTTTACACAGTCCTCACCCCAAGACTCCCAGGCATGCACGATGACCTCGGTATCGCTCTTGGTGTGAAAGACATGCCCCAGCGCCTGCAACTCGGGGATCAACGAACCGTAGTTGTAGATCTCACCATTAAAAACCACCACCACGCTGCCGTCTTCGTTGAATAGCGGTTGCTGGCCCGTGGCAACGTCGATGATCGACAGCCGCCTATGCCCCATGCCGAGACCCGGCTCTATGTGCACACTGCCTTCGTCGGGGCCGCGATGATGCTGCGACTCGTTCATGCGCTGCAAGGCAGCGGCATCAATATTGCGCTGCTCACGCGTGTCAAAGATTCCGGTGATTCCACACATGATCAGCTTCTCGCTTGTAGTGTCGGCACGCCACGGCTCGACATCAGTTCGTCGTACATGGACATATAGGCATCCACCATGACGGGCAGCGCAAAGCGCCGCTCCGTTTCCGCGCGCGCCGCTCGGCCCATTCGATGACGCAGAGCCGTATCCTCGGCCATCTGCACAAGCCTATCGGCCAGTGCCTGCGGCTGCCCCGCCGGCACCAGCCAACCAGTGACACCGTCCTGGACCAGCTCCACATTGCCCCCCACGGCCGTAGCGATCACCGGCAAGCCACTGGACATGGCCTCGAGAATGGTATTGGAGATGCCCTCGGCAAGCGAGGGCAACACAAAACAGTCCATACCGCGCATCCACAATGCCACATCGTCCCGATCGCCAGGCAGCCAAGCCAGTTCCGCCAGGCCTGCAGCGGCTAGTTCAGCAGCCGCCTGGGCGCGCAAAGGTCCGTCACCGGCCATGACCAGGCGCAGGCGGCCACGCAATCCGGGCCGTGCCTGAAGTGCCGCGATGAAGGCTCGCACCAGATTGAGTTGATCCTTCACGGCTTGCATCCGACCCACGGTGCCGACAAGCAATAGCTCGGGGTCCGTGAACGGACAGCCTGGGATCGGCTCTCGCCCTGACGCCGGCGGATGAAAGCGCATGGCGTCCACGCCGTTGTAGATTTGTTGGATACGATCTGCAGCAATGCCCACGGGCTTGACGAGGTAGCCCGCCAGATCCTGGGACACGGTGACATACCGATGCACAAAGGGACTGTAGACACGGCGCATGACTTGGTAGCGCCGCCGCGTGCCATCCAGATCATTCACGTCCCGTCCATGCTCGCCGTGCACGCGCACAGGCACCCCGGCGGCCCAGGCTGGCACCGCCGCCTCAAGCGCGGCGAAGTTGCGCGTGTGCAAAATAGCGGGCCGCAGTTGCCTGAACAGGCGGAACATGGCCGGGTAAAGGCGAAACCCCTGCCCCGGCGGTTTGTGCAGGGAGATGAATTGCACATCGTCGCGCTGGATGCGCCGCGCAAAGCTTGGGTTAACTTCCGTGAGCGCCACCACGGCATGCCGATACCGCGACGCTGGCATCCGATTGATGAGGTTCACCACACCGTTCTCCAAGCCGCCGATGTCGAAACGGTAGAGCATGTGCATGATCAACGGCGCAAGCGAGGCCCCAGTCTGGCCGACAGCAGATGCCGATGTGGATGTCACAGGGTTCATGGCCTGAGGACGTCAATTCGCTGCGGAGCCGGTGGCGCGCGCGCGCTGCAACTCGCGGTCTATCGCGGTCAAGTTGGCCTTCAGGAATGAGGTGGCAACGGTTTCGCCGTCCACACCCTGGCGCTTCGGGAGGTAGAGCACCACGGTAGCGCCGTCGTCTCCGTGCCCCAGCAAGCGGTACAGCACACCAAAGGCCTTCGCCTCAGCTTTGCTGGCGGTCCAGCGCCCATTCACCCAATACAGCTGCCAAACCTGCAGCCGTTCCTCTGGCGCCCCTTGTCCAGCATTCGATCTCAATTCCGAGGTGTTCAGCGCCAACGCTTGGTCGCCTAGCTCGAATTGTGTGCGGCCAACACTGACCTCAGACCATTGCTTGTTGTCCGTTCTCACCAGTTGGTTCTGATCGCTGACGAGCTTGCGCGACGCGTCCTGATGGCGGTAATACCCGACATACAAACCAAGCACATGGTCGTCCTTGCTGAAGGTCTGCTTCAACACGGCGGAGGGCTGGAGAAAGCTGGGTTCCCATCCGAATGATTCGGGCGAAATCTGCTCAAGCCAGCCGTTGGCGGCAAGGGCGACGGGCGTCAGCACGGGCTCGCCACTCTTCTCCAAATGCTTAAGCGATGTCAACGCAATGTGTGGCACGCCCAGTACCAGCGCCGCCGCCAAGGCAACCATCGTGAAGGTCTGTCGCGCGCTGCGCTCGTTGGCGGCATTGCCGGTGCACGATATCGGCATGCCCAGCGGGCTCGTGCCCTCAGGGTCGGCGAATCTGCTGCCGATCATGAACATGCCCAGGCTGACGATACCGAAGAAGATCCAGCCGGCGATGATGTGGTCGACGCCGGTGCCCAGCTCGTTGCCGGTGAGATGCGCAACCAAGACCACCAGATAGGCACGCACCCAATTTGCAATGATCGGCACCACGATCGAGGCACCTACAAACGCCAATCGCTTGCTCAAACGCTGGTAGTTCAGATACGCAAACAGGGTGCCGACCATCACGGAGGCAATCAGATACCTCAATCCACTGCAGGCTTCGATAACCGACCAGTGGCCTGTCGGTATCACAAACTGCAACCCTTCGCGGAAGACCGGAATGCCGCTAAGCCGCAGCGCCGCTACCGTGACGTCGGCGGTCGCGTAGGTCAAGACGGGAAACAAGAACTCACCGAATGGGACGGCAAAGAAGAGAAACCCCAGCGGGAATATCAGCACCTTCGCAACCTGCATGCCCAGCAAGGCCGGCACCAGCAGGACCAAACTTGAAACAAGCGCAAAGTGCCTGAGCGCGTTGGTCGCTGCCAATTCGCCGATCAACCACATCAATGCAGCTGCCAGCAATGGCAGCAAGAACATCGGCGACGGCCTAATTACGCAGGCGAGCACCTCCCGCCTCTTCTGCCAAATCAACCAGGCCGAAATAGGTGGCACAACGTAGGCGTGCCGGTAATTTTCCGAACCTTCCCACATCCCCACCAGCGAGGTCACAGTCTCCCAATACAGTGCGAAGAATCCGAGCAGGAAGCCAGCCAGCAGCACTGCCGATAGACGCCAGCGCTGCGCGGCCGGGAGGTTGATGGTGTCAGCACTCAGCACGAGGTCTTCTCCAGCACAGGACGAGGTCCGATAAAGCGATCAATAGGTCGCAATTGCTTGTCCCACCGACAATGTTCAAGTACAAATTCTCGCGCAGCAATGCCCAGCCTCCGCACGTCGGCACTGCCCAAACGCAGCAGACGTCCGACCGCCTCCGCAAACGCCTCAGCGTCTGTTGCTCGAAAGAGGCCCTGCTCCGCGGAAGCCCCGACAGCTTCGGCACATGACGGCACCGTCACCACGGCCTGCGCCATCGCCATCGCTTCGAGAATCTTGTTCTGAATGCCTCCCGCAAGGCGTAGCGGCGCCACCACGGCGGCGGCATATTGCAAATAGGGTCGCACATCAGGCACGGTACCGCTGACGACCACGTACTCGCTTGCCAAGGCCAGAACCTGCGGATCCGGATTGCGCCCGACAATGTAAAAGCGCAGTGTCGGCCAAGTATTCAGCAAAAGAGGCAGTATGTCGCTGACGAACCATCTGACACCGTCGATATTGGGCAGATAGTCCATTGAGCCGGTGAACACGAGGGCCAGCTCATCGGACGAAAAGGGACTGGCTCGATCGGCATGAGGCGCGAAAAAGACGGCGTCCACACCGTTGCGCAGCACCCCCACGGAGTCACTGCACTCCGGCGCCGTCGAGCGGAACAGAGCCGCTTCGTGCGGCGTCACAAAGAAGGACTGGCGAGCGCGTCCCGCGACTGCGCGCTCAAAGGCCTGCAGGCGGCGACCTTCGCGCGCATAGACCCAAGACATCGGCCAACCATGCTCCGAGGCATACTTGGTCCACTTTGCGGAGTCGACGTCGACAAAGTCCACCACGGTCGGAATGCCTCGCGGAGCATACGGCGCCATCGCCGAGGTAAACACGACAACAGCATCGATGCGCAGCCGGTCGACGGTGGACTTGACCCAGCGCTGGAGCGCGGCATCGTGAAAGTAACCCAAGGTCAAAGGCTCACCGCGCAAGAAACAGATCAACGACCGCAGCTTTGCCCGCCAAGGCCGGAGACGGCAGACCTGCAGATCTGGGCAGAGACGCTCCAGTTCAGGCAGGTACTCCTCGTCCCCAGGGTCGTCCACAAAGGTGCCGAGAAATACGCGATGGTGTTCTTGCAGATGCCTCAGCAAATGGTACGAACGCAGTTTGTCGCCTTTGAAAAGCGGCAGCGGCATCCGATGCACCAGCATGAGCACATTGGCCATGGCTCAGCCTAGGTTACGCACCAGCATTGGCCCAATCAGCTCGGCTATCGGCAAGGGCAGGCGTTTCCATCCTTCGATGAACAGGTGGTACTTCTTGTTCGTCGGATTGTTCTGCGGAATGCTGTCCCGAGTGATCAGGTCGTACTGATAGTGCAATTGCTGCGGCTCGAAGCCCCAGAGCCGCTTGAACTCGAACGAACCGGTACCCTTCTTGCTGCGTCCCAGATCGAACACGGTGCACCCCCGTTCGGCGGCACGTTTCATCACCGACCAGTACTTGAGATCATTGGCCGCGGTGTTGCGGGCCGCGCGGGACTCGCCCGCGTAATAGGCCAGCACTTCATGCTTGAAGTAGAAGCACAGAATGCTCGAGATGCAGCGGCCTTCCCTGTCGTGGATGGACAGGATCTCGCAGCGCGCTCCGAACACCTGCTTGAGTTCCCGGAAGTACTGCTGCTGCAGCACCGGCGTGCCATGGTTGCGAGCGTTCTCCGAGAAGACGGGATAGAAATTCTCGACGGAGTCGTCAACCACCGCGCGCAAGCCCAGCTTCTCGGCCTTTCTGACCATATTGCGACGCTTCTGCGGAATGCAGAGCATCTTGTCGTCCAGCACCGCCGGTATGTTCAGCTTGAAAGTGACATAGAGTTCTTGGGTAGGCCAATCCCCACGCCGACGTTGCTGATTGCGCAGTTCGAGATAGTCGACCCCAAGTTCCCGCGCCAGGCGCGAGGCCTCGCGCTCCAGGGCTTCGGCGGCGTCGGCATCCACTGCCGCCACGCCACCGTAGACGCCAAACGGCAAGCCTGTCAGCGATTTGCCGAACAGCCAACTGGAAATATGCGCCAAGGGCAGCACTCCCAGTACCTCGCCACTGCCCGACTCGGCGTACAGAAAGTAGGTCGCGTGCCGGAAGGCCTTGCGAATCACCGCCTGCCACCCGGCGAGATGGAAGAAGCTGGCTTGAGGATTGCCTTCAACAAAAGCATCCCAACGCGCTGCGCCTGCGGCGTCACTCTCATCCAGGCGTTTGATCGTGAACGATACGGGCTCAGGCAACCTGCACCTCACGCATCCCGGGCGTCATGAAGATTTCGTCCATGCGGCCCCACGAGAAGTCGCTCAGCAGCCGGTCCAACTTCGCTTCGTTGCGAGGCAGATTCACGTAGTGGCGGAAGCGCGTCCTGGCGTCTATGCCCGCCACGCGCGGCTGTTCCGGATCGATTTCCCAGGGGTGAAAATAGAAGATCGCCGATTGCCGCGCCTGCTCGTTGACGCGCTGAAACATCCAGCGCGACAACGCGTACGGCAGCAAGCGAAAGTAGCCACCACCACTGGCCGGCAAGTTGCGGCCGAACATCTCCAGTGTCGTGATCGGGACTTCCAGCAAGCCGTCGCGCACCGGATGCGCGAAGCGCGGTGCATCAGGCATGCCGTAGTGGTCATGCCGGATCGGATAGACGCTGGAGCTGTAGCGATAGCCCGCCTCCTGCAACACGTCAAACGCCCACAGATTGGCGGTGCCGATTGAAAAGCTGGGGGCGCGATAGCCTTGCACCGCTTGCCCAGCAATGTCCTCGAGCAGTTGTTTCGCGCGCACGACGTCCTGGCGGAATGCATCCACGCTCAGGTCGCTCGCACGCTCATGCCCGTAGCCATGCGACGCCAGCTCGTGTCCGGCATGCGCGATACGCTGCACCAGACCAGGATAGCGCTCAGCGATCCAGCCCAGTGTAAAAAACGTGGCCTTGACTCCATGCCTGTCCAGCATCGCCAGGATACGGTCGACGTTGCGCTCAACGCGACACTCGCACCGCTCCCAATCGCCACGAGCGATGTACGGGGCGAATGCCGAGACCTGGAAATAGTCCTCGACATCAATCGTCATGGCGTTGCGAAGTTGGCTCACGGCTTGCCCTCACCGGAACCACCACGCACCGCCTCAACGAACTTTTGCAGCAGTCCTAGTGTCTGCAGATTGATGCGCTCCAACCTCATGAGGCTGGACTCAAGGCTTTGCAAACGATCCATGACCTGGTGCTGGCCGAGCTGGCCGAAATCGGTAGCAATACCATCCAATGCCCCAGGTTCATGCTCAAACTGAGTCAGGTCGATGCTTACGCCTTCATCGGGCAATGCCGCAAGCGCCCGCTGTGCACCACCTTGCACGGGTGCAATGGCTGGCAGCTCGTTTTCCTTCGCAACGTCTTGGAGCACCTCTTCAACATCGGCGACGGAAAGATGGGTGCGACCGGCCATGAAACCCAGCAAGAGCAGACGATCGCACAGCGAATTGATGCGTCTTGGAATGCCTTGGCTGGCGCTGTGAATGGAGGCGAATGTTTCCGGATCGAAGCTCGGCTTGCCGGTACTGCCGGCACATTTCAGCCGATGCTCGATATAGCGCTGGGTCTCGTCCTCTGCCAGCGGGCCAATGTGGCAGGTCGCCGCCACACGTTGACGAAATTGCTCCATCTCCGGGCTCTGCAGAATTTGCCTGAACTCGGGCTGCCCGACCAGAAAAGTCTGCAGCAAAGACTGATTGCCGAATTGAAAATTCGACAACATGCGCAGTTCCTCGACCGCACGCGAGGTCAGGTTCTGTGCCTCATCCACGATCAACAAGCAACGCTTGCCCTGCGCCACCTGCCCCACCAGGAAAGCCTCCAGCGCCATCAGAAGCTCGGATTTGGAAAGCTCCTTGACGCGTACGCCAAAGGCGGCCCCGACCATGCGCAACGTGTCTTCGGCGTCCAACTGCGTGGTCACGACGTTGCCGATCACCACATTGCTGCGGTTGAGGCTGTCGAGCAGCCCGCGCAGCAAGGTGGTCTTGCCGGCGCCAATCTCGCCGGTGATCACGATAAATCCGTCGCTGCGCAGCACACCGTAATCCAAGTACGCCTTGGCACGGCGGTGCTGCTTGCTGCCGAAATAGAAACTTGGGTCGGGGCTGAGCTGAAAAGGCTTGCTGCTCAGTCCATAGAACGCTTCATACATGGTCTAGAACTGCTGGACCAGGGTGACGGACAAAGCGTTCTCCCGGTAGGGTTTGATGAGGCTGTAGAACTGCGCATGGCGCAATCCCAGTTGACCGGAAAGCTGACGGCCCAGCCGGGCATTCCAATTGGCCGCGATGGCCTTCAAATGCGTACTCTGGCTCGCCAGATCGCCGCGCGTGCGGAGGTAGTTAGTCGTCAGAGAGAGCGAAGACTCCAGCGTCAGCCGGTGGCTCAGGCTAAGCGCTACACCCTGCTGCCTGACGAAGCCGCTGGTGGCCAGATCGTCCGCCCGGCCAGGCTGCGGCCCGAGGCGAACAGAGCGGCTCTGATTAATCGAAGCAATGAGCGCGGTGCGTACGCCGGTCCAGGAAAAAGAGGCGTCCTGGCGACGAGTTCGAAGCGGTGCGCTGCTGATGAATCCGCTGCCGACGATGGCATCGGGTGAGAGCCCATTGGCCTGCAAGTAGGCTTTGACCAGTTCGTCACGTTTGACTGGGTCAGGTTGAATACTGGCGAACTGCTGGAACAACAGTTCATAACTCGTCAACTGCCCACCCGCCCCAGTGACGCCACCGGCGCTTGAATCAGCGCTGTCACTCAGCCGCCAAGCGGAACGCGCCATGCGGTGCTCGAATCGCAGGCTGTGGCTATTACCGTAGACGTGATGTTGCCAGCTGAGCTGCACGTTCGTGCGGGGTGTCGGCGTCCATCCGACGTCAGCTCCATAGGTCGTGCCGGTGGTCTGCGTGATCGATCCCAAATCGCTGCGCTCTGCCCCTGCCAATGCGCCCGCGGTCCAATCGACGTCTGGACGCCAGCGCAGCCCGGCCGTCTGGGACGAGGTCCGGCTGCTGCGGCCGAGCTTGACATCGGTGGCTTGGACTTGCGAATTCAAGTACCAGCTGAGCGGCTGCTGCGCGCCAGTCAGATTCTCAACCCGCAATGAGCTGAGGCGGCCGCTCACGTCACCGCTTGCGCTGTTCTTGGTGCGTGTCTCCGTGAGGCTGCTACGAAGGTCATAACGCACCAAGCCAAAGAGTTGGCCTTTCATGATGGGCGTCAGATTGACCTGGGCTGTCTCGGCCTGGTTCTGGTTCACCAGCGAGTTATTGCCGCCGACCGCACCGAATGCCGACAGCGCCTGTTGCCCCACCTGTGCTCGAGCATCCATGCTGAGCCAGTTGTCCACGAGCTGTGCACTTGCACTGGCTGCAAGCATGTTTTGGGTTCGGGTCTTCTGATCGGTCTTGCTGTAAGCCAAACCGCTCAGGCTGTAGTCCAGGACAAAGCGCGCCCTTGCAGAATTCATCGACATGCTGACGCCAGGCGCCAAGGTCGAGATGATGGCTCGGTCTTTGGCCGCGTCGTCGAGCTGCAGGTTATCCGTCACCATTTCGGTAATGGAAAGGCGCGGCACGACTTTGAGGCCTACTGCCGGCGCCCCCGCCCCCTGTCCTTGTGCCTGCGCAGCACCGGCCAGACACAACAAACTCATGGTCGCAAGCTGGCAAGCGCGCGCACGGCCATGGTTGGTCAAAACAGGCCGACCGAACATTCTTGCGTCAAGCCGCCTTGGCACTGTCGTCATTCGAATATCCGTAGCCATAGCCGTAACCATAGCCATAGCCGTAGCCGGTTGAGGCCCCCCCGCGGGCATGGTTGAGGATCATGAGCTTGAGCGGGCAGGCCTCGATCGTAGCCAGGGCCTGCTGCACAGCGCTTTGCAATGTCGTGTCAGCACGCACAACGACAACGATCTGCCCCATGTGGGACGCCAGCACGCGCGACTCCGTAGTGAGCAGCAAGGGTGGCGAATCGAAAATGATGATCCGGTCGGAATAGCGCTCGGCCATGTCACTCAACAAGGCCGTCATTGCGTCACTGGCAAGCAATTCAGTTGCACGTGGATGGGGAGTGCCGCTGGGCAATACCGTTAGCTTGTCGATATTGGTACGCAAGAGCACATCGGCAATGGAAGCGCGCTCCTCCAGAATGTCGAGCAAACCGGGCCCTGGCGGAAGGCCGAGCATGCGCAATACCGAAGGGCGCGCGACGTCGGCGTCCACCAGCATGACGGTGTTGTCCATCTCCGCCGCAATACTCATGGCCAGATTCAGCGAGGTGAAGCTTTTACCCTCGCCTGGCAAGGCGCTCGTCACCATGATCAAGTTGGCGTGATTGATGGTCTCCGCCCCTTTGCCCATGGCATTCTTGATCAGGGGACGTTTGATGACGCGATATTGGTCCGCCAACATCGAGCGCGGCGCATTCGGCGTCAACAAGCCCTGAGCAAGCAGCATGTCCAAATCCAGATCCACGCGCCGGGATAAGGCGTGACTCTCAGCGCTTGCAACGGGTGGTGCAACTTGCCCGGCTACTGCTGCGGCTTGCACCGCTTGCGGCTCCAACTCAGGAACGCTAACCCCGGATTGGCGCAGCTGCTCGAGGCGCTGCGCGGCTTGTTCAATCAGGCTACTCATCGCTCACCCCACCTGCTTTGCCAACAAAATTGCCATCGCCGTCATTCCCACAGCAAATGCACCGATGAGCCCCAAGGCGGCAGCACCAAAGCGCAGCAAGTCGATGCGTTCGCGCCGCTTCTCACCGACGGTCACCAAACTTGAGACCACCCCAAGAATCGGCAAGCCGCTTCGTGCTCGAAGTTCTGCAGCGTCATGGAACACCGGGCGCAGCTGGCATGCAACGAAGCAAGTAAAAATACCGGCCATCAGCGAGGCCACCAACGCACCGGCAAGGAGAAGTATTCGGTTAGGCGCGACAGGTTTGTCGGAGGCGCGCGGCGGATCAATCAAGCGGAAGTCTGCAACACCGCTGGCGACATCCAGCTCACCCGAAATCGCTGCGGACTCGCGACGCGATACAAGGTCTTCGTAATTCTTCTTGTGAATCGCATAGTCGCGATTCAGCTGAGCCGCCTCCGCCTCCAATTGCGGGGACGTCTTCATGGCGTTAAGCGCAGCTGCGTAACGGCTTGAATACTCTTGAACGCGTGCGCGCAGCGCCGCGACCTGCACCTTGCTAGAGGCCAGCATGCGCTGCAATTCCTGCTGCGCGATGTTGCCGCCCGTCGCATTGCCTGCGGGAGCCGCCAGTGCAGCCTTGCGAAGCTCAGCGACCTCCTTGCGTTTTTGCTCTTCCAGGTCCTTGATCAATTTCCGCGTACTCAATACATCGGGGTGGATGTCGGTGTACCTCTGCAGCAGAACGTCGAGATTGCGCTTCTGCGCATCGATGCGAGCGTCGATCTCCGGCGTAGAGACCCCGAGGGACGAATCCGGCAGCAAATTCGGCATGGCCGAATTCTTTGCATCGCCGGCGAATTGCTGCTCAGCGGCATCTCGCGCATTCTCAGCTTCACGCAGTTCGAGGCGGGCACGATCCAACTGCGCCGACAGCTCAGCCAGCCTTGCAGCCGAGTCCTTGCCATCGGCCGCCGTCAATTCGATATTGCGCAGCCGGAAGGCTTTCAAACGCCCTTCAGCCTCCTCCAGCTTCGCCTCATAGTTCTTGATCTGCTCGTTGATGAAGGTCGCCGCAGTGGCCGTGTCTTTTCGGCTCGCACCCAGGCTTGACTCAACAAATATGGAAACAAACGATTGAACAACTCGCTTGGCAGTTTCGGGATCCTTGTCTCGATACGACAAGGTGTAGAGGTTGTCCCGGGCGGTGCTTTGGATTGCCAACGCCTTGGTCACCCGATCGATTGTCGCTTCTTGCTCTGATTTGGACTGGCTCTTCAGATCCAGATCCGCCATACGCACGAGCTTCTCGACATTTGGTCGACTGATCAGCGTGCGACTGAGCATCACGACCTGCTGTTCAACGTTCGGCTGGATCGCCAGACCGGACATCAGCGGCTTCAGGATCGACTGAGTGTCAACGTAGATACGCGCGCTGGCCTCGAAACGATCCGGCATCAGCAGCACCACGACAGCCAAAATCGCGCCAACAAGCCACGCGACGACCACACCGTACCAACGGTACTTCCACATGCGCTTTGCGACGGAAAGCAACTGGGCTATCAATAAGTCCATCGGAATAACACTTGGTAAGGAGGGGAACCCACATTCACCGACCGGCCCTCACGACCGAAGCGGTCAAGACGAACACGAGGCCGGCAACCGGACAGGAGAACAAGACCAAGCCCGCAGGGGCTCAATCCAATCAGAAAATGCTTTGCGGCACGATCAGGATGTCGCCCGGACGCATTTCAACGTTGGCCGATACGTCTCCGCGCTTGATCAGATCTTTCAATCGCACGGAGTACTGCTTGTTGCCTTCAGACGATCGCAAGATAGTGGCGTCGTTGCCCGCCGCAAAGTCCGTTAAGCCACCCACTGCGATCATCACATCAAGCAGCGTCATCTTCTGCTTGTAAGGCAAAAACTGAGGCTTGGCTGCCTCCCCGACGACGCGAATTTGCTCGCTGTACGGCCCCACGAAGCCCGTCACAATGACGGTCACCACGGGGTCCCGCACGTACTTGGACAGCTGCTTCTCGATGTCCCGTGCAATCTCGATCGAGTTCTTGCCCTGCGCCACGAGTTCATCGATGAGCGGTGTCGCGATCTTTCCATCGGGACGAACCGGCACAGCCATCGAGAGCTCAGGATTACGCCACACGATGATGTTGAGGCTGTCACCCGCACCGACGATGTAGCTGTAATCCTGGCTGGCAACCTTCGCTGGCGCTGCGGGCAACCCACTGCCACCGAAACCTGCGCAGGCAGACAACGCCGACACCACGCAACCCATGATCACAGCTTGCACTGCACGGCGATACGACTTGATTCCAAGCTTCACGACGAATCCTCTCTACGATCCAATTCTTCAGGTCAGGAATCATGGCACATCGACAACGGTCGAGCGGACCAGAAAACCAAACTTGAGCTACCCAACAAACACAAGCGCCCACTGTGAGCAAAGTATCGACAGCTTTCGTGCCGACCACCTGAAGCTCTTGCCTAAACGCGTGACGGACCACACGACATCAGGCCGAGACCGACCGTGCTGATTGGCTGCGCATTGCACCCTAGTCGCCCCGACCATGCAAACCCCCCGACTGAGTGCCGCCCTGCCTCATGGCACGTTTAGCAGCACTACGTCACGCCTGGGCAGGCTTGCCGACATTGCACTTGGTCAGTTCTGAGCCGCTTGCCCGCGCAATACCGGCCTAATAAATGCCAACAACAGCCGCTGCATGGGATTGGCGTTACCCCAAGGGCGCCATGTAAAACGCAGACGCTGATGAAAGGCGTCAAATTGCATGGCCCAGGGGGCGGCGCGAAGTTCGCCACGCTTGAGAATTAGCTTCAAGACCGAAGTTGCCATCACCCCCGCGCATAGATCACAGGCCATCATCGTGGAAGGCCCCCGGCGCTCAACGAAGTTAACAGCTTCCGGGGCAACCATGTAGCTGCGCTGAAGCATCGCCGGAGACAGCCCAGCAATGAAGCGCGCATATTGCTCCTGCACCGACTGCCCTTCAAATTTGAAGTAGTCCTCAAAACTCATCCCACCGGGACGGAAATAAAGCAGCGACACACCCATACCCAGCGGCGCAGCGGTCAGCACAGGAATGCCCCGTCGCTCGCATTCCGAAAAGATCAGCTTGCGCGCATCCATGGCAAAAAAATCAATGCCATCCACATACACATCCACGTCGCGCAGGAAATCACCCACATTATCCGGCAGCACCCCCTCCGGAAAGAGGCGCATCCGCGCCTCCGGATTGACCTCCAGCGCCATGCGCCCAAGCACTTCGACCTTGGGCTGACCCAGCGTAGCCATTTGCGCGCCAACTTGCCGATTGAAGTTATGCACTTCAAATCGATCGAAATCCGCGATATTGAAATTCCCGAGCCCCAAGCGTGCGAGCGTCATGAGGTGGGCCCCGCCCACCC
>NZ_JBYTBE010000011.1:0-150027 GCF_058788955.1 Roseateles sp. FW301-B2
CCTTTCTCAAGGAACTCGACGGCGCGCCCGGCTTGGGCGCCGCCGCGGCGGGCGCGGCCAGATCGGCCAGGGTCGCGCCGTCGAGTTCCTTGAGAAAGGCGCGCAGCGCGCTGTCGAACAGATGCTTGAGGCGGCAGGCCGGGCTCAGCAGGCATTCGTTGACTTCGGCATCGAAGCATTCCACCAGCCTGAAGTCGGTCTCGGCGGCGCGCACCACATCGCCCACGCGCAAGGTGGCCGGGTCGGCCAGCAAGCGCAACCCGCCGCCGCGGCCGCGCGTGGTCTCCAGCACGCCCTGGCGCGCCAGGTCGTTGACGATCTTCATCAAATGGTTCTTGGAGACGCCATGGCGCTCCGCCAGCTCGCCGATGGTGACGAGTTGCTGCGGGCGCGCCGCGCAGTACATCAGCACGCGCAAGGTGTAGTCGGTGTATTCGGCCAGCCGCATCGATGCCCCTAAAGATGTATGCAGTTTATTGCTTTAAGGTTTGCAGATCTTTAAGATGCATCAAAAATACTTCTTATAGAAATCCCGTTCCCGGAGCCATGCCATGACCTTCGTCGTCACCCAGGCCTGCATCAGCTGCAAATACACCGACTGCGTGGACGTCTGTCCGGTCGATGCCTTTCGCGAAGGCCCCAACTTCCTCGTCATCGACCCCGATGAGTGCATCGACTGCGCGGTCTGCGTGCCGGAATGCCCGGTGGCGGCCATCCATGCCGAGGAGGACGTGCCCGGCGGTCAGCGCGACTTCATCCCGCTGAATGCCGAGCTGGCGCGCCTGTGGAAGCCCATCACCAAGACCAAGCCGGCGCTGCCGGACGCCGAGGCCTGGCGCGATGCCGAAGACAAGCGCGCCCAACTGCAGCGCTGAGGCGCAGCCATCCCATCCCTACCGCAAGCCCATCATGAACATCGACAAATTCAAGCACCAGCACGCCAGCATCCTGGGCAGCATCGACGCGTTGCGCCGGCTGGCGCGGGCCGGCGTGGCACAGCACGCCGGCGACATCGCCGAGCACATCGTGGCGATGAGCTCGACCATCAAGCTGCATCTGGCGGTGGAAGACCAGGCGCTCTATCCGGCGCTGCAACGCGAGCGCGATGCCGAACTGGCACGCATGGGCCAGCGCTACCAGCAGGAGATGGGCGCCATCGCCAAGGCCTACGAGGGCTTCTCGCGGCGCTGGAACCAGGCCAACAAGCTGCGGGCCGATGCCGAGGGCTTCCGCCGCGACGCCAACCAGGTGCTGCGCATGGTCTACGAGCGCATGCAGCGCGAGAACCACGACTTCTATCCGCGCATCGAGGCGCTCTGAGCCGCACGCCGCGCGGCCGCCTCAATGCTCGTGGCGGTGGTGCGCGTCCGGGTAATGGGCGTGGCTGTGGCGCAGCGGCTCGTGCCGGTGCGCATGGCTGTGGCGCGTGCCCGCCGGCACCGGCGGCTCGTGCGCATGCTCGTGATGCGGGTCGCCCCGGCCATGCACATGGCTGTGGGCATGCTCCAGCGCCTCGTGCTCATGCTCGTGCTCATGCCGCTCCGTCAGGTGCAGGGCCACGCCCAGCGCCATCAGCGCTCCGGCCAGCAGCAGCTGCCAGCTCACCGGCTCGCCCAGCAGCGCGATGGCCAGCAACGCGCCGATGAAGGGGGCCACCGAGAAGTAGGCGCCCGTGCGTGCGGTGCCGAGATGGCGCAGCGCGATCACGAACAGCACCAGGCTGGCGCCATAGCTCGCAAAGCCCAGCAGGCCGGCCGCCAGCACCGTCACCGGGCCCGGCCATGCGGCGCCCAGCAGCAGGGCCAGCAGCAGGTTGGTGCCACCCGCCACCAGGCCCTTGCTCATGGCGATGAAGCCGGCATCGCTGAGCGATACCTTGCGCGTGAGGTTGTTGTCCAGCGCCCAGGCCAGGCAGGCGCCGGCGATCGCCAGCGCCGGCCACCAGGCGCCGGGCCGAGCCGCATCGCCGCCGGGCCAGGCCAGCAGCAGGCTGCCGGCCACGATCGCCAGCATGCCCAGCGCGATGCGGCGGTCAACGTTCTCCCTGAAGGCGAACCAGGCCAGCAGCGCCGTCAACACCCCCTCGGCATTCAGCAGCAGCGCCACGCTGGCCGCCGGCAGCCGGGCCAGGCCCAGCATCAGCAGCACCGGCCCCACCACCCCGCCGGCGACGATGGCGCCCAGCAGCCAGAGGCGCTCGGCGCGCGGCAGCTGCACCGCCGGTGCGCGCCGCAGCAGCCGGACCAGCCATAGGCCCAGGCCCGAGCCCAGGTAGAGCAAGGCGGCCAGCAGCCAGGGGCTGGTGGCGCCCAGCAGCGGCTTGGCCAGCGGCGTGCCGGCGCCGAACAGGATGGCCGCGCCCAGGGCGGCCGCGACACCGGGCTGGGGGCGGAATGAGGGGATGCGCATGGTGCCGGCAGTGTAGGCAGTATGGCGAGGGGCGCCGCTACTTCCCGCGCAGCAGGCGCAGGCCGTTGAACACCACCAGCAGGCTGGCGCCCATGTCGGCGAACACCGCCATCCACATGGTGGCGCTGCCGAACACCGCGGCCAGCAGGAAGGCCGTCTTGATGCCCAGGGCCAGGGCGATGTTCTGCAGCAGCACGCCGCGGGTGCGGCGCGAGAGGCGCACGGTCTCGGGCAGGCGGCCCAGCTCGTCGTTCATCACCACCACGTCGGCGGCTTCCATGGCCGTGTGCGTGCCGGCGGCGCCCATCGCGAAGCCGATGTCCGACTGCGCCAGCGCGGGCGCATCGTTGATGCCGTCGCCCACCATGGCGGTGGGCCCGAAGCGCTGCTGCAGCTCGCGGACGGCGGCGAGCTTGTGCTCGGGCAGCAGATCGGCGCGCAGCTCGGTGATGCCGGCCTGGGCCGCGATGACCTGTGCGGTGGTGAGGTTGTCGCCGGTCAGCATCACCGGCGTGATGCCCAGGGCCTTGAGCTCGGCCACCGCCTGGCGCGACGATGGCTTGATGGTGTCGGCCACCGCGCAGATCGCCAGCACGCCGCTCGCGTCGGCCAGCATCGCCACGGTGCGGCCGGCGCGCTCGTGCAGGGCCAGGCCGGCCTCGAGCGCGGCCGAGCATTGGCCACGCTCCTCGATCCAGCGGTGGTTGGCCAGCACCAGCGGCAGGCCATCGACCGCCCCCTGCACGCCGCGCCCGGCCGCGGCCGCAAAGTCGTGCACCTCGGCCGGCTGCGCGCACTCGGCCGCCAGGCCGCGCGCAATCGCCAGCGAGACCGGATGGTCGGAGCGGCTCGCCAGCGCCAGCGCCAGGCGCGCCAGTTGTGCGCGGTCGGCGCCCGCGGCCACCGGCGCGAACTCCACCAGCACCGGCTGGCCCTGGGTGACGGTGCCGGTCTTGTCCAGCGCCACCACCTTGAGCAAGCGCGCCTGTTCCAGGTAGACCCCGCCCTTGATGAGAATGCCGCGCCGCGCCGCCGCGGCCAGGCCGCTCACCAAGGTGACCGGGGTCGAGATCACCAGCGCGCAGGGGCAGGCGATCACCAGCAGCACCAGCGCCTTGTAGAGCGCCTGCAGCCAACCATAGCCCATCAACCAGGGCGTCAGCAGGGCCACCGCCAGCGCCAGCGCAAACACGGCCGGGGTGTAGATGGCGGCAAAGCGGTCGACGAAGCGCTGGGTGGGCGCGCGGCTCGCCTGCGCCTCCTCGACCGCATGGATGATGCGGGCCAGGGTGCTGTCCGAGGCGGCTGCCGTGACACGGAATTCAAGCGCGGCCGCCTGGTTGATGGTGCCGGCATAGACCTCGTCCCCGGGCCCTTTGTCGACCGGCAGGCTCTCACCGGTGACCGGCGCCTGGTCGATGGCGCTGATGCCCGCCAAGATCACGCCGTCGAGCGGGATGCGCTCGCCGGGTCGAATCCGCACCCTTGCCCCGACCGCCACCGAGGCGGTGAGATGCCGGGCCCACGAGCCGTCGGCCTGGCGTACCTCAGCGTCTTCCGGCGCCATCGCCAGCAAGCTCTTGATGGCATTGCGCGCGCGGTCGACGGCGCGCGCCTCGATCAGCTCGGCAATGGCGTAGAGCGCCATCACCATCGCGGCCTCGGGCCATTGGCCGATCAGGAAGGCGCCGGTCACCGCCACCGCCATCAGCGCATTGATGTTCAGGCGCCCGGCGCGCAGGGCATAGAAGCCCTTCTTGTAGGTGTCGAAGCCGGCCAGGGCGATGGCCGCGGCGGCCAGGCCCATTTCGGCCAGTTGAGAGATTTGCAGGCCCGGGCCCGCGGCTGCGGGAACCAAGGCCAGCGCCTCGGCCGCCAGCGCCAGCAGCAGCGATGCCAGCAGGCGCGGCAGGCCCTCGCCGGCATGCCCATGATGCCCGTGCGGAGTCGGTGCCGCGGCGGCGCCCGCCAGCGGCTGCGGATCGAAACCCATGCCGCGGATGGCAGCGAGGGCCGCCTCCAGCACGGGCGGCGCAGCGGCCAGGCTCAGCGTGCGCTGGCCCAGGTCAAAACGCAGGCCCTCGATGCCGGCGATCGGCGCCAGCGCGCGGCGGATCTCGCCCTCCTCTACAGCGCAGTCCATGCTGGGGATGTGAAAGCCCACCGCCCCTGCACGCGCAGGCGGCGTCGGCGTGGGCGGTGGCTCTGCAGCGCCGCAGCAGTGGCTGCCGCAAGTCGACGGAGCGGGCGTAGATGCAATCGGTGTGTCCATGCCGCCATTGGAAACCCTGCACCTGGACCAGAGTCAAGCGCGCTGCAAAGCAAAGCAGGATTTCTTGGTTCGCGCGCGCCGCCCGCCTGCCTACAGTCGGCAGCATTCCGAACCACTGCCACCCGCCAACACCGTGAACCCCATCCGCCGCACCCTTTTTTCCCTCGCCTCGCTGGCCCTTGCGCTGGGCGCCGTCGCCGCCCATGCCGATGTGAACCTGCTGAACGTTTCCTACGACCCGACGCGCGAGCTCTACCAGGACTTCAACGCCGCCTTTGCCAAGCAATGGAAGGCCAAGACCGGCGAGACCGTGGCCATCAAGCAGTCGCACGGCGGCTCGGGCAAGCAGGCGCGCTCGGTGATCGACGGCCTGGACGCCGACGTCGTGACCCTGGCCCTGGCCTATGACATCGACGCCCTGCACGACCAGGCCAAGCTGATCCCCGCCGACTGGCAGAAGCGCCTGCCCAACAACGCCAGCCCCTACACCTCCACCATCGTGTTCCTGGTGCGCAAGGGCAACCCCAAGCACATCGCCAACTGGCCGGACCTGGCGCGCAGCGGCATCGACGTGATCACGCCCAACCCCAAGACCTCGGGTGGCGCGCGCTGGAACTACCTGGCGGCCTGGGGCTATGCACTCAAGCAACCGGGCGGCAACGCCGATTCGGCCAAGGCCTTCGTCAAGCGCATCTATGCCAACACCAAGGTGCTGGACTCCGGCGCACGCGGCTCCACCACCACCTTCGTGGAGCGCGGCATCGGCGACGTGCTGATCGCTTGGGAAAACGAGGCCTATCTGGCGGTGAAGGAGCTGGGCCCCGACAAGTTCGAGATCGTCACCCCCAGCCTTTCGGTGCTGGCCGAGCCGCCGGTGGCGGTGGTGGACAAGAACGTCGACAAGAAGGGCACGCGCAAGCAGGCCCAGGCCTACCTCGAGTACCTCTACACGCCCGAAGGCCAGGAGATCGCCGCCAAGAACTACTACCGCCCGCGCGACGCCAAGGTCGCCGCCAAATACGCCAAGCAGTTCGCCGCCGTGAAGCTCTTCACCATCGACGAACTCTTCGGCGGCTGGCGCAGCGCACAGAAAACCCACTTCGACGACGGCGGCGTGTTCGACCAGATCTACGTCCCCGGGGCGCGCTGAACCACAGCCAATAAGCCCGGCAAGACCTGACCCCTTGTCTCCTCGGTAGGCCCCGCAGCGCTCGCGCCGCACTTACCGTTCATGCCCTCGGCGAGCTTGCGCTTGCCGGGGGCTTTTTTCGTCAGCAGAGCGGCGCTCAGGCCTTGCGCATCATCAACAAGGCCAGCGTCACCGTGCTGATCATGGCACCGGCCACGAAGGTTGCCGGCGCACCCAGCGTCTCCCACAACAGCCCCGCCGCCACGCTGGCGATCAGCATCGCCACGCCGCTGAGCAGGTTGAAGAAGCCGTAGGCGGTGCCGCGCAGCTCGGCGGGCGCGACGTCGGCCACCATGGCGGCCAGCAGGCCCTGGCTCATGCCCATGTGCAGGCCCCACAGCGCCACGCCGCCCAGCAGGGCCGGCAGGGCCGTGCTGCTGGCCAGCAGCAGATCGGCGGCGATCAGCAGCAGCAGGCTCCAGGCCAGCAGGCTGCGATGGTTGACGCGATCGGCCAGCGCGCCGAGCGGGTAGGCGCTGAGGGCATAGACCACATTCATCGCCACCATCACCAGCGGGATCAGCGCCAGCGCCAGCCCGCTCTGCTGCGCGCGCAGCACCAGAAAGGCCTCGCTGAAGCGCGCCAGCGTGAACACCGCGCCAATCATCACCACCCACCAATAGGCCGGGCCGAGCCGGCGCAGCTTGGCGCGGCTGATCGGTGCGCCGCGCGGCGCGGCGCTGGCGGCATGCACGGGCTCGCGCACACCCAGGGCCAGCAGCAGCACGGCCAGCACCGCCGGGATCACCGCCACCCAGAAGATGGCGCGGAAGTCGTTGGCCCACAGCAGCATCAGGCCCACGCCCAGCAGCGGCCCGGCGAAGGCGCCCACGGTATCGAGCGACTGGCGCAGGCCGAAGGCGGCGCCGCGCTGCGCGGGCGGGGCGATGTCGGCCACCAGTGCGTCGCGCGGCGCGCCGCGTATGCCCTTGCCCAGGCGGTCGATCAGGCGCGCCGCCAGCACCAGGCCGGCGCCGCTGGCGATCGCGAACAGCGGCTTGGTGGCCGCGCCCAGGCCATAGCCCAGCAGGGCCAGGCCCTTGCGCTTGCCCCAGTGGTCGCTCAGCACGCCGGAGAACACCTTGACGATCAGCGCGGTGGCCTCGGCCGCGCCCTCGATCAGGCCCACCGTGAACACCGAGGCGCCCAGGCCGCCCACCATGAAGAGCGGCAGCAGGCTGTGGATCATTTCCGAGGAGATGTCCATCAGCAGGCTCACGAAGCCGAGCACCCAGATGCCGGCCGGCAGACGGGGTTTGGCGGTGGAGACCGCAGTTTTCATATGAGCTGTCAAAACATTGTTGTTCGTCAAATCACTGTCACACAGACTCGGCACAATGCAAAGCATCCAAGGCGACAAACCGGCTGCAGATTGGGCAGAACACTGGAACCCGTCACCAGCGCCAAGGGAACCGTCTCGGGGTGCAAACCTCCTGTCCGGTAAGCAGGGCCACCATCGGTGGCCCTTTGCTTTTTGTGGCCCGGAGCGCACAGCTGCCGCGCGGCGCTTGACCGGCGCGGCGCGCCTGCAGCACACTCGCGGCTCATTCTTCTTCCTTCAACTCAACAGGAGATCACCATGGCCAAGACTGATATTGCCCGCCTCCTGTCGGCCGCGTTCACGACACGCCGCACCTGAGTTGGACCCGCCACGCAGCCTGCGTGGCCTGAGCTAGCTTCCGAGCCGCCCCCCGCGGCCGACGCATTCCCCCGCTGTCACCGGCAAGGCCTTGACCCTGCCGAGTCTCCACATGCCTGGAATCGTCACTCATGCTCGAAGCAACGCAACAACAACACCTGACCCTGTTGCAGACCCTGGGTCTCAACCACAGTCTCCGTTCCCATCTGGCCGGCCTTGACTGGCCCGCCAACACCGACGCGATGCGCGTCGTCGAAGTGCAGCGCGACCGCGTCCAGCTGCTGGGCGCCCACCAGCGCGCGTGCAGCGCACGCATCGCGGCCGAACTGCAGCAGGCGCTGCGCGACGAGGGCCAATCGCTGGCCGTGGGCGACTGGGTGCTGGCCGGCCCCGACGCCTTCGGCGAGCATTGGGTGCGGGCCCAGGCGCCGCGCCTGAACGCGCTGACCCGCCGCAACCCCGAGGGCCTGCGCCAGACCCTGGTGGCCAATGTCGACACCGCCCTGCTGGTAATGGGGCTGGACCACGACTTCAACCTGGCGCGCCTGGACCGCTACCTGGTGCTGACGCATGCCGCCGGCATTGCCAGCGTGGTGGTGCTGAGCAAGGCCGACCGCTGCGCCCAGGTGCAGGCACGCCTGGCCGAGGTACAGGCCCATCTGCGCGCCTGCCGCGAGGGGCCGCAGGCGGTGCTGGCGGTGAACGGCACGCAGGCGAGCGCGCGCGAATCGCTCTGGCCCTGGCTGGGCGCGGGCCAGACGCTGGTGCTGCTGGGCTCCAGCGGCGCCGGCAAGAGCACGCTCACCAACAGCCTGTGTGACGCGCACTTGCAGGGTACGGGCAGCGTGCGCGAGGACGACAGCCGCGGCCGCCACACCACCAGCGTGCGCAGCCTGCATCGCGCGCCCTGCGGTGCCTGCATCATCGACACCCCGGGCCTGCGTGGCCTGCAGCTGGACGTCAACCAGCAGGAGCTGGCCGAGGCCTTCGACGACATCAGCGGCCTGGCGCCGCAATGCCGCTTCCGCAACTGCAGCCACCAGGACGAGCCCGGCTGCGCGGTGCGCGATGCCCTCAGTGCCGCCCGGCTGAAGAGTTATCACAAGCTGCAGCGCGAGCTGGGCCGCGAGCAGCGCACGCCGCTGCAGCGCCAGGCCCAGCTGTCGGAGTGGAAGTCGCGCTCGCGCGAGGCGCGCATCCGCATACGCGCCAAGAGCGGTGGTTAGGCAAAGTAGCCGAGCGTCGGCGTGGCGAAGTTGCCGAGCTGCGGGAACAGCAGCGGCAGGTCCGCCGCGCCCACGCCCAGCCAGCTCGCCAGCGTCGCGCTCATCTGGTCCACCGCGGTGCTGGGCAGCCAGCGGCCCTCGTCCGAGACATCGTCGGGGCCGCCCAGCAGCAGCTCTGGCATGCGGCCATAGAGCCCGCGCCTGACCGCCCCGCCCATGATGAGCTGGTGGTTGCCCCAGGCATGGTCGCTGCCGCCGCCCGAGGCCGGCTGCAGGGTGCGCGCGAAGTCCGAGGCTGTGAAGGTGGTGACCTGCTTGGCCAGGCCCAGCTGCTCGGTGGCGTCGTAGAAGGCCCTGAGCGCCGGCCCCAGCTGGCCGAACAGGTTCTCCTGCTGCGCGAGCTGGTTGTTGTGGGTGTCGAAGCCGCCCAGCGAGACAAAGAAGATCTGCCGCGTCACGCCCAGGCTGGCGCGCACCTCCAGCAGCTTGGCCACCGTCAGCAGTTGCTGGGCGATGGCGCTGCCCTGGCCGGCGAACAGGCCCGCCACGCTGCCGGCGGAGGCCAGCGCGCCATTGAGCGCCTCGCTGGCGCGCAGGGCCTGGTTCAGCACCGCGGCGGCGGCGCGCTGCTCGGCATTCGCATAGGGCTGCTGCAGCAGGCTGGTGTAGAGGCCGTAGAGCGGGTTGCGCGCCGGGTTGGCGCCGAAGCCCTTGATGGCGAAGTTGCCGCCCGCGGAGACCGCCAGGCCCTGGCTGCTGGCGCCGTTCATGAAGACGTTGTTGCCGCTCACCGAGATCACCGCGGGCACGGTGCTGGCGGGCTGCAGGTCGGCGATGCGGCCGCCCCAGCCGCTGCTGCCCTGCGCCCCCGAGCCACCCTGCTGCCATTGCGCCTGCTGGTCGCTGTGCGAGAACAGATTGCCCGGCACGCCGCTGCCGCCATTGGCAAACTGCGCCTTGCTGAGCGGCCGCAGCAGCGTGCCCACATTGGCCTGCAGGGCCAGATGGCCCTGGTTCCAGAGCTCGGCCAGCGGCGCCAGCGCGCCATGCAGGCCCAGCGTCAGGCCGTCCAGCGGCGCCAGGCTGGAGGCCTGCAGCGCCAGCCCGCCGGCGGCGGCATTGCCGCGCGCCTTCGCATAGGCGGCATAGCCGGCCGCATCCATCGGCACCAGCATATTGTTGCCGTCGTTGCCGCCGTAGAGGAACACGCAGACCAGGGCACGGTAGTCGCTGCCCTGCAGCGGCGCGGCAAGACCCGACCCCAGCGCGAAGGGGCCGGCGGCGGAGAGCGCGGCGGCGCGGGCGAGGAACTGGCGGCGGTTGGCTGTGTAGTCGCTCATCTCAATGCTCCACCAGATACTCAGGGGACATGACGGCCAGGAACAGCGCCGCCCGGGCGCGCTCCAAGGGCTTGCTCGCGGGCGCGAGCTGCGCGGCTTTCAAGAGGGCCTGCTCCAGGCTGCTGCTCATGCGGCCGGCGAACAGCACGCGCCTGATCTCCTTCACCAGGGCCGCGGGGTCGGCCGCCAGGGCCTGCCAGCGCGTCAGGTCGATCTTGCTGCCGGTGCTGCCGGCGACCTTGTCGTCGGGCGGCACGCCCTTGCCGTTCAGCGCGGTCGCGAACATGCCGCTGAGCCGGAAGGCGGCGCTGGCATTGAAGACACCGAAGGCCGGGCCATCCAGGCTCGGGTCGTCGGGCAGGTCGTAATCGGGCGGGAAGAAGTTGAACACCGAGGGCGGGCTGTAGATCGGCTGGCCCAGCGCCGCGGCCTGGCCGCGCAGCCAGACGCCATCGCTCTCGCCGCCGAGGGCACGGAACAGATGCGTCAGCTGCAGGATCGGTTCGCGCAGCTTGCCGAAGTTCTGCGGCTGCGGCGGAGCGCTGGCCTCGGGGTCCAGCAGGATGGCGCTGAGCGTGGCCTTCATGTCGCCGCGCGCCGACCCACCCAGAGCGCCGGAGCTGCCATTGAAGGCGGCCGCCACGCGCGCCACATAGGCCGGGCTGGGGTTGGCGGTGACGAGCTGCTGGATCAGCTGCCGGCCGATGAAGGGCCCGACATTCGGATGCCTGAAGACGTTGTCGAGGGCGGCCTCGAGATCGGCCGCGGCGCCCTGCCCCGCCGGCAGGGTCTGCCCCAGCAGCAACTGCTTGGCGCCCAGGTCGTGGTGGGCGGCATAGGCCAGCATGGGGCCGCCGAAGTTGGGCGGATTCGGGAACCTGTCGCGCCCGCCGGGGCGCGGCGGATAGCTCCAGCCGGTGAATACATGGGCAAAGCCCTCCACCACCTCCTGGTCGTAGCTGGGCAGGGGCAGGCCACGGGCGTCGAGCTGCTGGCTGCCGTCAGGGTTCAGCTGCCACAGGCCGATGCTGAACAGCTGCAGCAGCTCGCGCGCATAGTTTTCGTTGGGCGCGATGCCCTTGGCCGGATTGGGCTTGTCGTTGTTGGCCATGTTGAGGAAGCGGCCCATCGCCGGGCTCAGCGTCACCTCGCGCAGGATGTCGCGGAAATTGCCGAAGGCATGGCCGAGGAAGATGCGCTCGTAGTTGGCCATCGCATAGGGCAGCCTGATCTGCTGGCCCGACACCACCAGGATCTGGCTCAGCGCCAGGGCGGTGCGCTGGCGCAGCTGGTCGGGCCCGCCGAGCGCGTTGCGGAAGAACTGCAGCTGCAAGGGGAACAGGCTGTAGTTGTCGCGCTTGCAACCGGGCGGCGCGCCCTCCGGGCAGCCGATCTTGGCGTTGACGTCCACCGCGACGATGCCGACGAAGTCCGAGGCCGGCTGGGCGAACTGCTCCTGCAGCCAGGCCGCCTTGCCGCTGGCCATCAGGGCCTGGGTGCTGGCCTCGGTGGGCCCGAAGCTGGCCTGGGCCAGGAAGCGCCGCGCCTCGCCCTCGTCGAGGCCGGCCGCCCGCGCGCCGGCCATCATCGTCAGCAGCATCGGCGCACCGAGGGCGCAGGCGCAGATCGCGCGGCGGGTCGTCAGGAGCAAGGTCATGGGCGCCTCCGTTTGTGCGCATGGTAGAAAAGTCGCCGGCTCTTGGCGCGCTTGCCGGTGTAATGATGTGTGAAGTTGCGCCAGCCCGGCGCGACACACCCCTCCTTGGCGCCCATCACCATGAGCACGCTGCAGACCCGCATCGACGGCCATCTGGCCGCCCTCACCCGCCCGCAGAGCCCCGGCCACGCGGTGGCGGTGGCACGCCATGGCGAGCTGCTCTATGCCAGCGGCCATGGCCTGGCAAGCCTGGAGCAGCGCAGCGGCATCGGCGCGGAGACGCTGTTCCGCATCGCCTCGGTGAGCAAGCAATTCACCGTGGCGGCCGGCCTGCAACTGGCCGTCCAGGGCCGGCTCGATCTGGGCGCCGATGCGCGCGGCATGCTGCCCGAGCTGGCGCAGCTGCCGCAGGCCGTCACGGTGGACCAGCTGATGCGCAACTGCAGCGGCCTGCCCGACTTCCTGGAGCTGCTGCGCCTGGGTGGCGTGGGCCTCGAACACCTGACCCGCCGCGCCAGCATGGCCGCGGCGCTGGCGCGCAGCCGCCACCTCAACAGCACGCCGGGCAGCCGCTTTCTCTATTGCAACAGCAACTACCTGCTGCTGGGCCTGCTGGTGGAGCGGCTCAGCGGCCAGAGTCTGGGCGACTATCTGCAACAGGCCTTCTTCGCGCCGCTGGGCATGGCGCAGACCCGCATGGTGGTGCCCTGCGACCTGGCCCTGCCGGGCCTGGCCGCGCCCTATCTGCGCCAGGAGGACGGCGGCTACCGCCGCGCCCTGCATGGCTTCGAGCATGGCGGCGAGGGCGGCCTGGTCTCCAATGTGCTGGACCTGACGCACTGGGCCCAGGCCCTGCTGGCGCCGCCGCCCGAACTGGCCGCCCTGGCCGAGGCGCTGATGGCGCCCACCTTGCTGAGCGGCAATCAACCTGCCGCCTATGCGCGCGGCCTCGAGCACAGCCAATGGCGCGGCCATGCCTGCGTGGGCCATGGCGGGCTGTGGCCGGGCTACCGCAGCGAGTTCCTGCTGCTGCCGGCCGAGGGCTTGAGCATCGTGGTGGTCAGCAACGACAGCGGCAGCAACCCCTACAAGCTCGCGCGCGAGTTGCTGGACCTGCTGCTGCCGCCCGCGGCGGTGGCGGAGCCGGCCGCGCCGCCGGCACCGGACTGGGCGGGCGAGTGGATCAATGCCGAGGCCGGCCTGCTGCTGAGCCTGCAGCGCGGCCCCGGCACGCGCCTGATGGCGCAGCAATGGGGCCTGAGCTTCGAGCTCTACCCCGAGGCCGATGGCAGCTGGCTGCCGCTGCGCGGTGCCTATGAGTTCCGCCTGCGCGCCGGCACCGGAGGCACGCTGCTGCTGGACAGCGGCGCCGGCCAGCAACATCAGTTGCAGCCCCTGGGCCAGCGCGCCGGCCTGCCCGCGGGCCTGGCCGGCCGCTGGCATTGCCCGGACATCGCCAGCACCTGGCAGATCGCCGAAGACGGCAGCGTGACAGTCGAGGGCCCGCTGATGCGCAGCCCGCAGCCCTGGCAGTTGCTGGGCCTCAGCGACACGTTGATGGAGCTGCGCGCGCCGGGCTACTGGATGAGCAGCAGCCAGCTGCTGCGCGTGGCCGAGCGTGCCGCCGATGGCCGCATCCTCGGCCTCAGCCTGGACTGCAGCCGCATCCGCGGCCTGCGTTTCAGCCCGCTGCCCTGAACGCGACAGCACTGTAAAGAAGTTAAAAAGCCCGGCCTGGCCTTCGGGTGCCGGCGCCGCTGCGTGCGATGCTTCGCCACCTTGCCGGCCCCCGCCCTGCATTCACCCACCCACTCACGCACGATGCGCCGTCTCCTTCCCCTGCAACTCGCCCTGGCCTGCGCACCCGCGCTGGCGCAGCAGGCCGAACCGCCCGCGGCCGCGGCCAGCGCACCGGCCGCCAAGCCGCGCCCGGCCGCCAAGCC
Organism: Roseateles sp. FW301-B2; assembly: GCF_058788955.1. Taxonomy (NCBI): domain Bacteria; kingdom Pseudomonadati; phylum Pseudomonadota; class Betaproteobacteria; order Burkholderiales; family Sphaerotilaceae; genus Roseateles; species Roseateles sp. FW301-B2. The sequence goes on from NZ_JBYTBE010000011.1 coordinate 13,676, forward strand.
GACCACCGAACAGCTGAACCGTGTGGAGGTCCAGGGCGGGCCCAGCGATGACGCACTGCGCCGCGGCGCCACGGCCGCCAAGATCATCATCGGCCGCGAGGAGATCGAGCGCTATGGCGACTCCACCATGGGCGAGGTGCTGAAGCGCCTGCCCGGCGTCACCACCGGCGGCCGGCCCGGCCGCGGCGGCGAGATCCGCATGCGCGGCATGGGCGGTGGCTATACCCAGATCCTGGTGAACGGCGAGCGCATGCCGCCGGGCTTTTCGCTCGACCAATTGCCGCCCGAGCAGGTGGAGCGCATCGAGGTGATGCGCGCGCCGACCGCCGAATACGGCGCACGCGCGGTGGCCGGCACCATCAACATCGTGCTGCGCGAGGCGCTGCAAAAGCGCATCAACGACATCAAGCTCGGCTTCGGCGCCGAGCGCGGCCGCATCAGCCCCGGCATCAGCTGGACCCGCAACGACAAGCTCGACGAGCGCGGCGGCGCCTACAACCTGAATGTGAGCCTGCTCAACAGCAGGCGCCTGGACGACATCAACAACCGCACGCGCAGCACCGATCTGGCCAGCGGCCAGCAGAGCCTGCGCAGCCTGAGCGGCCAGACCGAGGGCGAGACCCGCGGCCTGCACGCCGCCGGCCGCCTGCAATGGCGCCTGGGCGGCGGCGACACGCTGGCCCTGCAGAGCTTTCTGGTGGCCAACGAGAGCGACAGCGAGAGCCATGCGCTGCAAACGCCCACCCAGGCCTTCGATGTGGCCGACACCAGCAGCCACAATCGCTTCACCATGCTGCGCCTGGGCCCGCAATGGCAGACCCGGCTGGACGAGAGCACGCGACTGGAGCTGCGCGCCGGCCTGGGCGCCGGCCAGGGCAAGGGCCACAGCCTGCGCCAGGAATACCTGCGTGGCGCCGACGGCAGCCTGCTGCCCTCGCGCACGCAGGACGACCGCACCGACAGCGACGACCGCAGCTGGAGCCTCAACGGCAAGCTCTCGCGCCAGCTGGAGAATGAGCACAGCCTGGTGGCCGGCCTGGAGGCCGAGAGCACGCGCCGCGACCAGACCCGCGTCTGCCTGGAGAACGGCCTGGCCTGCCACAACCTGCTGGACTTCGGCGACGAGCTCTCCGCGTCCACGCTGCGCCTGGCCGCCTATGCGCAGGACGAGTGGAGCGTGGGCAAGCAATGGGCCTTCTATGCCGGCCTGCGCTGGGAGGGCATAGCGACCAAGAGCACCGCCGCCAGCTACAGCGTCAGCAACAAGTCCGGCGTCTGGACGCCGCTCCTGCACGCGGTCTGGAAGTTCGATGAAAAGAGCCGCGACCAGATCCGCATGAGCCTGACGCGCAGCTACAAATCACCCCAGCTGCAGGACCTGATCGCCAAGCCCAGCATCAACAACACCAACGGCTCCTGTCCGCTGGCCGGCCAGCTCTGCGGCCCCAACACCCCCGACCAGCCCGACCGTGCCGGCAACCCCGAGCTGCGCCCCGAGCTGGCCACCGGCGTCGACATCGCCTACGAGACCTATCTCAGCAAGGGCGGGGTACTGAGCGCCAACCTGTTCGTGCGCCGCATCAAGGACCTGATCCGCAGCAATCCGCAGCTCGAGATGGTGGGCTGGGCCAGCGATCCGCGCTGGATCACGCGGCCGCGCAATATCGGCCAGGCCCGCACCATGGGCCTGGAGCTGGAGGCCAAGTTCCGCCTTGACGAATGGTGGGACGAGGCCTGGCCGGTGGCGGTGCGCAGCAATCTGAGCCTGTTCAGCTCCAGGGTGGATGGCATCCCCGGGCCCGACAACCGGCTCGACCAGCAGCCGCGCGCCACCGCCAACCTGGGCGCCGACTACCGCCTGCGCAGCCTGCCGCTGACCCTGGGCGCCACGCTCAACTGGACGCCCGCCAACACCATCCAGCAAAGCGCGCTGCAGCAGAGCCAGACCACGCGCAAGCTGGTGCTTGACGCCTTCGCGATGTGGAGCTTCAACCCGAATGCGCAGCTGCGCCTGTCGGGCAGCAATGTGGCGCCGCTGGACTACAGCAGCGCCACCTTGTTCAATACCGCCAGCCAGCAGATCGCCAGCGAGAGCGCGGGCCGCAGCTACACGCAATGGCAGCTGCGCCTGGAACTGAAGGTCTAGTGCTTCTTGGCGGCAGGCGCCTTGACCGCCACGGGCGCCAGCTGCGCCAGCCGTTCGGGCTCCTGCGGTTGCGAGAGCTGCATCCAGCCCAGCAGGCCGGCGCTGGCCGCCAGGGCCAGCCCCAGCGCCAGGCCCCAGGCCGGGCGCTGACGCTGCACGCGCCGCGGCGGTGCCGGCGTGGCCCAGGCCTGGTTGACGACGCGCCTGCTACGCTGCACCTTGACGGCCTGCTTGCGTCCGTCACGCCCGGTCACAATTTCGAAGCTCAGCCACTCGTCCTGGGTGGGGGGTGCGGCATCCGTCGGGAAGGCCGAGATGTGCACGAACACCGGCTGACCGCCGTTCTCGGGGTCGACCAGGCCGTGACCGCGCTCCGCATTCCAAACCTTCAATGTGCCTACGAATCTCATGATGGTCCCCAACAAGGCTGGGGCGCTCCGGGCTGGAGCCGCCTCCGTCAGGCCGTCGTCGCGGCCCATGGAGCGCATCATGAGGCGTGCGGCGCGATGGCCTGCAACAGCCTGTAAGTAGTGCAATCTGGGCCGGGCCTGCCAGGCCCTAAGATCGGCGCGCCGCTGACGGCGTCCCAAGTGAGTTGCCCTTGCTGCTTGTTGCTGAAATTCTGAGGCTTTGCACGCGTGCCCTGCTGGCGCTGCTGCTGTGCATGGCGGGAGCCGCCGCCACGGCGGCCGGCGCGGTGAAGTTGAGCGAGGCCGAGCGCGGCTGGATCGCCGCTCACCAGAAACAGGTTTTCACGGTCGGTTTCGATCCCTTTGGCGGCATGGACAGCTTCGAGTTCCGCGGCCGCCGCGTCGGCCTGCTGCCCGCGCTGCTGGACGATATGCGCACGCAGCTGGGCCTGAGCTTGGTGCCCGCCGAGGTGAAGAGCTGGGACGACGCCTACAGCCGCTTCGTGCAGGGCCGCATTGACGTGCTCTACGGCGCCAACGCCACCCCCGAGCGCGAAAAGATCATGCGCTTCACCCGGGCGGCCTGGAAATACCCCTACACCGTGTTTGCGCGCAAGGACTCGAGCGTGCAGACCCTGGGCGACCTGGACGGCAAGCGCGTCGGCTTTCTGGCCAACGACTTCGTGCTCGAGCAGTTGCCCAAGGAATTCCCCAACATCCGCTTCGAGCCGCGCAATTTCGAAGACCAGACCGCCGGCCTGGCCGCGCTGGCCGCCGGCCAGGTGGACGGCTTCGTCACCTCGGGCGGCGGCGTCGAATACGAGTTCCTGCACGAGCACCCCACCCTGACCCTGGTGGCCGAGCTCAAGTCCATCACCTCGGACATGACCTTCGCGGTGGCGCGCGAACAGCAGCTGCTGGGCCAGATCATCAACCGCTACATCGAGCAGCGCCAACCCCATATACAGCAGCTCGCGCGCGAGGCCGGCCGCCTCTACAACCGCAAGGTGCTGCGCCTCAGCGAGGCCGAGCTGGCCTGGCTGGAGCTGCAGGGCGAGGCGGTGGTGGGCGTGGCCGAGGACTATCTGCCCTTCGACTACTTCCACGAGGGCCAGTACAAGGGCATTGCCGGCGCCACCCTGCAGCGCATCGGCGAGATCGTCGGCATCCGCTTCAAGGTGGTGAGCGGGCCCTTCGCCCAGCTGATCGAGCAGGTGCGCACGGGCAAGGTCGATGTGCTGAACATGGCCAAGACCGAGGACCGCCTGGCCGACTTCCTGTTCCCGCGCGCCATCAGCACCGAGCGCGACATCATCGTCGGCGCCAAGAGCAGCGCGCCGGTGCAGGATGTCTACGGCCTGGACGGCCAGCCGGTGGCGGTGATCGACGGCTTCTGGCACGAGGAATACCTGCGCAAGAACCTCAAGAACCCGCGCATCGTCAAGACCGCCAACATCATGGAATCGCTGCAGCTGCTGCGCGATGGCGGCGCCGCCTACATGATCGAGAACCCCACGGTGGTGGAGTTCTACATCAACGGCCTGGGCTATACCGACCTGGTCAAGCGCGGCATCACCTCCAAGGACTCCTTCATCTATTTCGGCGTCGGCAAGCGCCAGCCCGAGCTGGCCGGCATCATGGACAAGGTGATCCCGCTGATCCAGTTCGACGAGATGAAGTACGCCGGCATCCAGACCGTGCCGACGCTGCGCAACGAGGCCAACCGGCGGCTGCTGATGCTGCTGGCCGGCCTGGGCCTGGTGCTGCTGGCGATCCTGGCGGTGACGGTGCGCATCGTGCGCAAGCTGATCGAGCAGCGCGCCAAGACCCAGTTCCTGCGCGAGCGCGAGCACCTGCTCTATACCGACAGCCTGACCGGCTTCCACAACCGCAACTACTTCAGCCAGCGCGCCGAGACCGCCGCGGGCGACTACCCGCAGGCCATCGTGGTGGCCGACATGAACAACCTCAAGCGCGTCAACGATGCCCATGGCCATGCCGCCGGCGATGCGCTTATCACCCTGTTCGCCGAGACGGCGCGCGCGCAATGGCCGCAGGCCGACGCCTTCCGCATCGGCGGCGACGAGTTCGTCTTCATCCTGCCCAATATCGGCGAGGCCCAGGTACTGGCCGAACTGGAGGCCTTGAAGACGCGCTGCCAGCAGACGCGCCGCGAGCTGGCGCCGGGCGCCTGGATCAGCCCCAGCGCCGCGCTGGGCCATGCCATGCGCGCCAGCGCCACGCAATCGCTGCATAGCTGCGTGGCCCAGGCCGACGCACGCATGTACGAGGCCAAGGCCGGCATGAAGAAGCGCAGCACCGACCTGGCAGAGCCCTGAGGTCGGCGCCGGCCGCCCCTCCGGCGACCATGTTCTGCGGGATGGTGATGGGAGTGCAGAGTGCCTACGCTGCGCCGGTGGCACGCCAGGCGCGCGGCCACACCCACCACACCAACACCCATGGAGACCCGGTATGGAAAAGCTTTCCTTTCAAGCCAAGGGATCGATCACGCTGGCAGCCACCCTGCTGCTGCTGGGCATGAGCTCGCCCGGTCAGGCGGACACGGCGGTCCTGATCGACGGGGGCACGGCGAATGCGCGCTGTACGCTTGGCTATCCGGGCAGCGGCGGCCCCGACCAGCTCTCGGCCTGCCAATGGGACATGGCGGTGATCAAGGCCGGCGCGGCGCGCGCCAAGGCCACCGGCAAGGGCGTCAAGGTCGGCGTCATCGATGGCGGGATCGACTTCTACCACCCGGACCTGGTGGGCGCCATCGACGTGGCACGCTCCTGCTCCTTCATCTACGGCAGCACGCCCACCGCCGACCCGGCCGAGATCGCCAATGGCGACTGCACGAACAAGGGCGCGGTGCAGGATCTCGGCGGCCACGGCACGCACACGGCCACCACCATAGGCGCGCGCGCCAATGGCATCGGCATCATCGGTGTGGCGCCCGAGGCCAGCATCGTGGCGCTGAAGGCCTGCACCATCAGCGGCTACTGCTTCGCCGACTCGGTGGCGGCGGCGCTGCGCTATGCCGGCGACCAGGGGCTGGACGTGGTCAACCTCAGCCTGTTTGCCGATCCCTATCTGTACTACTGCGCCGACGAGGCCGGCCAGCGCGCCATGCTGCGCGAGCTGCAGGACGCCGCACGCTACGCCCAGTCGCGCGGCGTGGTGATCGTGGCGGCCGCCGGCAACGAGGCGCAGGACCTGGGCCACCCCAGCACCGACGACATCAGCCCCGACTGGCCGCCCGGCGGCGCCATCGGCCGCGTGGTGCGCAACAACTGCCGCGTGGCGCCGGCCGAGCTGCCGGGCGTCATCACGGTGTCGGCCACCGGCGTGAGGACGCTGGCGAGCTATTCCAATGTCGGCACGCCGGTGGACGTGGCGGCCCCCGGCGGCGATGCCGGCCAGACCGCCGGCACGGTGTTTGGCCGCGGACGCGTGCTGGCCGGCTGGTCCATCACCGACGCCACCGGCACCTGGGAGGCCCTGATAGGCGCCAATCGCGCCGTTGAAAGCGGCGGCGGGCGCTATGTCTGGATCAGCGGCACCTCGATGGCCTCGCCGCACGCGGCGGGCGTGGCGGCGCTGATTCGCGAGCGCCATCCCGGCATGCCCGCTGGCGCGGTGGCGGCGCTGCTGCGCGCCTCGGCCAGCCCCATGGCCTGCCCGGCCGACTGGCCCAGCGGCGACGCGCGGCAATGCAGCGGCGGCATGGGCAACACCTCCTTCTTCGGCGCCGGCATGCTGGACGCGGCGGCGGCGGTGAAGTAGGCGTCGGGCCCTAATCGAGCGCGGCGGCGGCGCGCAGGCCCGCCGGATCGAGGATCTCGATGCCGCCGCGCTGCAGGCTCACGATGCCGCGCGCCGCCAGCGCCTTGAGCAGCTGGTTGGCGGTCTGGCGCGACACCGCCACCATCATCGCCAGCTGCTCCTGCGACAGCGCGATGCGCTGGCACGGGCCGCCGGGCCGCGTCTCGAAGCCCTCGGCCAGCATCAGCAGGCGGCGCGCCAGCCGCGGCCCGGCGCCCAGCAGGGCCTGGTCCTCGAAGGCCAGCAGCGCGCGCCGCAGCTTGTCGGCCAGCAGCAGGCCCAGCTCGCGCCAGTACTGCGGCCGCGCGGCCAGCAGGGCGTCGAGCCGGCTGCTGGGCACATGCAGCAGCAGCGCGTCCTGCAGCGCCTGGGCATCGTGGGTGCGCGGCCCGCCGTCGAACAGCGCGATCTCGCCGAACCAGCTGGGCGGCTCCAGCACCAGCAGGCTGCTCTGCCGGCCGGCCTCGCTGACGCCGCTGATCAGCAGCGCGCCGCGCAGCACCGCGTAAAGGCCGTCGGCCGGCTCGCCGCGGCCGAACAGCCGGGCGCCGGCGGGCAGGCTGCGCAGCGCGGCCGCGTCCAGCAGGGCCTCGCGCAGCGGCGCCGAGATGGCAGCGAACCAGCGCCCGCGCAACAGCAGCGGCAGGTGCTGGCGCACATCGTCGTTGGCAGCGGGCTGGCTTCGGGCTGGCATCTAGCCGCTGATTCTGCGCTTCACCGCGCGCGTCACCATGCGCAGGCGCTGGGCGAGCGGGAAGCGCCTGAAGTTGACCTTCACCGCGCCCTCGGTGAAGGCGGTGCGGCGGCTGTAGTCGATCGCCACGTCCACCACCGCCACGCGGCCGCGCGCGGCGCTGGCGCGCGCCCGCGCAATGCCCTCGGCCAGCTGGGCGTCGTTGGCGATCGCCACATAGTCGGCACCGGTGGCCTGGGCCACGCCGGCAAAGTCCACCGCGCCCAGCGCGGTGCAGGGCTTGCGGTTGTAGGGGATCTGCTGCGCCTGCGCGATCTGCGAGAGCTCGCCGTCGTGGAAGATGAAGCACACCAGGCCCAGGCCCAGGCGCGTCGCCGATACCAGCTCCATGCAGCTCATCATGAAGGCGCCGTCGCCGATGATGGCCACCACCTCGCGCCGCGGATTCGCCAGCTTGGCGCCGATCGCCGCCGGTGCCGCATAGCCCATGGCGTTGAAGTCGGTGGGCACGATCAGCGAGCCCAGGCTGCGCACCGGGAACAGCTCGGCGGTCAGGTAGGTGTGGTTGCCATCGTCGACCACGGTGATGGCGTCATCCGGCAGCACCTCGCGCAGCGCCTGGAAGAAGCGCGCCGGGTTGACCCGACCCCGGCTGTCGTGCGCCAGCCAGGCACGCTGGTAGTCGGCCTTGGCACGCGCGACGCGCTGCTGCAGCACGCTGTCCGGCGCCCGCGCCGGGCCCAGGCGCTGCAGCTCGGCCAGCAGCGCCGTCAGCACCGGGGCGGCATCGCCGGGCAGCCGCACCGCGGCCGGGTAGTTGGCGTCGAACACCGCGGGATTGATGTCCTGGTGCACCAGCGCCGCCGGCACCGCCACGCCATAGCTGCCGGTGGCGATCTCGCCGAAGCGCGTGCCCACCGCCAGCATGGCGTCGCAGCCCTCGAAGGCGCCGCGCGCCGCAGGCACCGCGGCGGCACCGAAGCCGAAGCCGCAGTGCAGCGGATGCTGGGCCTCGAAGGCCGACAGGCCCTGCAGCGTGGTGGCCACCGGCGCCTGCAGGTAATCGGCGATGGCGCGTGTCTGCGCGCCCGCGCCGCGCGCGCCCCAGCCGAGGAACAGCCCCGGCCGGCGCGCGCCGCGCAAGAGCTCGGCGGCGCGCCGCAGCGCCTCGGCCGGCGGCAGGGGCGGCGGCTCCAGCCGCGGCGGCGCGGGCAGCTCGTCGCCGACCTCGGCCGGGAACAGCTGCAGCTCCACCGGGATCTCGACGAACACCGGCCCCGGCTCGCCCTCGTTGGCGATGCGCCAGGCCTGGTAGAGCGTGGGCACGATGTCGGCATGGCGCTCGATCAGGAAGCAGGCCTTGGTGAGGCCGCGCATGAAGCCCTGTTGGTCGATCTCGTGCAGCTGGTAACGCCGGCCGCTGTCGCGCCTGATGCCGCCGCAGATCACCAGCATCGGGATGCCGTCGAGAAAGGCCTCGCCGATGCCGCTGGCCGCATGGGTGGCGCCGGCCGCGGGCACGATCACCAGCGTGCCGGTGCTGTCCGAGGTGCGGCTCACCGCGTCGGCCATGAAGGCCGCGCCGCCCTCGTGCGTCACCAGCACCGGGGTGATCAGGGCCGAGCTGTTGAGCTCGTCGTAGATCTCGGTGTTGTGCACGCCGGGGATGCCGAAGGTGTAGCGCACCCCCAGGCGTTCGAGCGCCTGCACCGCCAGCCAGGCACCGGTTCTTTTCTTCGCCATGATCGTCTCCTCTTGAGTTCAGGTCTGGGCCGCCGCGCTGCGCCCGGCGATGCGCCCGCTCAGCACGCAGCCGCCCAGGAAGGTGCCCTCCAGCGCGCGCAGCCCATGCAGGCCGCCGCCGCCGAAGCCCGCGGCCTCGCCGGCCGCCAGCAGGCCCGGGATGGGCTGGCCCGCATGGCTCAGCACGCGGCTGGCCAGATCGGTCTGCATGCCGCCCAGGCTCTTGCGGCTGATGATGTGCTCGCGCACCGCGATCAGCGGGCCGGCCCGCGGGTCGAGCAGGGGGCGGGGCTTGCAGGTGCGGATGCGGTCGCCCTTCCACTCGCGCAGCTGGGCGATGCGGCGCAGCTGCTCGTCGTTGTGCAGGGCCGGGCCGCGCGCGATGTTGGCGTCGTAGGCCTCGACGCCGGCGCGCACGCGCGCCAGCTCCACCGCCTGGTCGCCCTGCAGCGCGTTCATGCGCGCCACCAGCCCGGCCAGGTCGGGGGCCTGCACGAAGTCCGGGCAGCCCGCCAGCATCTCGCGGTAGAGCCAGCGGTTGCCCAACAGCAGGTCGCGCGCAAAGCCGAGCCAGCGGCGCTCGCGCACCGAGGGGTTGAACTCGGCGCCCGAGACCGCCAGCTCCTTGAGCGCGATGCGGCGGTTCATCAGCTGCCAGGAGTAGGCGCGCGGCTCGGCGCAGATGCGCGCCACCAAGTCACGCGTGTCGTAGCCGGTCACCAGGGGCATGGGGCCGATGCGGTCGCCGCGCCAGTTCAGCCACAGGGCCGAGCGCGGCGGCACCAGCGAGAGCCCATGCTCGGGCTTGCGCGGGCGCGGATGGGCCACGCCGGCGGCGTAGTTCCACTGCCGGTCCAGATGGGTGATGCAGCCGCCCGCGGCGGCCACGGCATCGTGCAGCAGGCCATCGGCATAGCGGTGCGAGCCATTCAGCAGGCGCGCGGGCGGCTGGCCCCAGTCGGCATGCCAATGGGCGCGCACGCGCGCCAGGTTGCCGTTGATGCCACCAGCGGCCAGCAGCACCGCGCCGGCCTCGCGCAGGCGTGCGGCCGGCGGAGCGTCCTCGGCCGCGGGCACCAGCTCGGTGGCGGCGGTGCCCAGCGGCATGGGGGTGCCGCGGGTGGCGATGTTCTCCTTCAGCGTGGCGGGCACGCCGTCCAGGCAGGCGCCCTGCGGGCCCACCAGCGGCTCGCCCTCCAGCCAGCGCGCCTCGGAGGCGCGCGCCTGCGCCAGCGCGGCCTCGGCGTCGAGCGCATAGAGCGCGTGCAGCTGGCTCTCCCAGCGCTCGATGTGGGCCAGCACCGCCTGCGTCACCTCCACCGGGCTGAGCTGGCGGGCGGCGTAGGCGGCCACCAGCTCGGTGGCGCTCCAGTCGTGCAGGGGGCGTGAGGGCATATCGGGGCTCGTCATCGTGCGGTTCCTTCCCAGCTGAGCGCGGCCAGGTCGTTGGCAAAGATGGGCATGTCGGTCCACAGGCCCTTGAGGCCGCGCTTGGCCACCGTGATCCACTGCGGCTGGTAGAGGTAGGCGGCCACGGCGTCCTGGGCGATCAGGCGCTGGGCCTCACCCAGCAGCTTGGCACGCTCGGCCTCGCGCGGCGCGTTCAGGATGCGCTGGTAGAGCGCGTTGAACGCGGCGCTCTCATAACCCCAGTAGTAGCCGGGCTTGGCGAAGTTGCCGAGGTCGTAGGGCTCCACATGGGCGATCAGGGTGAGGTCGAAGGCCTTGTTGGCATACACGCCGGAGAGCCATTGCGCCCATTCGATGTTCTCGATGCGCGCCCGGATGCCCACCTTGGCCAGCTGCGCCGCCACCACCTCGCCGCCCTGGCGCGCATAGGGCGTGGGCGGCAGCTTGAGGCTCAGCTCCAGCGGCAATGCCACGCCGGCCTCCTTCAGCAGCGCGCGTGCGCGCTCCGGGTCGTAGGGGTTGATCGCGGTGGTGTCCACATAGCCCAGCGCGCCGGGCACATAGTGGCTACCGATCGGCACGCCATAGCCATCGGCGGCGGCCTCGATGACGGCCTGGCGGTCGATCGCCAGCGCGATGGCGCGGCGCACGCGCACATCGTCGAGCGGCTTCTTGCGGTGGTTGATGGCCAGGATGGTCTTGGCGCGCGAGGCGCCCACCAGCACCTGGTAGCGCTGCGGCTGCGCCTTGAACTGCGCCAGGCTGCGCGCCGCGGCCACGCGCGGAAACACATCGACATCGCCGCTCAGCAGCGCCGCCACCTGGGCCGCGGGCTCGGAGATGAAGCGGAACTGCACGCGCTTGAGCGCCACCGCGCCCGCGTTGTTGTTGTTTCGGTAGCCCGGCCAGGCCTTCAGCGTCAGGCTGGCGCCGCGCGCCCACTGCGCCAGCTGGTAGGGCCCGGTGCCGACCGGCTGCGTGGCATTGCCGGCGGCGCTCTTGGGTTCGACGATGATGGCGGTGGCCTGGCCCAGCAGGAACAGGAAATCGGGCTCGATGCTCTTCAGGCCTATCACCAGGGTGTCGGGCGCGGGCGTGGCCAGCAGCGCGATATTGGCGAACACGCGCTTGTCCTTGTTGGCGCTCTTCTCGCCGGCGGCGCGCTCGAAGGAATACTTCACCGCCGCGGCATCGCAGGGCTCGCCGTTGTGGAAGCGCAGCCCCGGGCGCAGGCGGAAGGTGTAGGTCTTGAGGTCGGGCGAGACCTCCCAGCTGCTGGCCAGCAGCGGGCTCACGCGCCCATCCGCGCCGATCTTGGTGAGGGTCTCGAAGACGTTGTAGTGCACGATCTCGGCAATCGCCGAGGCCGCGCCCAGCGTCGGGTCCAGGCCCGGCGGCTCCAGGGTCATGCCCAGCACCAGGCTGTCACGCCCCTGGGCGTGCGCGGCCGGCAGCGCCAGCATGGCGGCGGCACTGCTCAGCAAGACCTTGCGGCGTCGAATCATCCGGAACTCCTCACGACCGGCGCATCTTGCCACGCGCTCACTCGCGCAGCCGCGGGTCCAGCAGATCGCGCAAGCCGTCGCCCAGCAGATTCAGCCCCAGCACGGTGAGGGCAATCGCCAGGCCCGGCCAGACCGCCAGCAGCGGCGCCTGGAACAGCCAGGTCTGGGCCTCGGCCAGCATGCGGCCCCAGGAGGGCTCGGGCGGCTGGCTGCCCAGGCCCAGAAAGGCCAGCGCCGCCTCCGCCAGGATGGCTAGGCCGAACTGGATGGTGGCCTGCACGATCAGCAGCGGCAGCAGATTGGGCAGCACATGCACCCAGGCAATCGCCAGCGGGCCGCGCCCGAAGGCGCGCGCGGCGCGCACATAGTCGCGCTGCCACTGCACCAGCGCCGCGCCGCGCGTCAGGCGCGCATACACGGGCACGCTGTGCAGGGCGATCGCCAGCACCGCGACGGCAAGACCTGGCCCCAGCGTGGCGGCGAGCAGGATGGCCAGCAGCAGGGCCGGGAAGGCATAGCCGAGATCGGCGGCGCGCATGATGAGCTCCTCGCACCAGCCGCGTCGCGCCGCCGCCAGCAGACCCAGGCCAGCCCCCAGCAGCAGGCCCAGGCCGGCCGCACAGGCGCCCACCAGCAGGGCATTGCGCGCGCCCGCCATCAGCTGGCTCAGCAGGTCGCGGCCCAGGCCGTCGGTGCCCAGCCAATGGGCGGCGCTGGGCGGCTGCAGCTTGGCGGCCAGCTCGATCTCGGCGGGCGGCCAGGGCGTCCACAGCAGCGAGAGCAGGCCCGTCAGCGCCACCGCCAGCACGATGGCGGCGCCGGCGCAGAAGCCGCGATGGCGCCGCGCGCGGGGCCAGAAGCCGTTTGCTTGCATGTCAGTTATCCGCTCCGCGTTCGCGGCACCCGCGACGCATGAACCCGGTGCTCGGGCCGAGCGCCGGGCCGCCCCAAGCCGGCCCGCGCTGGCGATGTGCTTGCCGGTCAATCCGGCAAGCATCGCCGTCCCCGCGGGGGACCGACCGGGCTCGCCCACGTTCAGCGGGGCGAGATTGGGCGAGGGGTTGTTTTACTTCAGCCATGTTCGCGCTCCCTGCGCAGGCGCGGGTCCAGCGCCAGGTAGAGCAGGTCCACCACGAAGTTCAGCAGCAGCACCAGCGCCACCAGCAGCAGCACGCCATTGCGCAGCACCATCAGGTCGCGGTTGGCCACCGCCTGGAACAGCAGCCGGCCCAGCCCGGGCAGCTGGAAGATGTTCTCCACCACGATGGTGCCGGCCAGCAGGTTGGCGAACTGCAGGCCCATCACGGTGACGATGGGGATCAGCGCATTGCGCAAGGCATGGTGCAGCAGGATGCGCGGCTCGCTGGCGCCAGCGGCGCGCGCGCTGCGCACATAGTCCTCACCCAGCACCTCCAGCAGGGCCGAGCGGGTGATGCGCGCCAGGATGGCGGCCTGGGTGAGCGCCAGCGCCAGCGCCGGCAGGGCCAGGGCCTGCAGCGCCGGGCCCAGGCCGCCGCCCTCGGCCGCACGCCAGCCCGGGAAGCCGCCGGCCGCGACCCATTGCAGCTTCACCGCGAACAACAGCATCAGCAGGATGGCAAACCAGAAGCTGGGCGTGGCCAGCCCCAGCTGGCTCAGCAGCATCACCAGCAGATCGCCCGGGCGGCCGCGCCGCGCCGCCGCGTAGCCGCCCGCCGCCAGCGCGATCAGCGCCGCCAGCGCCATCGCCAGCAGGGCCAGCGGCAGGGTCACCACCAGGCGCTCGGCGATCAGCTCGGCCACCGGCGCGCCATAGGCATGCGAAAGCCCCATCTCGCCGCGCGCCAGGCCGGCCAGCCAGTCCAGGTAGCGCAGCGCGGCGGGCCGCTGCAGGCCCAGTTGCTCGGCCAGCGCGGCCACCGCCTCGGGCGTGGCCTCACTGCCCAGCATCAGCTGCGCCACATTGCCGGGCAGCACCTCCAGCAGCCCGAAGATCAGCGCCGTGGCCGCCAGCAGGCTGATCAGCAGGCTGGCAATTCGCGGCAACAGGGCTCGTGGCATGGCGGTGGGTGAGGCGGCAGAGGCTGGCGGCACATTGTCACCGCGACCGGCCCGCCCTCCCCGCGCCCGCGCCGCTTACTTGCCCGCCGCCTTGAGCGCCTGCGCCGCCTTCAGCATCGCGCCGACATGGCCCTCGGGGCTCATGCTGGCATGCACGGCGGCGATCTTGCCGTCGCGCGAGATCAGGTAGGAGATGCGGTCGGCCATGCCGGGCACGATCTTCAGCGCGGCGTCGTAGTCCTTCATGACCTTGGCGCCGGCATCGGCCGCCACCGCGAACTTGCCGCGGCAAGCCTCTGTGCTGAACTTCTTGAGCGTCTCGATGTCGTCGTTGGACATGCCCAGCACCGTCACATCCAGCGCCTTGAACTGCTCGGTGGCCTCGGAGAACAGGTGCGCCTCGACGGTGCAGCCGCTGGTGAAGGCCTTGGGATAGAAGTACAGCAGCACCGGCCCCTGCTTGAGGCTGGCGGCCAGGCTGAACTTGTAGGGCGCGCCCGCCAGCGCGGCATCGGCTGCGAAGTCGGGCGCCGGCGCCCCCACCGGCAGGGCGGCAAAGGCGGCGCTGCTCAGCAGCAGGGTGGCGGTGGCGATGACCGTGGCGCAGGTGGTCTTGAGACGCATGGCAGACATCCTTTTTTCGGAAGCCCGCATCATGCCCGGCCGCCGCGCCGGCTGCGCCGGCCAGCGGAGAAACCATGTGGCCGCGGCCGGGCATAGATGTAACAAGCAGCCGAAAACACTTGTCGACATTTCTTACACATGCAAGAGATCTCGATATTCAAGTCTTGATTCATAAGGATTTTCCCTTTGGCCCGCTATTTGCATCCCAGGGGCCGGGTCCTTTTCATCAACGCAAAAAAGTTACAAATGAACAAACTGAAGAGCCTCTGCGCCGCCCTGGTACTGGGTGGCCTGACCGCCGCGCAAGCCGGCCCGATCCTGATCGTGAATGGCATGTCCACCACGTCCGAGGTGGGCACCACCACCGCCGTGACCAACAACCTGCAGGCCCTGCACCTGGCCGTTGGCAATACCGTTACCGTGGCCGACAGCCTGCCGCTCTCGCTGGCCGGCTATTCGCAGGTCTGGGACGTGCGCTTCAACACCGGCCTCGACGCCGGCGCGACGAGCGAATACAGCGCCTTCCTGTCGGCGGGCGGTGGCCTGTTCCTGATGGGCGAGAACTCCAGCTTCATGAGCCGCAACAACTCCATCCTGTCGCTGATCAGCGGCCTGGGCGGCGGCAGCATCGGCTTCAACGGTTGCTTCGATGGCTTCGAGAAGGTGTACGCCCCCTTCGACGGCCCGAACGCGGTGAGCAACGTGAACTACGCGGCCTCCGGCTGCTTCACCGGCCACGGCACCGGCAACTGGATCACCTCGCGCAACGACGGCTCGCTGGGCGCCGGCATTGCATTCGGCGTGGGCAGCCTGTCCGGCGCCAGCAAGGGTGCCCTGACCACCATCCTGGACGTCAACTTCATGATGAACCAGTACGACCTGCCGAACTCGCAGCAGCTGACCAAGAACCTGATTGGTTATGTGGGCGACCAGGTGGAGCCGCCGAACCGCGTGCCGGAACCCGGCGTGCTGGCCCTGGTGGGTCTGGCCGCCGCGGCAGCCGCCGTGGCGCGTCGCCGCAAGGCCGCCTGATCGGGCAAGCGCGGCCGCGCGCCGCCAGCCCGCAACGCGACCCGCAGCCTCCTGCAGGCTGCGGGTTTTTTCATGCCCGAGCCTTCAATGCGAGGCCTGCCGGCGCAGGCGCCGATGCGCCGCGCGCGCATGGGGCACCCAGCCATGGCGCGCCCAGCGCCGCCACATCAGCAGGCCGCGCAGCCATTCGTCGGCGGCGTAGGCGATCCAGATGCCCACCAGGCCCAGGCCCAGCACCTGGCCCAGCAGCCAGCTGCCGCCGGCCAGCACAACCAGCATCGAGGCCGCACCGGCCAGCACCGGATAGCGCGCGTCGCCGGTGGCGCGTAGCGCGTTGATCACCACCAGATTGAAGGTACGGCCGGGCTCCAGGATCACCGTCAGCCACATCAGGGTGACGGCCTGGGCGACGATGGCCTGGTCGTGCGTGAACAGGCGCAGCAGCCAGGGCGAGGCCAGCGCCGCCGCAGTGGCCACCGCCACGCTCACCAGCAGGCCGCGCCCCAGCGCGCGCCGCACCAGCCGGTGCGCGGCATGCAGCTGGCCGGCGCCGATCAGATGCCCGACCACGATCTCGGCCGCGAAGCCGGTGGCCAGGCCGAACAGCAGCACGAAGTACATCAGCTGCGAGGCATAGGAATGCGCGGCCAGGGCACCGGCGCCCAGCTGGCCGGCCACCGCGATGCTGACCATGAAGGCCAGGCGGTAGGCGATGTTCTCGGCCGCCCCGGGCAGACCGATGTGCAGCAGCCCGGCCAGCTCGCGGCGCGGCAGCCGCCACCAGTCGGCCCACTGCGGGCGCAGGCCCAGGCGGCTACGCCACAGCCACAGATGCAGCAGCAGGCCGAGGCTGCGGCTGCACAGCAGGGCGAGGGCAAAGCCTGGCAGGCCCAGCCATTGCATGAAGGGCATCGCCAGGCCCAGCTGCACGATCTGCATCGCCACCAGCACCGCCAGGGTGTCACGCGTGCGCAGATGGGCCCGCATCACGCTGGCCATGGAGGCGTTCCAGGCATCCAGCAGCATCGCGGGGGCGAGTGCCTGCAGCAGGGGCGCGGCCAGCGGCAGCACCTCGGGCGGCGCATTCAGCAGGCGCAGCAGCGGCGCGGCGGCCAGCGCCGCGGCCAAGGCGGTGAGCCCGCCGATCCAGCTGCTGGCACCCAGGGCGGCGCGCGCGCTGGCATCGGCGAGCTCGCGCCGCCCGCCGCCCAGGCTCTGCGTGATCACCACGCTGATGCCGGCACCGACGATGCGAAACAGGATGAACAAGGTGCCCGCCACATGGTTGGCGAGCGCGAAGCCGGCACCCGCGCTGTCCGAGATGCGTGCCGCCAGCAGGGTGCCGATCAGGCCCACCGCAATGCCCAGGCAAAGCTCGAGGAACAGCGGCCAGGCGAGCGAGAACAGGCGGGGTTGTTGCATGGACGGGGCAGCGGGAAGGACGCCGCGGCATCCTAGTGCAGCGGCCGCGCCGGCGCTGTACCCGTTAGGTAACCGGGGGCGCCTGCAGCAGCTCGTCGGCCAGCCATTGCTGCAGCGCGCCCAGCGCCACGGCGGCGGCCTGTTCGGGCCCTTGCGCCAGCGCTGCCGCCTCGCACAGATGCGCAAACGTGCCGCCCGCGCTCAGCAGGCTTTGCAGCAGCGCAGCTTCCTCGGCAGCGAGCGAGCGCCAGCGCGTCTCCAGGCCCTGGCGCCAGACCAGCAAGCCATGGGCCTGCGCCAGCGGCTCGGGCAGCTCGGGTTCGGCCGCGCCGCTGCGGTGCTGGCGCAGCGCGCGCCTGACCGGCTCCACCGCCCAGTCCAGCGCCAACAGCCGCACGCTGGGCTGCGGCCGCAGCGGCAGGCCGGCCCATGCCTCGGGCGCCAGCGCCTGCAGATGCGCAAGCGTCATCGGGGTGGCCGCGGCGGCGTCGAAGGCGCCGCGCAGGGCCCAGTCCATGCGTGCCAGATCGCACAGCGCCGCATGCGGCAGCCGCGCGGCGTAAGGCCCGTCCATGAAGTCGGCCAGCGCATCGCCATACCAGCGTATCGAGGCCTGCTGCGAGGGCCGGGCATCGATATAGGCATGGCCCAGCGCATCGAAGGCCACGTCGCCCATGGCCAGGGCCAGCACCTCGTAGTTGTCGCGCAGCGCGCCCAGCAGGCGGGCGCGGTAGGCATGGGCATAGACGGCCAGCCGCGCCAGGCTGCGCTCGGTCAGCAGGCCGGCAAGCGTCTGATCGGCGGCACGCCCCTCCAGCACCGTCGCCTGCAGCCCGCGCTGCTGCGCCAGCAGGCTCATGCGAACGCTCCCACCGCGGCGGCCGGGGTCAGGTCTTGCGCGACGCGCCGTGCCACATCGCGCGCGGTGGCCAGTTCGGCCAGCAGATCGGCCAGCGGCGGGATCTGGTCGTCGCGCTCGATCATGGTGGGCTTGGGGCCCAGCCGGCCCAGCGTATAGGCATAGAGCTCCCAGACCGCGGGGCAAACCGCGTGGTCGTGGGTGTCGATCACGAGCTCGCCCAGGTCCTCATGGCCGGCCAGATGGATCTGCACCACCTGCGCGGCGGGCATGCGGTCGATATAGGCCCGCGGGTCGAAGCCATGGTTGCGGGCCGACACGTAGACGTTGTTGACATCCAGCAGCAAGCGGCAGCCGCTGCGCCTGAGCAGCTCGGCCACGAAGCTGGCCTCGTCCATCTCGTCGGCCGCAAACGCCACATAGCTGGAGACGTTCTCCAGCACCAGCGGGCGCTGCAGCAGCTCCTGCACCTGCGCGATGCGGCCGCACAGATGGTGCAGCGAGGCCTCGGTGTAGGGCATGGGCAGCAGGTCGTGCAGATTGCGATGGTCCACGCCGGTCCAGCACAGATGGTCCGACAGCCAGGCGGGCTGAATGCGATCGGCCAGCGCCTTCAGCTCGCGCAGATAGTCCAGGCTGAGCGGGTCGGCGCTGCCGATGGACAGCGACACGCCATGCATGACGACGGGGTAGTCGCGCCGCAGGCGTTCCAGATGCCAGAGCGGCTTGCCGCCGGGCACCAGATAGTTCTCGGAAATGATCTCGAGCCAGTCCGGCCGCAAGCCGGCCGGCAGGGGCTCGGCGAGGGCCTGGTAATGCTCGGTCCGGAGGCCCAGGCCGAAGCTATCGGGTTGGATGCTGGACATGGGCGCTCCTGGCGAGTTCGGCCGCTTACTTTTCCACCTTGCCGCCGGCCTTGGTGCATTCGGCCGCGCTGGCCTTGCTGACCCAGCCCTGGCCCTTGCAGCTGTTGTGGCCCTTGCATTCGCTCTTGGCGGTCTTGCACTCGGAGCTGCCCTTGCAGCTGTTGATGCCGGAGCACTTGACCATGCCGTCGTCGGCGGCCTGCACGGCGGTGCTGAAGCCGGCGGTGGCAAACAGGGCGGCAGCGGCGGCGGCGATGGACAGGCCGGTCTTGAGGGTTTGTTGCATGTGAAGCTCCTGAGATGAATGAAGGAATCGTTGAGGTTGCTTGAACAACAGGCCGTGGCGGCGTCGCCTTGCCCACGACTTGTGAGCTTGTGTCGCGCCTGCGCGGCCTGGCCTTACATACGCGTCGAAGTTTTTTTTGGATGCGGATTACCCTCGGTTATGCCCGCGGGCCCGCCATTCATTGGCCAGGGCCGGCCAGGCCCCGTAGAGTCGGGCCCATGCTCAAGACCGAGACGCCCAGCCCCGCCCACCAGAACCTGGATGAATACGAGACGCCGGCCCTGATCGCCGCCTTTGTGGACGACCAGGGCGAGGCGGTACGGGCGGTGCGCGCCGCCGCACCGCAGCTGGCGGCGGCGGTGCAGGCCGCCCTGCCCCGCATCCGCGCCGGCGGCCGGCTCATCTATGTGGGCGCCGGCACCTCCGGCCGGCTGGGCGTGCTGGACAGCGTGGAGCTCTACCCCACCTTCTCCTGGCCGCATGAGCGCGCGCTGGCCCTGCTGGCGGGCGGGCCCGGCGCCATGTTCGAGGCGGTGGAGGGGGCCGAGGACGACGCTGCCCAGGGCGGCGTCGACGTGCTGTCTTTGCAGCTCACGCCGAACGACGTCGTGCTGCTGCTCGCCGCCTCCGGCGCCACGCCCTATGTGCTGGGCGCCCTGCAGGCGGCGCGCGCCGCCGGGGCGCTGACCCTGGGCTTTGCCAACAACCCGGGCGCGCCGGTGTCAGGTCTTGCCGAGATCGGCATCGTGCTGGACACCGGGCCCGAGGTGATCTCGGGCAGCACGCGGCTGAAGGCGGGCAGCGCGCAGAAGATCGCGCTCAACACCTTCTCCAGCGCGCTGATGGTGCAGCTGGGCAAGGTCTACGGCAATCTGATGGTGGATCTGAAGGCCACCAATGCCAAGCTGCTGCGCCGCGCCCTGGACCTGACCATGCGCGCCAGCGGCGCCGACGAGACCCGCGCCGAGGACATGCTGCGGGCCTGCGACCATTCGGTAAAGCTGGCCATCGTGGCGCTGCGGCGTGGCTGCACGCCGGCGCAGGCGCGCGCCGCGCTGCAGGCCGCCGACGGCAGCGTGCGCCGGGCGCTGCGCTGATGATGGCGGCGCCACGCAGCCCCTGGGCCTGGATCCCCAGCCTCTACCTGCTGCAAGGCATCCCCTATGTGGTGGTGATGACGCTCTCGGTGGTGATGTACAAGAACTTGGGGCTAAGCAACACCGAGATCGCGCTCACCACCAGCTGGCTCTACCTGCCCTGGGTGATCAAGCCGCTGTGGTCGCCCCTGATCGAGTTGCTGGGCAGCAAGCGGCGCTGGATCTGGGCGCTGCAGTTCCTGGTCGGTGCGGCGCTGGCCGGCGTGGCCCTGGTACTGCCGCTGCCGGCCTGGTTCCAGCTCAGCCTGGCGGTGTTCTGGCTGATGGCCTTTGCCTCGGCCTCGCACGACATCGCCGCCGACGGCTTCTACCTGCTGGCGCTGCAACAACACCAGCAGGCCGCCTTCGTGGGCGTGCGCTCGACCTTCTACCGCATCGCCAATATCGCCGGCCAGGGCGGCCTGGTCTATCTGGCGGGCGTGCTGCAGGAGCGCAGCGGCAGCATGGCCACGGCCTGGAGCCAGGTCTTCATGCTGCTGGCCGCGGCCTTCGTGCTGCTGGCGCTCTACCATCTCGCGCTGCTGCCGCGCCCGGCGGCGGATCGCCCCGCCGCGCGTACCGGCCGGCCGGTACGCGAGTTCTTCGCCGTCTTCAAGGCCTATTTCCGCAAGCCCGCCATCGGGGTGATCCTGGGCTATCTGCTGCTCTACCGCTTCCCGGAGGCGCAGCTGTTGAAGCTGGCCACGCCCTTTCTGCTGGACGCACCGGCGCAGGGCGGGCTGGGCCTCAGTACCAAGGAGGTCGGCATCGCCTATGGCACGGTGGGCCTGACGGCGCTGACCCTGGGCGGCCTGCTGGGCGGCTGGATCATCTCGCGCGTGGGCCTGAAGCGCGCGCTTTGGCCGCTCATCCTCAGCATGCATGTGCCCAACCTGGTGTTCCTGCTGATGGCGCTCATGCAGCCCGGCAGCCTGTGGCTGGTGAGCGCAGCGCTGGCGCTGGAGCAGTTCGGCTACGGCCTGGGCTTCACCGCCTATCTGATGGTGATGATTCTGGTGGCCGAGGGGCCGCACAAGACCGCGCATTACGCCATCTGCACCGGCTTCATGGCCCTGGGCATGATGCTGCCGGGCATGTGGAGCGGCTGGCTGCAGGCGCAGATCGGCTACCCCTGGTTCTTTGCCTGGGTGCTGCTGGCCACCCTGCCCTCGTTCGCGATGACGGCCCTGCTCAAGGTGCCTGAAGGCTTCGGCAAGAAGGAGGCCGACGCGTGAGGCACGACGAGCAGCGCCTGGCCAGCCTGGACGCCTTCCGCGGCTTCACCATCGCCGCCATGCTGCTGGTCAACAACCCGGGCGACTGGGCGCATCTGTACGGCCCGCTGGCGCATGCCGAGTGGCATGGCTGGACCTTCACCGACTGGATCTTTCCCTTCTTCGTCTTCATCAGCGGCGTGGCCATGCACATCAGCCTGGGCCGCCGTGCCGCGGCGGGCGCCGCCCGGCAGGCCCTGCTGCTGCAGACCTGGCGGCGCGGCCTCGTCATCATCGCGATCGGGCTGGCGCTCAACCTCATCCCAGCCTTCCATCCCGAGACCCTGCGCTGGCCCGGCGTGCTGCAGCGCCTGGGCCTGTGCACCCTGCTGACCGCGCCGCTGGCGCTGTTGCTGGGCTGGCGCCAGCAGCTGGCCGCGGCCCTGGCCCTGCTGGGGCTCTACAGCCTACTGATGCTGTGCGTGCCGGTGCCGGACGCCCAGGGCGTGTGGCATGTCGGCTCGCTGCAGCCCGGCGAAGACACCGGCGCCTGGCTGGACCGCGCGCTGATGGATGGTCATCTGTGGGCGAAGAGCAAGCACTGGGACCCGGAGGGCCTGCTCTCCACCCTGCCGGCCCTGGCCAGCCAGATCGCCGGCCTGCTGGCCGGCCACTGGCTGATGGCGCGGCGCGCGCCGGTCGAGAAGGCCATGTGGTTCATGGTGTCAGGTCTTGCCTGCCTGTGGCTGGGCCAGCTGCTCGACGCCTGGCTGATGCCCATCAACAAGAATCTCTGGACGCCCGCGTACACGGTGGCGATGACGGGCTGGGCCTGCCTGCTGTTCGGCAGCTTCTACTGGCTGCTGGACGCCATGCCCCTGCCGTTGCTGCGCGCGCGCCTGGCGCGCTGGGCCAGGCCGTTGCAGGTGTTCGGCATGAACGCGCTGTTCATCTTCGCGCTCTCGGGCCTGGTGGCCAAGCTGCTGGGATTCGTCAAGCTGGCGCAGCCGGACGGCAGCCAGCGCACGCTCAAGGCCCTGCTGTATGCGCCCATCCAGGCCTTGGAGCTGGCACCGCGCAATGCCTCGTTGCTGTTTGCCCTGGCTTTCTGTGCCAGCATGTACCTGGTGGCCTGGGTCATGTGGCGCAGGCGGTGGTTTGTGAAGGTTTGAGATTGCATGCAACGACGTAAGGCCCTGACGGCCGTGGCGATGATGGGCCTGGCCGGCTGCGCGCCCCTGCCCATCCCGCCGGCCGAGCCGCCCGCCCCACCGGCCGAGCCGCCGGCGCGCGAGTTCCGCGCCGCCTGGGTGGCCACGGTGGCGAATATCGACTGGCCCAGCCGCAAGGCCTTGAGCAGCGCCGAGCAAATTGTCGAGATTCACGCCCTGCTGGACCGCGCCGCGGCGCTCGGGCTCAACACCATCATCCTGCAGGTGCGCACCAGCGCCGACGCGCTCTACCCCTCGGCGCTGGAGCCCTGGAGCGAATACCTGAGCGGCACGCAGGGCCAGGCCCCCGAGCCCTTCTACGACCCCCTCGCCACCTGGGTGAGCGAGGCCCATGCGCGCGGGCTCGAGCTGCATGCCTGGTTCAACCCCTACCGAGCGCGCCAGAGCCAGGCGCGCTCGGCGGCCGCGGCCGGCCATCTGAGCCAGACCCGGCCGGACTGGGTCAAGCGCTATGGCGACCAGCTCTGGATCGACCCCGGCGAGCCCGCGGCCGCCGCGCACACGCTGGCGGTGGTGCGCGATGTGCTGCAGCGCTACGACGTCGATGGCATCCACATCGACGATTACTTCTATCCCTACCCGGTGCAGGACGGCAACAAGCAGGAGCTCGACTTCCCCGACGAGCCGAGCTGGCAGCGCCACGGCCAGGCCAGCGGCCTGAGCCGCGCCGACTGGCGCCGCGACAACGTCGACCGCCTGGTGCAGCAGCTCTACCAGCTGGTGCGCGAAGCCGGAAAACCATGGGTCAAGCTGGGCATCAGCCCCTTCGGCCTGCCGCGCCCCGATCTGCGCCCGGCCGGCATTGCCGGCTTCTCGCAGTACGACAAGCTCTACGCCGACGTGGAGCGCTGGCTGCGCGAGGGCTGGCTGGACTATCTGGCGCCGCAGCTCTACTGGCCGCGCGCGCAGACCGCGCAGGCGTTCGAGGTGCTGCTGGACTACTGGCATGGTCAGAACCCGCTGGGCCGGCATATCTACCCGGGCCTGTTCACCAGCCGCATCAGCGACAAGGCCGACAGCTGGCCGGTGGACGAGATCCTGGGACAGATCGCGCTCACGCGCGCACGCGCGCCCGGCTCGGGCCATGCCCATTTCAGCATGGTGGCGCTGGCGCAGAACCGGCGCGGCCTGGCCGATGCCCTGCTGGCCGGGCCCTATGTCGAGCCGGCCCTGCCACCGGCGATGCCCTGGCTGGCTCCCAGGCCTTAGGGCCCCTCTAGAGGAACTCGGCGCGGATGTCGACCGTGGAGGCCTTGCCGACCTGCTCGACATGCGCCGCCAGCCAGGCCTCGGCCTGGGCGCGGCCGGCATCGCGCAACTCGCACAAATAGGCCCAGCCAATATCCAGCTTGCTGCTGGCCGCCTGGGCCGCCATCAGCTCGTCGCAGCGTATCGAGTGGATGCGCATGCGGCGCGCGTCCGCGGGCGCCAGCTTGCCACGGTCGATCAGGCTGGTGACGAAGGCGATGGCGCGCATCTCGCGCATCAGCGAGGAGTTGAAGCTGATCTCGTTGACGCGGTTGGCGATCTCGGCCGCCGTGCGCGGCACGCCCCGGCGCACCAGCGGGTTCACATGCACGATCAGCACGTCGGCGCTGACGTCCTCATAGATGAGCGGGAAGATCGCCGGGTTGCCCATGAAGCCGCCGTCCCAGAAATACTCGCCGTCGATTTCCACCGCCTGGAACAGGCTGGGCAGGCAGGCGCTGGCCAGCACCGCATCGGCCGTGATCTCGCTGCCGCTGAAGACGCGGATCTTGCCGGTCTCGACATTGGTGGCGCTGAGGAACAGTTTCAGCGGCAGCGCCCGGCGCAGCGCGTCGAGATCCACGCATTGCTGCAGCAATTGGCGCAGCGGGTTGATGTTGAGCGGGTTGAGCTGGTAGGGCGAGAAGGCCTGCAGCAGGCTGCCGGCCCACCAGTGCTGCGGCGAGAACTCGGGCGGCAGCGCCCGTTGCCAGCCCTGCATGAAGGCTTCCAGCCAGGGGGCTTGCCAGGGCGTCAGCCGGCCGGCCGCGGCCACCGCCTGCCAGAGCCCGGCGAGCGCCTGCCGCGCACCCTCGGGCCCGCCGCGCCGCAGGCCGTCGGCCAGGGCCACCGCGTTCAGGCTGCCGGCGCTGGTGGCGCTGATGGCCTCGATGCGCAGGCGGCCGTCGGCCAACAAGGCATCCAGCACGCCCCAGGTGAACGCGCCATGCGAGCCACCGCCCTGCAGCGCCAGATTGATGGCTTTTCTTTCCTCGCCCGCTGGTTTCTTGGATGCGCGCGCCATGCGTCCCCCGGTCGGAACCGCCCCGCCTGGGTAGGCAGGTCTAGGAGGCTGTCGGGCTTAGGGATGGGCTCGCGCCAAAGCGAGTTGCCTGGCCAGCCTAGGCGGCGGTGCCGCCGTGGGATCGGCCCCCACCAGGCACCGGCAACGACGGATGGCCAGGCAAATCGCTATGGCCCGAAGGGTTGGGACGCTTTGGGGGCGCATGCGGCGTTGCAACTGCTCGCCGGATGTCCAATCCGGCTCCGCATTGCGCCTTGCCTGCACCCCCAAAGCGTCCCAACGCGAGCCCATCCCTAAACCCGACAGCCTCCTGCCACCATCATGCCGCAGCGTCGCCGGAGAATTCGCACCCAGCTTGTGGACTTTGAGCAACGGCTGGCAAAAAACATGCACGCCGCAATTCGCCCTCGCAGGGTGCCAAAACCCGGCGCTGCTGCCCATGCGTGCACCAGCCTGGGGCCGGCTCGTGGCCGGCGCAGCCGCCGCCGCCCGGCCGATGTGGGCCACAGGACACACTCTGTGACAAGGTCACAAAAGCTCAATATCCAGGCCCCAGACTGCACCCCGTGGACGACCGAATCCGCACCGCTTTTGCGCCACCAGGCATGGCGCGAGGCAGGCCCAGGACCTGGCAATCCTGGGAACGCGCGGATTGAAGTGGAAAGGCCCCGCTGGTAGGCTTTTCACTTGGATAGAAGTGGGATGAGTGCGAGTTGGCGCGCTTGTCCGGCCTGCCGAAAACCCTTTGAAGACCCCCTGGGGCCATTTTTTTGCCGGAAAACTGCAACGTCAAACGTTTGCGGACCGGCTTCAAGGTGTTTCGGAGCGCCAGGATTCGGTCACTGAATTCTCAACATGGAGCATGCAGGATGAGCAGCAAAGATTGGTCTGGATTTTCGAGGACGGCACTCAGCGTGGCCGTTGCCATCGTCGCGGCAGCCCCCGCGTTCGCGCAGAACACCACCTCGGCCGTGGCTGGCCGCATCATCGGCGCCGATGGCAAGCCGGTGGCGGGCGCCACGGTGAGCATCGTGCACCGTGAGTCGGGCTCGGTGAACAACATCACCACGGACGGCGAGGGCCGCTACAGCGTGCGCGGCCTGCGCGTGGGCGGCCCCTACACGGTGACCGCCAGCAAGGGCAGCGAGAAGGAAAGCCGCGATGGCATCTACCTCGCCCTGGCCGAATCGCTGAACCTCGACCTCACCCTGGGCGGCAATGTGCTGAGCCAGGTGGTGGTGACCGGCAGCGCCGTGGCGAGCAAGTTCGACAGCGCTTCGCAAGGCGCCGGCACCAGCCTGGGCCGCAAGGAGCTCGACGCCTACGCTTCGATCCAGCGCAATCTGCAGGACTATGCGCGCCTGGACCCCCGCCTGGCGCAGACCGACAAGGAGCGCGGCGAGATCTCGGCCATGGGCCAGAACACCCGCTTCAACTCGATCACCATCGACGGTGTCTCCACCAACGACACCTTCGGTCTGGAGGCCAACAACCTGCCCACCGCCAAGCAGCCGATCTCGATCGACGCGATCCAGGCGGTGCAGGTCAACCTCTCCAACTACGACGTGACCCAGAAGGGCTACACGGGCGCCAACATCAACGCGGTGACCAAGTCCGGTACCAATGAGTACAAGGGCAGCGTCTATTACGTCTACCGCGACGACAGCATGGCCGGCCAGCGCTACAACCGCGGCACCCAGGGCTACTTCCAGCCCGCGACCTTCAAGGAAGACACCAAGGGCTTCACCCTGGGTGGCCCGATCATCAAGGACAAGCTGTTCTTCTTCGCCAACTACGAAGAGCTCAAGAGCACCCGCGCGACCCCCAGCTTCGGCCCGGTGGGCAGCGCCCTGACCAATGTGGGCATCACGCCCGCCCAGATCGACGCCGCCATCAAGGTCGCCAAGGACAAATGGGGCATCGACGTGGGCAGCACGGAGATCCCCGCCGGCGTCGAGCTGAAGGTCAAGGACTACCTGCTCAAGCTGGACTGGAACATCACCGACAAGCAGCGCGCCAACCTGCGCTATGCGAAGACCGAGCAGGGCGACCCGACCTTCGCCGGCTTCAGCTCGACCTCGCTGTCGCTGAACTCCTACTGGTGGAGCCAGAAGAAGAGCATCGAGACGGTGGTGGGCCAGTGGTTCTCCGACTGGACCGACAACTTCTCCACCGAAGTCAAGGTCTCCAGCCGCAAGTACGACAGCGTGCCTGAAAACGCTGCCAACCTGCCGCAGATCCAGCTGACCTGGACCGGCGCCGCGCCCGCGGGCACCGCCAGCGGCGACCGCTCGCTGTTCTTCGGTACCGAGAACAGCCGCCACTTCAACATCCTGCGCACCGACACCAAGGACGCCTATTTCGCCGGCAACTGGGTGAAGGACGACCACGAGATCAAGTTCGGCGCCGACTACAGCAGCAACGACACCTACAACGCCTTCCTGCAGAACACCAAGGGCACCTACACCTTCCGCGGCGCGGACCCGGTGGCCCTGTTCCAGGCCGGCAAGCCCTCCACCTATGTGGTGCAGCTGCCGCTGACCGGCAAGACGCTGGAAGACGGCGTGGCGCTGTGGAAGCTGAACAACATCGGCCTGTTCGTGCAGGACACCTGGACCGTCAACGACAAGCTGAACCTGACCGTGGGCGCGCGCGTCGACCAGGTCGACATCCCCGACGCACCGCTGTTCAACCAGGCTGCCAAGACCAAGTTTGGCTACGACAACAGCAAGACCATGGACGGCGCCAGCCTGTTCCAGCCGCGCTTCGGCTTCAACTACACGCTGAACGCCAAGGCCAAGGAAAAGCAGCAGCTGCGCGGTGGCTTCGGTCTGTTCCAGGGCGCAGCCGCCAATGTCTGGCTGTCCAACCCCTTCTCCAACACCGGTATGGCCACGGCCAACCTGAACTGCAACACCACCAACCCGCTGTGCCCGGCCAGCCTGCTGTTCAACGCTGACGCCAACAACCCGACCTCGATCACCGGCGTGCCCCCGGCCGCCAACATCGACTTCCTGGACCCCGGTCTGCGCCAGCCCTCGGTCTGGAAGATGAACCTGGCCTTCGACGCCGAGCTGCCCTACAGCCTGGTGGCCGGTGCCGAAGTGGTGCTGACCAAGACCAAGGACGGCATCAACTACCGCAACCTGAACCTGGGCACGCCCACGGGTACGGGCCCGGATGGCCGCGAGCTGTACTACAACGCCGCCGGTCTGGACGGCACGAAGTGCTGGAACGGCGGCCCGGCCTTCGTCAGCGGCTGCGGTGGTTCCAACCGCGCCAACCGCGACACCGCCTGGGGCAATGTGATCGTGGCCGAGCGCACCAGCAAGGGTGGCGGCCAGGCATTGACCCTGTCGCTGGGCCAGAACAACACCGGCTGGAACTGGTCGACGGCCTACACCTACACCACCGCCAAGGAAGTCAGCCCGCTGACCTCCTCCACCTCGTTCTCGAACTACGCCAACCGCGCCGTGTTCAACCCGAACGAGGACGTGGCCTCCAAGTCGTCCTACCTGATCCAGAACCGCTTCAGCGGTGCCGTGAACTGGTCCAAGGCCTTTATCAGCCAGTACAAGACCACGGTCGGCCTGGTGTACGAAGGCCGTTCGGGCAAGCCCTACAGCTGGACCTTCAAGAACGACATGAACGGCGACGGCATCAACGGCAACGACCTGATGTACATCCCGAAGGCACCGGGCTCGGGTGAGGTGATCTTCCGCGGCGCGCCCAACAGCGGCCTGAACAACGCCGCCGCCGCCGAAGCACGCTTCTGGGAAATCGTGGCTGCCAACCCCGACCTCGATGCCGCACGCGGCAGCGTGATCGGACGCAACAGCGCCAAGTCCAAGTTCGCCAACACCTTCGACCTGCGCCTGAGCCAGGAAGTGCCGGGCCTGTTCGCCGGCCACAAGGGCGTGATCACGATGGACTTCCTCAACATCGGCAACATGCTCAACAAGAGCTGGGGCCGCATCGACGAGATCCCCTTCACCCTGGGTGGCGGCAACGGCGGCAACCGCCGCGGCTTCGTCAACTTCGCCGGCATGCAGGGCGGCAAGTACGTCTACGGCGTGACCGGCCTGGACGACTACGAGACGCGCCAGAACAAGGGCGAATCGCAGTGGGCCGTGCAGGTCACCGCGAAGTACGAGTTCTAACCAGAACCCGCGCGCTTGCGTGACACACAGGGCTCCTTCGGGAGCCCTTTTTCTTTCATGGCCGCACCCACTCGATGCTGGCCTCGAAGCCGCGCCCGCCCGCGCAGGGCGAGCGCATCCGCAGCAGCGCCCCCGACTGCTCGGCGATCTTGTGCACCAGGGCCAGCCCCAGCCGCGCCTGCGGCCCCTGGCCCAGGGTCAGGTCTTGCCTGAGCTGCACCAGCCGGCCGGCATCCAGGCCCGGCCCGTCGTCGCGTACGCACAGGCGCCCCGGCTCCACCAGCAGCTCGACGTTCGCCTCCGCGCCGCCATGCAGGCGCGCGTTGTGCACCAGGTTGCGCAGCGCGATGCCCAGCGCGTCCATGTCGCCCAGCACCAGGGCCGGGGCCTCGCACAGATGCAGCTGCGGCGGGCGCTGGCTGCCATGCTCGAACTCGTCCAGCACCAGGCGCGCCAGCAGCTTGAGGTCCACCGGCTCGCGGCGCAGCGCCAGGCCGGCGTCCACCCGCGCCAGCTCCAGCAGGCGCGCGGCCAGCGCGCTGACGCGGTCCAGCTGCTTGAGCACCGCGCCGGCGCGCTCGGCCTGCGCCGGTGGCGCCGCCGGGCCCAGCACCTGCAGCAGGCGCTGCACCTGGGCGCGCGCCGCCGCCAGCGGGGTGCGCAACTCATGCGCCATCTGGCCGGCAAAGGCGCGCTCGGCCTCCACCATCATCTGCTGGCGCGCCCGCATCGCATTCACCTCCTGCAGCAGCGGCAGCCACTCCTGCGGCATGCCCTGCAGCGGCAGGGCGGCCTGGGCATCGCCGCGCAGCGCCTGCTGCACCGGCGCCAGGCTGCGGAAGCTGGCGCGCAGCAGCAGGTGCAGGATCAGCCAGCTCAGCGGCAGCAGGGCCAGCAGCGGCAGCAGCATCGCCAGCGCGGCCTCCCACAGCACCTCGGCGCGATGCGCCAGCGGCTCGGCCACCAGCACGCGGTAGACGCTGGCGCGCGAGTCCAGCACCGCCACGCGCCAGGCGCCATGGTTCAGCAGGCCCGGCCGCACCGCCGGCGCCAGCTGCGCCTCGGGCGCGCGGTGCGAGCGCCAGCGCAGGCGGCCCTGCGCGTCCAGCACCTGGTAGACGACGAATTCCTCGTGCGCGGCGAAGCCCGCCGGCGCGCCCTGCAGGGCCACGCTGCCCAGCACCGCATCGCCCAGGCCCAGCAGATGCTGGCCGGTCTCGATCAGGGCGCTGTCCAGCACCTCGTCGGTTTCCTCCTGCACCGCCAGCAGGGCCACGCCGCTGCCGAGCAGCCAGGCCAGCAGCAGGGCCAACAGCATGCGCCGGCGCAGGCGCCGCTCCAGGCTCCAGCCGGCGGTGGCGTTGTCAGGCCTCAAAGCGATAGCCCAGGCCGCGGTGGGTGCTGATGCGCGCCGGCCCCAGCTTCTTGCGCAAGCGGCTGACGATCACCTCCAGCGAGTTGCTGCTGCTGTCGGCATGGCTGAGCGGCGCCAGCGCCGTCTCCAGCCGGTCGCGCTCGACGATGCGGCCGGGCGCGGCGGCCAGGCATTTCAGCAGGGCCCATTCCATCGCGGTGAGCTCCAGCGCGCGCCCGCCACGGCGCGCGCAATGCTGGCGCAGATCGAGTTCCAGATCGCCCAGCGCCGCCAGGCCGGGCGGCTGGGCACGCCGCCACAAGGCCTCGATGCGGGCCAGCAACTCGTCCAGGTCGAAGGGCTTGGTGAGGTAGTCGTCGGCACCGGCGCGCAGACCCTGCACGCGCTCGGAGATGCGCTCGCGCGCCGTCAGCACCAGCACGGGCAGGCGCAGGCCCTGGGCGCGCCAGCGGCGCAGCAGGGTGAGCCCGTCGCCGTCCGGCAGCTGCAGGTCCAGCAGGGCCAGCTCGGGCGGCGGCAGCGCGGCCGCCTGCGCCAGCAGCTTGCACCAATGCACCCGCAGGCCGGCCGCCTCGAGATGCTCGCAAACCGCCTGGCCCAGATCGATGTCATCCTCGACGAGCAGCACTTGCATGCGCGCATCATCGCGCCGGGCGGCCGGCGCGCAGCGGGCAGCGCGCGCGCTCAGTTGCGTTGAATCAAGTCGCGGCGGCGCCAGACCAGGCCCGCCATGCCCAGGCCCAGCATCAGCCAGGTGGAGGGCTCGGGCACCGCGGCGATATTGCCGTTCAGGTTGATGGCGACGTTCTGCGCGCCGATGAATTCACCCACCTCGCTGGGGTCGGCATTGGAGTCGCCCAGCAGCGGCTTGGCCTCGTGGTTCTCGGGGTCGAAGGCGCCGATGTAGTGGTAGAACTCATAGCGCCGCACCACCGACTCGGACTTATCGCCCACCGCCGCCAGGCCGCCGTTCTCCAGCTGGCCCGCGTTCGGGTTGCCGGGGTCGGTCTGCAGCAACTGCCATTCGATCTCGGTCTCGCTCTTGGCCAGCTTGATCTTGGGGTCGCCGCCCATCAGCTCCTCGAGGCTGATCTTCTCCTCGAACTCGGTGGTGTAGACCTTCACCCAGACCGGCTCGCCGAACTGCGGCTCGGGCGTTTCCGGCGGCGCCGGCGCCTGGATGCGCGCCACCACCACCGGCGGCTGGGCCGGGTTGGGCGAGGGCGTCACCTGCCAGGCGGGCGCCGGCAGCGCCGCCGTCACCGGGCTCAGCACGCCCGAGCCGGGGCTGCTCTCCACCAGCCAGCTGTAGCGCGTCTGGCTCGCATTGCCCACCGTGCCGACACCGAAATGGTCGCAGGGCGTGCTGGGGCCATAGCCGATGCCGCCACCGGTCCAGCAACTCTCGCCCGGGGTGCTGAACACGCCGCTGGGCGTGCCCACGTTCCACACGCCGGCGGCAAAACTGGCCTTGTAGGTGACGCGCACGCCGAACACGCCGCCGACGTTGTACTCGGTGACCTCGGGGGCCCCATAGCGCTCCACCGTGGTGGGGAAGCCGCGGCCGGCGCCGCCAAAGGTGTCGGTGATGTCACCCAGATGCAGGCCTTCGAGCTCGATCTCGAAGCCATGGGCGGTCTGACCGGTGTCGTTCACGACGTCGAAATTACCCAGCGTGCCGAACACGCTGGCAGCCGCCCACAAGGGGCTCAACAAACCCAGGCTCAGGACCAGGGGACGCAGGGACGGACATGGCTTCATCATGGTGCGGCACTCCTGTAGGCAACAGCGGCGCCAGCATGGGCGCGCAAGATGAACCGAAACTGAACCGCGCGCCGCCTGCCCCCTGCGTGCGGGACATCCCGGGAGATCCCGAACATGCGCCGAGGTTATGCCCGGCAGCGCCATTGACATTGGTCACCCGGGCGCGCGGCCACGTAAGCTCGGCCTGCCCATGTTCAGCGCCGCCCCCAGCTCACCGCCCGCCCCCAGCGACCTTGGCCTCGGCCTGGACGCCGGCGGCACGCACACGCGCTGGGCCCTGGCCGGGCCCGATGGTGCGCTGCTGGCCGAGGGCCAGGTGGCGGGCATCAGCGCCACCCAGCTGGCGCAGGCCGCCGGCCGCATGGCGCTGACCCAGACCCTGCACCAGCTGGCCGCCGCGGTGCTGCTGCATGGCCGCCCCAGCCGCCTGGTGGCCGGCATCACCGGCCTGGCCGAACCGCAGGGGCCGGTGGCCCAGCAGCTCAAGGACCTGCTCGCGCAGGCGCTGGGCCTGGCGCCGCGCCAGATGCACTGCGGCAGCGATATGGAGATCGCCTATCGCAGCGCCTTTGCCGCCCCCGGCGAGGGCTATCTGGTCTATGCCGGCACCGGCGCCATCGCCGCCTTCATCGACCAGCAAGGCCGCTTCGAGCGCGCCGGCGGCCGCGGCCCCATCCTCGGCGACGAGGGCGGCGGCTACTGGATCGCCCGCGAGGCCCTGGCCGCGATCTGGCGCCAGGAGGACGAGCAGCCCGGCAGCACCCAGGGCTGGCCGCTGGCGCAGGCGCTGTATGCCGCCATCGGTGGCAGCGACTGGGCCAGCACGCGCGCCTTCGTCTACGGCGCCGACCGCGGTGCGGTGGGCCGCCTGGCGCTGGCCGTGGCCGCCGCCGCCGAGCACGACGCACGGGCGCGCGCGCTGCTGCGCCGCGCCGGCCACGAACTGGCGCGCCTGGCCCTGGCCCTGCTGCGCCGCCATGGCCCGCGCCCGGTGGTGGCCGCCGGCCGCGCCCTGCTGCTGCACGAATCGATTGCCGCCGGCCTGCGCGAGGCCCTGCCGGCTGACCTAGAGTTGCGCGTGCAGCAGCTGCAAGCCCATCACACCGCCGCCCGCCTCGCGCTGCTTGACCGACCGAAGCCATGAACCTGCGACTCACCACCTGCGCCCTCACCGCCCTGCTGCTGAGCGCCTGCGCCAGCGGCCCACGCATCGATACCAGCTACCGCTCGGAGAACCAGGACAGCCGCGTGCTCTTCCTGGTGCTGCACTACACGGTGGGCAATTTCGAGAGCGCGCTCAAGACCCTCACCACCGGCGGCAAGGTCTCCAGCCATTACCTGGTGCGCGACGATCCGGTCGTCACCTACCGCCTGGTGGAGGAAAGCCAGCGCGCCTGGCATGCCGGCCCCAGCTACTGGCGCGGCCATGCCAATCTCAACCCCAGCTCGATCGGCATCGAGATCGTCAACCCGGGCCGCCAGGTGGCGGCGGACGGCACGGTCAGCTATGTGCCCTTCTCGCAGAAGCAGATCGACGCGGTGCTGGCGCTCAGCAAGGACATCGTGCTGCGCCACCAGATCCGCCCCGAGCGCATCCTCGGCCACAGCGATATCCAGCCCCAGACCAAGCAGGACCCCGGCCCGATGTTTCCCTGGAAGCAGTTCGCCGACGCCGGCCTGATCGCCTGGCCCGATGCCGAGCTGGTGGCCGCCAGGCTGCCCGGCTACCAGGCCGCGCTGCCGGACGTGGCCTGGTTCCAGGACCAGCTGGCGCGCCACGGCTTCGGCGTGCCGCGCCATGGCGAGCTCGACGCCATGACGCGCAATGTGATCGCCGCCTTCCAGATGAAATACCGCCCCGCCAAGTACGATGGCGAGCCCGACGCCGAAACCGCGGCCCTGCTGGAGGTGGTGAACCTGCCGGAAGGCATGAAGTTATCAAGCACCGACCCCCGCGGCCCCGCCGCCCAGAAGCCCTACACCTCACGCTGGTGATGTTCAAGTTCCTGCTGCACAAGCTCGCCACCCTGCTGCCCACCCTGCTGGGCATCACCATCGTCGCCTTCGGCCTGATACGGCTGGTGCCGGGCGACCCGATCGAGGTGATGATGGGCGAGCGCCGGCTCGACCCCGAGGCGCATGCCGAGCTGGTGCGCCGCATGGGGCTGGACCAGCCCCTGCACGTGCAATACCTCGACTACGTGGGCAAGCTGCTGCACGGCGATCTGGGCCAGTCGCTGGTGAGCCGTGCGCCGGTCTCTGCCGAGTTCGCGGCGCTGTTCCCCGCCACCGTGGAGCTGGCGCTGACCGCCCTGCTGCTGGCGCTCAGCCTGGGCCTGCTGCTGGGCATGGCAGCCAGCCTGCGGCGCGGCTCGCTGCTGGACCAGGGCGTGATGGGCGTGGCCACGGTGGGCTATTCGATGCCGGTGTTCTGGTGGGGGCTGATCCTCATCATGTATTTCTCGGTGGGCCTGGGCTGGACGCCGGTCTCGGGCCGCATCAGCATCGAGTACGACGTCGCCCGCGTGAGCGGCTTCATGCTGGTGGACGCCTGGCTCAGCGGCGAGGCGGGCGCCTTCAAATCGGCCTGCCTGCACCTGCTGCTGCCGGCCCTGGTGCTGGGCACCTCCACCATGGCGGTGGTGGCGCGCATGACGCGCTCCAGCATGCTGGAGGTGCTGCGCGAGGACTACATCCGCACCGCCCAGGCCAAGGGGCTGAAGCCCGCCCGCATCGTGCTGGTGCACGCGCTGCGCAATGCGCTGATCCCGGTGCTCACCGTGGTGGGCATGCAGACCGGCAGCCTGCTGGCCGGCGCGGTGCTGACCGAAACCATCTTCTCCTGGCCGGGCATCGGCAAATGGCTGATCGACTCGATCGGCCGGCGCGACTACCCGGTGGTGCAGGCCGGCATCCTGATCTCGGCCTGCACCTTCATCGCCGTCAACCTGCTGGTGGATGTTCTCTACGGCGTGGTGAACCCGCGCATCCGTTCCAAGTCATGAGCCAAGTGATCGAAGCGCCGGCCTACCCTTCGCCGCTGGCCGAGTTCTGGGGCGGCTTTGCCGCCAACCGCGGTGCGCTGCTGGCGCTGGCCGTGTTCCTGCTGATCGCCGCCAGCGCCCTGCTCTCGCCCTGGATCGCGCCGCACAGCCCGATCGAGCAATACCGCGAGCACATGCTCACGCCGCCGGTATGGGCAGAGGGCGGCAGCTGGCGCTTCCTGCTCGGCACCGACGAGCTGGGCCGCGACCTGCTCTCGCGCCTGCTGCATGGCGGCCGCGTCTCGCTGGGCATCGGCCTGGCCTCGGTGCTGATGTCCATGCTGCCCGGCGTGCTGCTGGGCCTCACGGCGGCGTTCTATCAGCGCGCCGTGTCGCCCGCCATCATGCGGGTGATGGACATCATGCTGGCCCTGCCGGGGCTGCTGCTGGCGATCTGCGTCATCACCGTGCTGGGGCCAGGTCTTGTCAACACGGTGATCGCGATCGCGATCGGCGCGCTGCCCGGCTACACGCGCCTGACGCGCGCCGCCGCGCTGGCCGAGATCGGCAAGGAGTACGTCACCGCCAGCCGCGTGGCCGGCGCCGGCACGCTGCGCCTGATGTTCTCGGCGGTGCTGCCCAACTGCATGGCGCCGCTGATCGTCAACGCCACGCTGAGCTTCTCGGCCGCCATCCTGGAGACCGCCGGCCTGGGCTTTCTGGGCCTGGGCGTGCAGGCGCCCACGCCCGAGTGGGGCAGCATGCTCTCGGCCGCGCGCGACTACATCGAGCGCGCCCCCTGGGTCGTGACCCTGCCGGGCCTGACCATCCTGGTCTCGGTGCTGGCCATCAACCTGATGGGCGACGGCCTGCGCGATGCGCTGGACCCCAAACTGAAACGAGCCGGCTGATGTCGCCTTCTTCTCCCCTGCTATGCATAGAAGACCTCCGGGTCGAGTTCGGCAGCTTTGCCGCGGTGGATGGCGTGGACTTCACGCTCGCGCCCGGCGAGGTGCTGGGCATCGTGGGCGAATCGGGCTCGGGCAAATCGGTCAGCATGATGGCGCTGATGGGCCTGATCGGCGCACCGGGCCGCGTCAGCGCCGGCGCGCTGGAGTTCCAGGGCCGCTCGCTGCAGGGCATCAGCGCGGCCCAGCGCCGCGCCATCGTCGGCCGCGACATGGCGATGATCTTCCAGGACGCCCTCACCAGCCTGAATCCCAGCTACACGGTGGGTTACCAGATCGAGGAGGTGCTGAAGGCGCACCTCGGCCTGCGCGGCGGCGCGGCGCGCGCGCGTGCGCTCGAGCTGCTGGAGCAGGTGGAGATCCCGGCCGCGCGCAGCCGATTGAAGGCCTATCCGCACGAACTCTCGGGCGGCATGAACCAGCGCGTCATGATCGCGATGGCGATCGCCTGCGGCCCCAAGCTGTTGATCGCCGACGAACCCACCACCGCGCTGGACGTCACCATTCAGGCCCAGATCATGGATCTGCTGCTGAAGCTGCAGCGCGAGCAGGGCATGGCGCTGGTGATGATCACGCACGACCTCGCGGTGGTGGCCGAGATGGCGCAGCGCGTGGCGGTGATGTACGCCGGCCAGGTGGTCGAGACCGGGCCGGTGCCCGCCCTCTTCGACGCGCCGCGCCACCCCTATACCGAGGCCCTGCTGGCCGCGATCCCCGAGCACAGCGCGGGCCAGCGCCGCCTCAGCGCCCTGCCCGGCATCGTGCCGGGCGCGCACGACCGCCCGCGCGGCTGCCTGCTGGCGCCGCGCTGCCGCTATGTCACGCCCGCCTGCGAGGCCGCCAGGCCCGCCCTGGTCGACGGCGTGCGCTGCATCCATCCGGTCGGCGCCGCCAGGGAGCACGCCCATGTCTGAGCCGCTGCTGCTGCAAGCCCAGGGCCTGGCGCGCCATTACCGCGTCAGCCGCGGCTGGTTCGCGCCCAAGGCCACGGTGAAGGCGCTCAACGGCCTGAGCTTCGGCCTGAAGGCCGGCGAGACCCTGGCGGTGGTAGGCGAGTCGGGCTGTGGCAAGTCCACGCTGGCGCGCCAGCTCACCCTGATCGAGCCGCCCACCAGCGGCTCCCTGCTGATCGAGGGCCAGGACGCGGCGCGCGCCGACGCGGCCACGCTTAAACGCCTGCGCCAGCGCGTGCAGATGGTGTTCCAGAACCCCTTTGCCTCGCTGAACCCGCGCAAGAGCATCGCCGCCACGCTGGCCGAGCCCCTCGTCATCAACACCCGCCTGAGCCAGGCCGAGCGGCTCGAACGCGTCGAGGCCCTGGTGCACAAGGTCGGGCTGCGGCCCGAGCACCTGCGCCGCTACCCGCATATGTTCTCGGGCGGCCAGCGCCAGCGCATCGCGATCGCGCGCGCCATGATGCTGAACCCGCGCGTGGTGGTGGCCGACGAGCCGGTCTCGGCGCTGGACGTCTCGATCCAGGCGCAGATCCTCAATCTCTTCATGGACCTGCAGGACGAGTTCGGCACCGGCTATGTGTTCATCTCCCACAACCTCAGCGTGGTCGAGCATGTGGCCAAGGACCTGCTGGTGATGTACCTGGGCCGCGCCGTCGAATACGGCGACAAGGCGCGCATCTTCGCGCGCCCGCTGCACCCCTACACGCAGGCGCTGATGAGCGCCACGCCGGCGCTGCGCGCGCAGGACCGCCGGCTGCGCATCAAGATCCAGGGCGAACTGCCGAGCCCGCTGAACCCGCCCAGCGGCTGCGCCTTCCACAAGCGCTGCCCGCTCGCGCAGGCGCGCTGCGCGGTGGAGGAACCCGAGCTGCGCGAGGTGGATGGCCGGCAGGTGGCCTGCCATCTGGTCTAGCGACGGCTGGTCAGATCCATTCGCACTCGCAGGTGAAGTGGCGCAGGAACTTGGGCTGCTTGACGATGCGCACGCCGCGGATGCTGGCGGCCTTCTGCTTGACCTCGGCAATCACCTCGGCCGCATAGTCGAAATGCGATTGCGTGTACATGCGGCGCGGGAAGGCCAGGCGTAGCAGCTCCATGCTGTGATAGGTCTCGCTGCCGTCGTCCAGGCGCTTGCCGAACATCACCGAACCGATCTCCACGCCGCGGATGCCGCCCTCCAGATAGAGCGCATTGCACAGCGCCCAGGCCGGGTAATGCTCGACCGGCATGTCGGGCAGCACGGTGCGCGCATCGATATAGACCGCATGGCCGCCGGTCGGCCGGACGAAGCCCACGCCGGCCGCCTCCAGGCGCTCGCCCAGGTATTCGGCAGTGCGCAGGCGGTAGCGCAGATAGTCCTCCTGCATGCCCTCCTCCAGGCCCACGGCCAGCGCCTCCAGGTCCCGGCCCGCCAGGCCGCCATAGGTGGGGAAGCCCTCGCTCATGATCAGGCCGTTGCGCACCGCGTCCATCCAGGCCTCGTCGCGCAGCACGATGAAGCCGCCGATATTCACCATGCCGTCCTTCTTCGCGCTCATGGTGCAGCCATCGGCGTAGGAGAACATCTCCTTGACGATGTCGCGGATCGAGGTCTCGGCATAGCCCGGCTCGCGCATCTTGATGAACATGGCGTTCTCGGCAAAGCGGCACACGTCCATGATGAAGGGCTTGCCATGCGCCTTGAGCAGCTGGGCATAGGCGCGGATATTCGCCATCGAGACGGGCTGGCCGCCGCCGGTGTTGTTGGTCACCGTGATCATGCCGAAGGGGATGCGATCGCCCTCGGCCTGGAGCAGCGCCTCGACGCGCGCCAGGTCGATATTGCCCTTGAAGGGATGGATCAGGGCCGGCTGCAGGCCCTCGGCAATCACCAGATCGCGCGCCTCCACGCCCAGGTATTCGAGGTTGGCGCGGGTGGTGTCGAAGTGGCAGTTGTTGGGCACCAGCTCGCCGCGCTTGCACACCGCGGTGAACAGCACCTTCTCGGCGGCGCGGCCCTGGTGGGTGGGCACGAAATGCTGCATGCCGGTGATCTGCTGGATCACTGCCTGCAGGCGGTAGAAGCTGCGCGCGCCGGCATAGCTCTCGTCGCCCTCCATGATGGCACCCCATTGGCGCGAGGACATCGCGCCGGTGCCCGAGTCGGTGAGCCAGTCGATCAGCACGTCTTCGGCGGGCAGCTTGAAGACATTCAGCTTGGCCGCGGCCAGCAGCGCCTCGCGCTCGCTGCGCGTGGTCATGCGGATGGGCTCGACGCTCTTGATGCGGAAGGGTTCGATCAGGGTCTTGGGCATGGGGCACCTCCAGCAGGATTGCAAAGTGCGCGCAAGTTAGCACCGGGGCGGCCGGCGTGGTGTCGGTCAATTCCAACGGCTCAAGCCGGTTTGCGCAAGGTCAAGCCAGGGTCAACGCGGCCTGCCGCGGCGCCGCCCTATCCCTGCAACGCAGCCAGCCATTCGATCAATCCGTCGACGAACTGCCTGACCTTGGCCTTGCCGCGTTGGCCGCGCGGATAGACGGCCCACAGCTCGGGTTCGCCAAAGGCATCGCTTTCGAAGCGCCAGTCGTCCAGACAGGACTGCAGGCGTCCCGCGCGCAGCTCCTTGCCCACGGCCCACTCAAAGCAGGGCAGCAGCCCATCACCGGCGCGCATGCTGGCGAGCAGAAAGTCGTCGCTGTTGGAGCTCAGCCGCGCCATCGGCGTGGCGAACACGCTTTCGCCGCCGGCGCTGTGAAAGCGCCAGCGCGAGTCCAGCGTGTCGGCGCGAAAGTTCAGGCATTCATGCGTGAACAGATCCTCCGGTCGCTGCGGTCGCCCGTGGCGCTTGAAATAGCCCGGCGTGCCACACAGGCGCACGCTGTTGCGGCCGATGGCGCGCGCAATCATGTCCCCGCTGGCACGCTGGCCGTGGCGGATGGCAAGGTCCAGGTCGTCCCGCGCCAGATCCACATAGGCGTCGCTCAACACCACCTCCACACGCAGCTGGGGATGGGCGCGCCTGAACTCCACCACGTAGTCGGCCAGCACCGTGTGGCCAAACAGCATGGAGCTGGTGATGCGCAGGCTGCCGCCCGGTTGCTTGCTCAGGCTGGCGATTCGGTCCTCGGTCTCCCGCAGTTGGTTGCGCACCAGCCGCGCCGCCTCAGCGTAGGCGCGCCCCGCTTCGGTGAGCTTGAGCGGTCGCGCGGCGTGTTCCACCAGCGCATGACCGGCCTGCACTTCCAGGGCACGTATCAGCTTGGACACCGCCGAGGGCGTCTTGCCCATGCGGCTGGCCGTGAGTGCCAGGCTGCCGCTCATATGCAACTCCAGCAGGACTTCCAGGGGATTCAGTGCATTCGCCATGGCAAATCCTACTTGGAAACCACAGGTTTCCAAATAGGACATCAGCCTTGGGCATGCTGTTCTCCCAGGAGAGCGCGGCAACGGCATAACCGCGTGGCATGGGGGCGCGCAGAAATCTCAATCGCCGCGGCACTGCACAGCCGTGAAAGTCGCGCCATCCCCAAGCGAGGAGTACTTGATGATGAGCGCAACAAAGATCTCCGCCACCCCGGTGGCGCATGCAGTGGCATTGCTGACGCTGGGCCTGCTGGCGCCGGCCCACGCGCAGCTTCAAGCAGCCGAGGCGAGTGACGAAGCCTTGCCGATCCTGAGCCCGGGCAGCAAGAAGCCCACCGACAAGCTCGAGACCGTGGTGATCACCTCGAGCAAGCGCAACCAGGCTGCGCACAAGGTGCCCTACAACGTCAGCGCGCTCACGCAGGAGCAGCTGCGCGAGGCGAACATCAGCGACGCCAAGAAGCTGATCGCCGAGAACGTCTCCATCAACGCCCCCGGCAACAGCGCACGCTTTGCCGATTCGGTCTCGGTGCGGGGCCTGAACGTCTCCAACGTCAACGCCAACAACCTGGAACAGTTCATCCGCACCACGGTGGCCTACTACCTGGACGACACGCCGCTGCCGCATATGGGCTACCGCATCAAGGACGTGTCTCGCGTCGAAACCCTGCTGGGCCCGCAGGGCACACTCTACGGCGCCGGCAGCCTGGGCGGCACCATCCGCTACATCACCAACAAGCCCGACACGCGCGGCTTCGACGCCAGGCTCAACACCTCCTTCTACCAGACGCGCCACGGGGCCTTGAGCAACGACACCGACCTGATGCTGAACGCGCCGCTGAGCGAGCAGCTGGCCCTGCGTGTCTCGCTGGCCAAGCTGGATGAGAAGGGCTACACCGACCGCCTGGCCAGCCGACCCTGGATCACCGACCCCAAGCTGGCCTGGGATGGCCGGCCCGACGCCGGCACCCTGCTGTACCCACGCGACGACTGGCAGCGTGTCAAGGGTGGCCGGGTCTCCCTGCTGTTCAAGCCCACCGCCGACCTGGAGCTGCTGCTGGCCCATGCGGAGCAATCGATGCTGGCGCATGGCAGCAATGGCGCCAACACCCTGCCGGTAAAGGTGGCGCAGGCACAGAACCCGGGCGCGAACTACGAATCCACCTGGGACACCCCTTTCGTGGTGAACGACCACACCCTGATCTCGCGCTACCCGGAGTACGCCGACCGCGACTTCAAGCTCGACAGCCTGGACCTGGACTGGAACCTCGGCTTCGCACGCCTGCACGCCAGCAGCTCGCGCTTCAGCGATGCGCGCGTCGGTCAGGGTGATTACGCGGCCAATGGCAACAGCTACTACGGCTGGATCACCGGCCTGGGCCTAGGCGACAGCAAGCGCAGCGCCTTCATGAGCTTCGACAACCGCTACCGCGGCCACAGCCATGAGCTGCGCCTGGTGTCCAACGGCAGTGGCCCCTGGAACTGGCTGCTGGGCCTGTACCGCAACGGCCAGGACAAGAACCTGCGCTTCTCCGAGTGGCTGCCGGGCCTGGACGAGGTGGGTTTCCCGGTACTGCAGAGCTGGTACCCCGCGCTCACCTGGACGCGCGCCGCCGTGGGCGGCCGTGTGGACGAGGGCTATGCCGAGGACAGGCAGAGCCGCTACCGCGAAACCGCCGCTTACGGCGAGTTGAGCTTCAAGCCCACCGAGCGCTGGACCCTCACCGCCGGCGCCCGCGTCTTCAATTACGAAGACCGCGCCACGCCCCTGGTGCGCGACTACATCGGCTCCACCAGCCGCGGCGGCGAATTCACCGACAGCGGCAAGGGCAAGGCCTATTTCAAGCTCAACAGCGCCTACCAGCTCAGCGACGACATGCTGGGCTACGCCACGCTCTCGCAAGGCTTCCGCCGCGGCGGCAGCAACGGCTTCCGCGACGATGTGGACAGCTTTGCCGGCACCGTCAAGGCCGTGAACCCGGCGGTCCAGAACTACCTGCCCGACACCACCACCAACTTCGAGCTCGGCGTGAAGGGATTTGCGCTGGAGCGCCGCCTGCAGCTGCAGGCCGATGTCTACCGCATCAAGTGGAAGAACACGCAGACCGACTTCTCGCAAAGCCTGGAAGACCACAATCCCGACAGCCCCAACTTCGGCATCGGCTTCCCGATCAACGGCACGGCCAACGGCCCGGATGCCCACACGCAGGGCATCGAGTTCGCCGCGCGCTACCTGCTCAACGAACACTGGCAGTTCAGCCTGAACAGCGCCTACACCAAGGCCGAGTGGGACCAGACCAAGACCCTGTGCGCCTACGTGGACGGCAGCGGCTGCACCACCTGGTCGGCCGGCGGTGCGCTGGGCGGCGCGCCCGCCTGGAAGCACACCGCGGGCCTGCGCTACAGCCGGGAGCTGGAAAACGGCATGGAGTTCAGCGCCGGGCTGAACGCGCGCCGGGTGGGCGCCGTGCTCTCCTCGCGCCAGGACGACCCCAAGCAAGCGGCCCCGCATGCCTATGCGGCCTACACCCTGCTCAATGCCAATCTCGGTCTGAGCTGGGATCACTGGGACTTGAGCCTGTGGGTGCAAAACCTGCGTGATGTGCGCGCGATCACCTCCTACCAGGCCGTGGGCGACACGCAGCTGGGCCGGCGCCTCATCACCACCCAGCCGCGCACGGTGGGCTTGAACCTGAGCTACAGCTTCAAATGAGCCGGCAGCTGGCTGCGGCAGACCTGACGCGGCGGCGCATCCTGCTGGGCGGCATGCTGGCGGCACCCCTGCTCGGCCACGGCGCCCGCGCGGCCGACACGGCATCGCTGGGCGACACAGTGCGGGCCTTGGTGCAAGACCCCAGGCAGCCCCTGCTCAGCGCCGCGGGGCTGCTCATGCGGGACGGCGAGATCGTGCAGCAGGCCCAGGCCGGCTGGGCCCGCCTGGCGCCGGCGCAGGCGGTCAGCGAGCACACGCTCTACCGAGTTGCATCCGTCTCCAAGCTGGTGGTGGCCGTGGCGGTGATGCGCATGGTGGAGCGCGGCCAGCTGGCGCTGGACACCGATGCGAGCCAGTACCTGGACTTCCGGCCACGCCACCCAGCCCACCCGGGGCAGCCCATCACCCTGCGCCTGCTGCTCAGCCACCGCAGCGGGCTCAGCGACGCCCTCGGCACCCGTTTTGCCGATGGCCAGGCGCTGCGCCGCAGCTTGCGCGACCCGGCGGCCTGGTTACCGCAGGCGCCCGGTCGCTTCTTCTCGTACTGCAATCTGGCCTTCGGCCTCATCGCCACGGTGATGGAGGCCGTGAGCGGCCAGCGCTTCGATCTCCTGATGGACGAATTGCTGCTGGCGCCGCTGGGCATCGTCGGTGGCTTCAACGCCGCCAGCCTGCCCGCCGAGGCGCAGCGCCGGCTCGCCAGCCTGTGTCGGCGGCGTGGCGCGCAATGGCTGCCGCAGGCCGACGACGCGGCCGCGGGCCCAGCTGCGCCGCCCGCAGAGCTGGGCCAGTATCAGCCCGGCAGCAACGGCACGCTGTTTGCCCCGCAGGGCGGGCTGCGCATCAGCCTGCCAGGCCTGGCGCGCGTGCTGCAACTGCTGCTTGACCAGGGCCGCTTCGAGGGCCAGGTCTTGCTGCAGCCTGCCACGGTGGCCACCATGCTCAACGAGCATTGGCGCCATGCGCCCAGCTTGGCCAACGGCGACGACTTCGGCGGCCTGTTCCAGGCCTGGGGCCTGGGACTGCAGCACTTCATTGACCGCAGCGGCCCGGGCTACGGGGATCGGCTGCGCCGTTCGGGCGGCCTGCAGGCCTGGGGTCACGTGGGCGACGCGTACGGCCTGCGGGCCGGCTTCTTCTTCAACCCAGCCCAGCGCTGGGGCATGATGTACGTGATCAACGGTCTGCCCGATGATCCCGACACACACCCCGGCCGCTACTCGGCCTTCGACAGGTGGGAGGAGCCCCTGCTGCAGGCCCTGTCGGCGGCACTGCCCATGCCCAAAGGATAGTTTGATGAGCAACAGCTTCGCCTTCCTCAGCAACACCGCGTTCATGAAGCTGCCCCAGGGCGATGCCCGGCAGCCCTCCCCCACGCCCTACGCCATCGCCGGCATCGCCTGGGACGGCTGCGTGACCAACCGCCCCGGCGCGCGCTTCGGCCCGCGCGCCATCCGCGAAGCCAGCCACATGCTGTGCGACGGCACGCACCCGCTGTTCGACACCAGCCCCGAGGGTCACTGCAGCGACCTGGGCGATCTGCCCCTGCCCAACACCAGCCTGGAGGCCATGCGCGCGGCGATGCTGCCGCTGATCACCCGGATGATCGCCAGGCAGCACATGGCCTGGCTGGGCGGCGACCATTCCATCACCCTGCCGCTGC
The DNA here is from genome assembly GCF_058788955.1 of Roseateles sp. FW301-B2. NCBI lineage: Bacteria > Pseudomonadati > Pseudomonadota > Betaproteobacteria > Burkholderiales > Sphaerotilaceae > Roseateles > Roseateles sp. FW301-B2. The sequence goes on from NZ_JBYTBE010000011.1 coordinate 58,315, forward strand.
TGCGCGCCTACAAGGCCCATTACGGCCGGCCGCTGGCGGTGATCCATTTCGACGCCCATTGCGACACCTGGGAAGACCATTTCGGCGAGCCCAGCGGCCATGGCACCTGGGTCTACGAGGCGATCCAGGAGGGCCTGGTGCTGAAGGAGGGCTTTGTGCAGATTGGCATACGCTCGGCCGGTCTGCGCGAGGCGCGCGAGTATGTGAAGGAACAGGGCGGGCTGATCTTCGACGCCCGCACCCTGCGCGGCCTGGAAAGCCCGATCCAGCTCAGCCCGGTGCTGCAGCAGGTGGAAGAGCGCATGGCCGCGCTGGACCACCCGCCCCTCTACCTGAGCCTGGACATCGACTGCCTGGACCCCGCCTTCGCGCCCGGCACCGGCACGCCCGAGCCCGGCGGCATGACGACGAACCAGGTCTTCAGCATCCTCGAGGAGCTGGCGCCGCTGAACTTCGTGGGCATGGACTGCGTGGAAGTGGCACCGCCCTACGACCATGCCGAGCTCACCAGCTATGCGGCGGCCCAGTGCGTCTGGACCTATCTGTGCGGGCAGCTCGCCAAGGCGCGCCATAAGCCAAGGTTATAGTCAGCGCCGGACTTGTCACTTGTTGTTCCGGGTGGGGGCTCCCAACAATGGCCACCACCTTGTTGCCGCTCCCCTCATGACGCCCACTTCCAGCCCGCTCGCTCTGGCCCTTGGCCTGCTCCTCAGCTTCGGTGTGGCCGCCAAGCCCCTGGTCTACTGCGCCGATGCCAGCCCCGAGGGCTTCGACCCCGGGCTGTGGGACTCGGCCAGCACCAACAACGTCAACAGCCAGATGTTCCAGGGCCTGCTGGGCTTCAAGCGCGGCGGCACCGAGCTGGAGCCGCAGCTGGCCACCGCCTGGACGATCGCGCCGGACGCCAAGACCTTCACCTTCACGCTGCGGCGCGGCGTGAACTTCCACAAGACGCCCTACTTCACGCCCACACGGCAGTTCAATGCCGACGACGTGCTGTTCACCTTCGGGCGCTTCATCGACCCCAAGCACCCCTTCAACCAGGCCTTCCCGGCCAACTTCGTCTATCCGCAGAACCTTGGCCTGGCCAAGCTCATCGAGGGCATCGACCGCGTCGACGATTACACGGTGCGCTTCCGCCTGAAGCAGCCCAATGTGATCTTCCAGACCTATCTGGCGATGGCGTTCGCCGGCATGCACTCGGCCGAGTACGGCGCCCAGCTCCTGAAGGACGGGCGCGCCAACCAGATCAACAACCAGCCGGTGGGCACCGGGCCCTACAAGTTCAAGTCCTATGCCAAGGACGATGTGGTGCGCATGGAGCCCAACCCCGACTACTGGGGCGAGAAGCAGAAGACCACCGCCCTGGTGTTCAGCATCAGCCGCGAGCCCAATGTGCGGGTGCAGAAGCTGCTGGCGGGCGAATGCCAGGTCACCGCGCCGCTGCGCGATGTGGACGTGAGCTCGCTGGACGGCAAGCCCGACGTGCAGCTGCTGAAGATCCAGGCGCTCAACATCTCCTACCTGAGCTTCAATCTGAAGAAGCCGCCGGTCGACAAGCGCGAGGTGCGCGAGGCGCTGGACATCGCGGTGGACCGCGACGCCATCTTCAAGGCCCTGTTCCCGCGCGGCGACGCGATGCAGGCGGTGAGCGCCTTCCCGCCCGCCATCCCCGGCTACAACAAGAAGCTCAAGAACGAATACAGCCCCGAGCGCGCCAAGCAGTTGCTGGCCAAGGCGGGTTTTCCGAACGGCTTCGAGATCGACCTCTGGGCCCTGCCGGTGACGCGCCCCACCAACCCCAACGGCCAGCTGATGGCGCAGCTGATCCAGCAGGACTGGGCCAAGATCGGCGTCAAGGCCCACATCAAGACCTATGAGTGGGGCGAGTACCTGAAGCGCGCCAACCAGGGCGAGCACCATGTCTATATGAGCGGCTGGTCGGGCGACAACGGCGATGCCGACGACTTCCTCACCCCCAACCTGAGCTGCGCCGCCAACCAGAGCGGCGTGAAGTTCTGCAACCCCGAGTTCGAAAAACTCATCAACGACGCGCGCGCAACACCTGACCCCAAGAAGCGCATCGCCATGTACGAGCAGGCGCAGGAGATCTTCAAGCGCGAGCGGCCCTGGATCACGATGGCGCATTCCACCGTCTACATCCCGGTGCGCAAGGATGTGCAGGGCTTCATCATGGCGCCCAACGGCAGCGTCGATTTCGAGAACGTCTACAGGAAATGAGACTCCGGCATATCGAGGTCTTCCACGCCATCATGCAGGCCGGCACCATCAGCGGTGCGGCCCAGCTGCTGCACATCTCGCAGCCGGCGGTGACCAAGGTGCTGCAGCATGCCGAACTGCAGCTGGGCATGCCGCTGTTCGACCGCCTCAAGGGCAAGCTCTACCCCACCCCCGAGGCGCAGCGCCTGTTCGTCGAGATCGACAAGCTGAACCGCGACCTGGTGACGATCAGGCGCCTGGCGGCCAATCTGCGCTCGGGCATTTCCGAGCAGGTCAAGCTGGTCGCCACCCCGACCCTGGGCGCCTCGGTGATCCCGGCGGCGATGACGCATTGGGCCAAGGCCTTTCCGGCCAGCCGCTGCATCCTCGCCACCAACCACACGCGCGAGATCGTCAACGCCCTGCTGCTGGGCGAGGCCGACCTGGCGCTCTCGCTGCAGGACCCGCGCCACCCCGGCATCAAGGCCGAGGTGCTGGCCGCCGGGCCGATGATGGCGCTGTGCCCGCTGGGCAGCCCCGAGGCCGCCGGCGAAGGGCCGCTGCCGATCGAGCAGATCCGCAGCGAGCTGATCGCGATGGCCGAGGACGATCCGCTGGGCAGCGTGGTGATGAGCGCCTTCGAGGCTCAGGGCCTGGAGATCGCCAGCCGCATCACCGTGCAGACCTACCAGCTGGCGCGCGCACTGGTGGAGGCTGGCGTGGGCATGACGGTGGTGGACCCCTTCACCGCCGCCTCGGCCGACCGCGCCCGCGTGCGCGTGCGGCCGCTGCTGCCGCGCATCCCCGTGCAGCTCTACCTGCTCACCGCCGCCAATGCGCCGCTGGCCCAGCCGGCGCGCAAGCTGGTCGGCTTCCTGGGCCAGGCGGCGCGCGAGCACCTGGGCTCGGTGGGCGAAGCCTGATGATTGCCTGCGAAGACATTGCCGGCCACCCCGACTTCCGCGCCCTGCTGAGCCTGGAGGGCGTGGACGTGGACCTGCGCTACGCCAGCCCCGACAACTTCGTCGGCCGCGACGTCTACGGCGGCCTGGACTGCGCCTACCTGCGGCGTGAAGCGGCCGCGGCACTGGCCAGCGCCGCGCAATGGCTGGCCCGGCAGCGCCCCGGCTACCGCCTGCGCGTGCTGGACGCGCTGCGCCCGCAGCGCGTGCAGGAGGCGCTCTATGCCGAGCTGGCCGGCACGCCGCTGGCCCTCTACCTGGCACATCCCGAGCGCGGCTCGATCCACTCCTTCGGCATGGCGGTGGACGTCACGCTGCTGGACCCGCAGGGCCGCGAGGTCGACATGGGCTCGGGCTTCGACGAGATGGCGCCGATCTCGCACCCCGAGTACGAGGCCGAGCACCTGGCGCGCGGCCTGCTCAGTGCCGCCCAGCTGAGCGAGCGCGGCTGGCTGCGCGCAGCGATGCGCCAGGCCGGCTTCCACGGCATTGCCACCGAGTGGTGGCATTTCGACTTCGGCGATCGCGTGCTGGTGCGGCGCGAGCTGCCACGCGTGCTGTGATGCAGCGCTCTTCAGGTTGCGGGCGGGGGCAGGCACTTGAGCGGCGCATCGCGCAGCGCGTTGCCCTGCAGACACATCTCGACCCAGAAGCGTTTCACGAAGGCGGGCTCAGCGCGCAGGAAATCGTGCGAGGCCACCGCATAAAGACGCCGCCGGTCCACCGGTGGCGCCAGCTTCACCAGCTGCGCGGCCAGTTGTCCATCCGCCCGCATGCGTGCGTCCGCAAAGCCGGCATAGGTCAGCAGGTAGCTGGTGCGCCGTGCCAGCAGCATCTGCAGCGCGTTTTCGGTCGTCAGCGCATCGGTGGTGGGCCAGCCGTGCGCCTCCGCGATGGCGCCGAACACCGTATCGCGCAAGGCACCCACGGTCTGCCCGGGCGCCAGCCGCAGCGTCCGTCCGTCCCATGCGGGGTCGCTGTCGCGGCGCGCGTAGAGCGCGATATCGAGCTCACCGACACTCAGATCGCGCTCGGGCCGGTGATCGATGGGCGGGAACTCGACCAAGGGCGAGAACGGCGAGCCCTCGAACACGCCAACGACCAGATCGACGCGCGCCGGTTTCTCGGTGATCAACCGGCGCGTGCGCACCTGCGGCTGGCGCAGCAGTTCGGCCCGCTCAAGGCAGCCCATGCGCTGCAGTGCCTGCCTGGTCCAGCTCACCAACAAACCGGGCGGCTCGGCGAAATGGCTGTCCCGGCCGGCGATCAGCGGTTCATAACTGGAGTCGGTGAAGACGACGCGGATGCGCTCCGGGCAGGCCGCGGTGGCGGCCACGCCGAACAGCATCAAGCCCGACAACAGCACCATTCGCAGCAGCTGCACGCCCGCCCCTTCCAGGTACGCCCAGATGGACATGAGTATGCCGACAATCGCCCGACGTAGCTTCACCCAATCGCTGGCGCTCGGCGGCGCCCTGCTCGCCGGCGCCAAGGCCGACGCGAAACCGATACCCACGCCGCTGTTGGCGCGCCGCCTCAGCCCCGGCGACACTCTGGGCCTGGTGAGCCCCGCCAACGCCACCTATGAGCGCGAGCCGCTGCAGCTGGCCGTCGAGGCGCTGCAGGCGCTGGGCTTCAAGGTCAAGCTGGGCCAGCATGTGCGCGGCCGCTACGGGCAGTTCGGCGGCAGCGATGCCGAGCGCGCCGCCGACATCAACGCCATGTTCGCCGACGAGGGTGTGGCCGGCATCATCGCGCTCACTGGCGGCTCGGGCTGCAACCGCATCGTCGACAAGCTCGACTACGGCCTGATCCGGCGCCAGCCCAAGTTCTTCGGCGGCTTCTCCGACCTCACCTGCCTGGTCAACGCCATCCACCAGCAGACCGGCCTCGTCACCTTCCACTGCCCGGTGGCGGGCTCGGAATGGAACGAGTTCAGCGTCGCGCATTTCAAGGCCATGGTGATGCAAAAGGACGGCGAGCTGCCGCTGCTGAGGAACCCGCAGGGCGAGCGCGGCGACAACCTGGTACAGACCCAGGACCGCATCCAGACCCTGCGCGGCGGCAAGGCCCGCGGGCGCCTGCTGGGCGGCAATCTGGCGGTGCTGAGCTCGCTGGCGGGCTCGCGCTTCTGGCACGACTGGCGCGGCGCCGTGCTCTTCCTCGAGGACATCAACGAATACATCTACCGCATCGACCGCATGCTCTCCACGCTGCGCCTGGCCGGCGCGCTGGACCAGCTGGCCGGCGTGGTGCTGGGCAAGTTCACCAAGTGCGAGCCCGGCGACGGCTATGGCACGCTGACGCTGGACGAAGTCTTCGACGACTACTTCCTGCCGCTCAACGTGCCCGTCTACCGCGGCGCCATGATCGGCCACATCAAGCGCAAGTTCACCCTGCCGGTGGGCGCACCGGTGGAGATCGACGCCGATGCCGGCAGCATCGGCCTGCTGGCGCCGGCGGTGCGCTGAGCGGCGCCCGCCTCAGCCGCGCCCGCGCAAGGCCTCCAGCGCCTCGATCGCCACCTTCAAGCGCGAGGGCAGCAGCCGGTTCGACGGGTAGACGATGTGGATGGGCATGCTGGGCGGGCGGCAGGCCGGCAGCAGCTCCACCAGCTCGCCGCGCGCCAGCTCGTCCTGCACCAGCAGGTCGGGCACCTGGCACAGGCCCAGGCCGAGCTTGAGCGCCTCCAGCAGGCCCTCGGTCTCGTTGACACGCACATGCGCCCGCGGCAGGTGCTCCAGCGCCACCCCGCGCTGGCGGAAATGCCAGGGCCGGTCGCGCCCCGTCGAGGGCACGCGGAACACCACCTCATCGTGGGCATGCAGATCGTCCACCCGGCGCGGTGTGCCGCGCCGCGCCAGGTAGGCCGCGCTGGCGCACAGCACCAGGCCCTGCTGATCGACGCGGCGCGCCACCAGCGTGCTGTCGCGCAGCTGGCCGATGCGCACCGCCAGGTCCACGCCCTCGCGCACCAGGTCCACCTGCAGATCGGTGAGGCGCAGGTCCAGCTGCAGGGCCGGGTGCTGCTGCAGCAGCTGCGCCAGCAGCGGCATCACGAAGCGCTTGCCGTAGAACACCGGCAGGTCGATGCGCAGCACCCCGGTGGGCGTGCCGCGCGTGCCCGAGGCCTCGGCCTGCAGGCTTTCCACCTCGTCCAGCACGCGCTGGCAGCGCTCGAAGAGGCGCTCGCCATCGGGCGTCAGCGTGACCTGGCGGGTGGTGCGGTGGAACAGCTTGACGCCCAGCACCGCCTCCAGGCGCGCCACCGCCTTGGCCAGCGTGGAGGGCGCCACGCCCTGCGCGCGCGCGGCCGCCGCGAAGCCGCCGTAGCGCGCCGTCTGCGCGAATGCGATGAACTGCTGCAGCCCCTGCATGGTCTCTCCCCGCCCGGCCTTTGCCGACGAAATGTCGGCAATGTTAAGACGCTTCGCGGTCTTCTCGAATCGCCGCGCGAGGCCGAGACTGCGGGCCTCAGAGCGGTCAACGCCCGGGCACCGCGCCAAGGCCCGGGCATTTTTGGAGCCATCCACATGCAGCAAGTCATTCAACAGATCCAACCCGAGGCCAGCCCGCTGGCCGGCATCGCCCACGCCACCTGGGCCGGCGAGGCCGAAGGCCTGAGCCAGTTGTCGGTGTGGCGCCAGTCGATGGCGCCGGGCGCCGGCACGCCGCCGCACAGCCACGATTGCGACGAGGTCGTGCTGTGCCTGGCCGGCAGCGGCGAGCTGCACAGCAACGGCCGCGTGCAGCGCTTCGGCGCCAACTGCACGCTGGTGCTGCCCAAGGGCGAGCTGCACCAGTTCTTCAATGTGGGCGAGGTGGCGCTGGAGACGCTGGGCATCTTCGCGGCCACGCCGGTGGCGACCCACCTGCCCGAGGGCGAGGCGCTGGACCTGCCCTGGCGCAGCTAGGCCGCCGGGCGGCAGCAGGCCCGGCCCGCCGGCTCAGCGGCGCGCGGCCTTCGCACAGGCCGAGGCCGGCAGCGCATAGGGGCGCACCAGCTCGGCGCTGCGGCCGCTGTGGCACAGCGCGACGAGGGCCTCGTTGAAGGCCTTGAAATCGCGCGCGCCGATGCGCTGGCGCACCAGCCCGAAGGCGTAGTCGAACTCCTTCACCGCGCCGGCGCTCTGCAGGCCGCCGAGCTGGTCTTCGCGCATCAGGTGCAGGGCCACGTATTCGTTCACCAGCGCCAGGCCATGCGGGCCGTAGCGCCCGGCCGCGAGCTTGCGCAGCACGGTGCGGTTGTCGGGCTCGATGACGGTCTCGACCTTCAGGCCCTCCACCAGCTCGTCCAGCGCCAGCACCGTGGCCGAGGGGCCATAGGCGCCGATGGTGCGGCCCACCAGGGCCTGGCGGTCGCCTTGCAGCACGAAGTCGTCGCCGGCACGCGTGAACAAGGTGTAGCGCGCCCCCAGCACCGGCACGCTGACATGGAAATAGCTGCGCCGCTCGGGCGTGTCCACCACCGTGAAGATGCCATCCACCAGGCCGTTCTGGGCCAGGCCCAGCGCGCGCCGCCAGGGCAGCACCTCCACCGTGCATTGCCAGCGCAGCCGCGCGCAGGCGGCCTGCAGCACATCCACCATCGGGCCGGCGGCCGTGCCCGCCTCCGCATAGGTGTAGGGCGGGAAATGCTCGGTGACAAAGGAAAGGCGCTTGGCGGGCGGCTGGGCCAGCGCCGGTGCGCCAAAGCCCAGCGCCACCGCCAGCGTCATGCACGCTGCTGCCCAGCTTCCAGCCATCCCGCCCCCGTTCAAGCCCTGCGATGGCGCCAGCATAGCGGCTGGCGTGGTGGCGCTCGCGTCAATATTGCGCAAGCCAGGCTGCCAGCGCATCCAGCACCGGCCGGCCCTTGGCGGGCGCCTCGTCGTGGTTGAGCAGGGCCACCATCACCCAGGGGCGGCCCCGGCCGTCGTGCACATAGCCGGCCAGGCCCACCACATTGCGCAGCGTGCCGGTCTTCAGGCGCGCGCGCGCCTCGGCCGGCGTGCCCTTGAGGCGCCGGCCCAGGGTGCCGTCCACCCCGGCCAGCGGCAGGCTGCTGAGCAGCTCGGGCGCATAAGGGCCCTGCCAGGCCGCGGCCAGCATGGCGGCCAGGCTGGCGGGGCTGATGCGCTCGGCGCGCGAGAGGCCCGAGCCGTTCTCCAGCACCAGCTCGGGCGCCGCCACGCCATGCTCGGCAAGCCACTGGCGCACCTGGTCGGCGGCGGCTTCCTGGGTGCTGGCAAAGCTGGCGGCGCGCGGGTGCGCGGCGCCGAGGTTGAGAAAGGTCAAACGCGTCAGCGCATTGTCCGAGCGCTTCATCACGCCGCGCAGCAGCTCGCCCAGCGGTCGGCCCTGGTGGCTGGCGAGCACGCGTGCCTCTACCGGCGTGGCGCCCTCGCTGACCTCGCCCTGCAGCGTGCCGCCCAGCTCCTGCCACAACGCGCGCAGCGCGGCACCGGCCAGCAGCTGGCGATCGAACACATTGAGGGCCTGGCGCTGCCGGCATTGGCGCGGGAAGCTGCCGCGCAGGCGCAACTGGCCGGCCTCGACCACGGGAATCTGCCAACCCTCCTCCCAATCCTTGCAAGCCAGCTCGTTCAGCGTGAGGCCGGTGGCGTCGACGCTCAGCCCCGGCCAGGCCGGGCTCAGGCGCGCCTGCACGCGCTCGCCGTCGGACTGCAGCTCCAGGTCCAGCAGGCTGCCGTTCAGATGCAGGGCATCCGGGATCACGTTGTAGGGGAACTCGGGCTGCTCGTCGAAGGCCGGCTGGCCCAGCTCGGGCCGCGCCGGCTGGAAGCGCGTGCGGTCCACCACGATGCCGCCGCGCAGTTCGCGCAGGCCCTGCTCGCGCAACTCGCGCAGCAGGCCCCACAGCGCGGCCCAGTCCAGCTCGGGATCGGCGCCGCCGCGCAGGTAGAGCGGGCCCTGCAGCACACCATCCTGCGGCACCGCCGTGGCCAGCAGCTCGGTGCGGCCGCGCTGGTTCGGGCCCAGCTTGTCCAGCGCCACGATGGCCGTCACCAGCTTCATGGTGGAGCCGGTCTGCATCGCCGCGTCGGCGCGCCAACGCAGGCCCTGGCGCGGCGCCTCGAGCGGGAAGGCCACCACGCCCAGGCTCTGCTCGGGCAGGCCGGCGCGCTGCAGGGCCGCGCGCACCGGCGCGGGGAGTTCGTGGCTGGTGGGCACCAGGCCGGCGCAGCCGCTCAGCGCGAGCGCGGCCAGCAGCAAGACGGCGGCGCCGCGGCGCCGGATGGGGGGGAGGCAAGACATGGCCCCACTCTAGCGGCGCCGGCCGCCCGGCACAGCCGGCTCAAGCCCTGAGCGAGCGGCCCGCGCGGGCGCGTTCCCGGGGGCCGCATTCCCACAGGTTATGAGGTTCGCACAAGCATTCATTGTGGGCAAAGCAACAAATGCGGCCGGCCCCTATGGCCCAGTGGCGCCGGCTACTCGATCATGCCCCTCGACCCTGCCTATCATCCCTGCCCCGCAGCGCCCCGCATTCAGTCGTTAAGGAGAAGCATCTTGATGAAGTTGACCAAGCTCACCCATTGCCTCGCCCTCGTGGGTCTGGCCGCCCCGCTGCTCGCCAGCGCCCAGTCCACCGCCCCGGTGCAGAAGGTCGAGCGCGTCGAGGTCACGGGCTCCAGCATCAAGCGCATCCAGGACGAAGGCGCCCTGCCGATCCAGGTGATCTCGCGCAAGGAGCTCGAGCGCCAGGGCATCGTCTCGGCCGAACAGCTGATCTCGGTGCTGAGCGCCAACGGCAACGGCCTGGATAACCTGGCCGGCAATGCCGACGTGGTGGCCGGCCAGGCGCGTGGCAACAACGGCGCCACCGCCGCCAATCTGCGCGGCCAGGGTTCGGCCAGCACCCTGGTGCTGCTGAACGGCCGGCGCGTCGCCGCGCACGGCCTGAACGGCGGCGTCGTCGACCTGAACTCGATCCCGATGGCTGCGGTCGAGCGCGTTGAAATCCTCAAGGACGGCGCCTCGGCCATCTACGGCACCGACGCGATCGGCGGCGTCATCAACTTCATCCTGCGCAAGAACTACAACGGCCTGGAGGCCCAGGCCTTCACCGACATCACCGAGGCGGGCGGCGCCAACATCGGCCGCGTCAAGCTGGTGGGTGGCTTCGGCGACCTCGAGCGCGACAAGTTCAACCTGCTGGTGGCGCTGGCGCACAGCGACTCCAAGGCGCTGCGCGGCGACCAGCGCGACTTCGTCAACACCTTCCAGCCCAACCGCGGCCTCTCGGTGGACACGCGTGGCACGCCGATCGCCACCGTGTTCGCGATCTCCAGCCTCTACAACGCGCTGAGCCGCGACAACCTCAACACCACCGGCCGCAGCACCGGCCCGATCCAGCCCGGCACCACCGTGGCCATGAACGGCATCAACTACCTGGACCTGCCCGGCCAGGCCGGCTGCAACTCGGTGGACGGCATGGACGCCTACGACGAGAAGCTGTGGGCCAGCCCCTCCGCCAAATGGGGTTGCGCCTGGGACACCGGCCGTGCGGCCGTGCTGCAGCAGCCGGTCAAGTCGACCAATCTGGTGGCCCATGGCACGCTGGCCCTGGGCGAGCACCAGCTGTTCGCCGAGTTCGTCGGCGCCCAGGTCGACTCGGCCAAGAGCTTCTCGGCCAACCAGATCACCAGCAGCACCTCGGCCAGCAGCCCCTTCTTCAACCTCGCCTACCCGAGCACCGGCGCCAGCTACGACAAGGTCTTCAACGCCCTGGTCGCCACCTTCCCGACCCTGGCCGCCAACAAGGGCCTGCCGATGGCGATGCGCTGGCGCTGCATCCCCTGCGGCAGCCGCGAGATCGAGACCACCTCCAAGACCCAGCGCTTCCTGGTCGGCGCCGACGGCCCGCTGTTCGCCGGCTGGGACTACAAGACCGGTCTGTCCTCCGCCACCAGCGACACCACCTCGCTGCTGGGCAGCGGCTACTTCTACGGCAAGCCGTTTGCCGCGCTCATCAACAACGGCACGCTGGACCCCTTCAGCCTGACCCAGAGCGCCGCCGCGATGAGCGCACTGGACGCCGTGCGCGCCAACGGCGTGACCCTGTACGGCGGCAAGTTCACCCTCAACCAGGCCGACTTCACCGCCAGCGGCCCGCTCTTCAAGCTGCCGGCCGGCGAGGTGATGGCCGCGGTGGGCCTGGATGCCCGCCAGGAGAAGTACAAGTTCAACGGCAACGCCACCGACCTGGCGACGCAGGGCGCCATCTTCAACGCCCCCTTCGACAGCATCAACACGCTGGACACGGTCAAGCGCACCATCAAGGCCGAGTTCGCCGAGCTGCTGGTGCCCATCACCAAGCAGCTGGAGCTGACCATGGCCGTGCGCCATGACGACTACACCGGCTTCGGCGGTACCACCAACCCCAAGGTCTCGCTGCGCTACGCGCCGCTGGACCAGCTGGTGATGCGCGCCTCGGCCAGCCGCGGCTTCCGCGTGCCCAGCTTCAACCAGCTGTTCAATGGCATCACCATCTCGACCTACTCGGGCAAGGACCTGGTCGATCCGGCCAAGTGCGCCGGCCTCAAGGTCGACCCCACCAAGCCCGGCTGCGAAGCCATCACGCCCGACATCTTCACCGGCGGCAAGCCCGAGCTGGGCCCCGAGAAGAGCCGCCAATGGACGGCCGGCATCGTCTGGTCGCCGGCGCGCGACATCACCGCCAGCGCCGACTGGTGGCAGATCCGCAAGGAAGGCACGATCCAGTTCCTGGCGCTGTCCGACATCGTCAACAACGCCGCCCTGTTCCCGGCCAACTTCCTGCGCGACGCCTCCGGCAATCTGGTTGCCATCGACGATCGCTGGGTCAACGCCGGTGAATCGATCACCAAGGGCGTGGACCTCTCCGTGCGCGGCGCGGCCCGCGTCGGCGACGGCATGCTGGGCGTCTCGCTGGAAGGCACCTACCTGCTCGACAAGCGCTCGCGCCTGATCGCCAGCGCACCGATGGGTGCCAGCGAGATCGGCGTGTTCACCCGCTCGGGCGATCTGGGCCTGCGCTGGAAGCATGCCCTGACCTTCACCTACAGCGAAGGCCCCTGGGTCGCGATGCTGCAGCAACTCTGGCGCAACGGCTACAAGGACGCCGTGCTGCCCGGCGTGGCCAACGGCAGCGTGACGCCCTCGCAATGGAGCCCCAACGTCGCCAAGTACCTGACCCACAACGCCAGCATCAGCTACACCGGCATCAAGAACCTGGGCCTCAGCTTCGGCATCAAGAACCTGCTGAACGAAGACCCGCCGTTCTCGGTGGCCTACGACGGCAACACCGGCGCCGGCAGCTCCTGGGAACCCCGCGTGGCCGACCCGCGCGGCCGCAGCTACACCTTCACGGTGGACTACAAGTTCTGGTAAACCAGCGCCGGCCTGGCGCCTCGCACAAAGCCCCGCCCGCGCAAGCCGGCGGGTTTTTTTATGGTTGCTTCGTCGATGTGCGGGGAACTCGCAGAAGCGTTGGCAGCGAGTGAGTTCGCGTCGCTGCCCAGGCCGGCAGGCACTCGACCCCAGAGGCGGAGGCCTTCACTGCGTTCAGGCTTCCCTCGCTGCTCGCCAAACCGGGACTCGCGCACAACTCGCCGTCGCACCCCTGCGGGCCGGCGTGTGCCGGTGGCACCCGCCTGTGCTCCAGCTCAAACAAGGTGCGCTCGACGCATCGCCTGGAGCGATGCGCAACCCGGTTTGGCTGCGCGGCTCGGCACCGCCAATGGGGTCTCGCACCAGCCGGCCTGGGCCGCTCGAAGCACGCCCGTGGCACGAGGGGCGCGCACACCGATCGGTGCGGGCAAAGCCCCAGGCGAGTGGCCGCATGTTCAAATGTTAGGCAAAGATCATTCGCGACCCGCATGCAAGCAAGTTGGACATCATGAAGTCTCGTACCAAAGCTCTGACGGGAAAGGTATTCATCTCGTTTCTTGGAATTTCTCTTGTCGCAGGCTCGCTGGCGTTCTCCTATCGAGCGGGCTGCGAGCGAAGCGCAGCTGGCAGCACAGTTGCATCGCTTGACTATCAGGTTGCCTCTGTGTGGTTCATGATCCCAAGCCTTCTTATGTTCGCGGCCTTGTTCGCCGTACCCGTGAGTAAGTCGCTCATGCGCACCGCCCTACGGGTAGTCGGATTCCTACTGCTAGCCGGACCTGTCGCGGTTGCGGTCGTTCTGTACGCTGAGAGCGAGGGAAATGAACAGAGTCAGAACTGCAGAACGCATACGGCACGATTAGTTTCCATTTCCAAAGTGTTGGCATGAGTACGCAGCCTAGCCATTCATCAGAACCGACGTCTTTCTGAGCAGCTCAATTCAAACGTTAGTCCTTAGACATGACGCCAACGCAGCACGCCGAACTATTGGGCAGGTTGGTCACAAATTTCCACAGCTTGGAGACCGCCCTGCGAATGGCACTGTTGACGCATGCTAAGCCGCAGGATCCAAATGGGCGGCTTGACTTCGAGTCCATTCCTGTTGGAACCGCGATGTCGGTGAACCAGCTCACTGACTACGATACGTTGGGTCAACTGATCGCGCGCTTCAACGAGCGTATGAAGCTGCTTGGGAACCCCGAGATAGACGGGTCGCTGGTTGAAGTTCGAGACGCCATCGCTCACGGTAGAGTCCTTTGCGACGAGGACGAGTTTCCACTGCGCCTTATCAAGTTCGATCGCCCGGACAAAGCAACGGGTCTGGTCAGGCTGGCGGTCAATCAGATCATGAGCGAAATGTGGTTTCAGAAGCGCATTGCCAGAACGCATGTTGCAATTCAAATCGCTATTGGTGAGGCAAAGGCCTAACCGGTGGCTCGAGCCGATTCGCGTCGGCAACATGGCTTGCAGCCCCAAGGCATTGCATTCACACTGCCCGGAATGCATTTCGTCTACGTCAAAGTCCCGTTGCGAGGTCTGGCCAAGCAGGCCTTGGATGCGCTGCATCAAGCGCTGGAGAGTGCACTCGAGACGAGCGCGACGGGCTCGCTGCTGAGTTGGGGGACCTCGGTGCCTTCGGCAGGCGCCAGCGAGAGTGACCCGGGCAGCTTTCACCGGGTCGACATCGAGCTGCATGATCTGGAGGCTGGCCTGCAGGTGCTGCGTGAGGTGCTGCCGAGGCTGAGCGCGGCCCATGGCACGGAGCTGCATTTCACGGTGCATGGCGCGGCCCTGCAGCAGACCCTCTCGGAAGCCGGCTGGGGCGCCCAGGTAGCGAGGGCGGGCAGCCATCGGCCGCGGCGCGAGGTCTGACCCTCACGCGAGCCGCCTCGTGCAGCCCGGGCAGGCCGCTCGCTACAGGCGCAGGCAACGCCCGGCCACGTCCAGCGTGAGCGGCACGCCCAGCGGCAGTGGCAGGTTCGGGCAGCAATGCCCGCTGGGCCAGCCGGCCAGGATGGGTTTGCCGAGCTGCGGCAGGTAGTCGGCCAGCACCGCGTCGGGGGCCTCGGCATCGCTGAAGCTGCCGATCAGAAAGCCCGCGGCGGCGTCGAGCACGCCGGCCAGGCGCAGCTGAGCCAGGTAGCGATCGACGCGGTAGGGGTCTTCGGCAATGTCTTCCAGGAACAGGATGGCGCCGCGCGCATCGGGCATCCAGCGCGTGCCCAGGCTGGACACCAGCACCGAGAGATTGCCGCCGATCAGCCGGCCCCGGGCACGCTCGCCCTGGCTCAAGGGGTGAGCCGGCAGATCCTCGGGCGCCAGCACATCGCCGGCGCGCAGGCCGCGCTGCAGCTGGGCGGCGAGGCGGCGTGCATCGTCCAGGCCACCCGGCCCTTTATCGATCCAGTCCGAGGCCGGCATCGGCGCATGCCAGGCCGGCAGGCCGAGGCGATCGAGCGCGCCGTGCAGGGAGGTGATGTCGCTGTAGCCGATCAGGGGTTTGGGGTGGCGCTTCAGCAGTGCCAGGTCCAGGCCATCGAGCAGGCGGATGCAGCCATAGCCGCCGCGCAGGCACAGCACGGCGTCGACCCCGGGGTCGGCAAAGGCGGCATGCAGATCGGCCAGGCGCTGCGCGTCAGCCGCCGCCAGATGACCCAGCTGCGCGGGGCCGGCGCAGCCGGGAAACAGCTTGGCGCGAAAGCCCAGCTGCTCGATCAGCGGCGCCACCTGTTCCAGCACGCCCGGCTTGGGCGGACCGGCGGGTGCCACCACGCCCAGACAGGCGCCGGCCGGTAGCGGCCGCATCAAAAAGAACTCGTTCATGAGCAAGACTCCAGCCAGGGCTCGAGCGCGGCGTCGATGGCCGCGCCCAGCGCCGGCAGGCGCGCTTCCGGCGCGCCGTAGCGGGAACCGAGGTTGCTGAGCATGGCGATCAGGTAATGACGACGGCGTGGCGCAACAGCACGCACGATACCGGCGTCGGAGGCGTAGTTCTCGGTCGTGCCGGTCTTGTGGGCGAAGTGCAGCGCTGAGGTCGCCAGCCGCTCGGGCATCAGCACGCGCAGGGTCTGCGCCTCCAGCGCCCGCAAGACCTGACCCCGGCTCTCCGCGCTGAGCCGCGGCGCATGCGCCGGCAGCCAGGGCGCCGCGGGCGCGTCGGGGTCCAGCCACCAGAGCAGGCGCACGGTGTCCCAGGCCGTCATCTGCAGCTGGCCCACGCCGGCACCGGCGGCATTGCCCCAGCCGCCATCGGGCCGGGTGTTGACGAGCCTCAGCGTCGGCAGGCCCAGGCGGGCGAACAGCTGCTGCACTTCGTTGTGGCATTCGCCCTGCGCGTCGCGGCGGATCGCGCCGATCGCGTGCAGATGCAGCACCAGGGCCGAGGTGGCGGTGTTGCAGCTGATCGCCGTCATGTCCAGGGCCCAATCGCGCACGGCACGGCACTGACCCTCGAAAGACAGCGGCGCATCCCAGCGGCTGCGGCCCTGGTCAATCAGCCAGGCCAGCCCGACCAGCACCATCAGCTTGAGCAGCGAGGCCGGATAGGGCGCCACCACCGCGGGGCCGCTGTCGCCATGCAGGGGCAGCCAGTCCAGGCGCTGCCAATCGACCCCGGGGGCCTCGGGCAGCCAGGCGATCGAGCGGCCCTGCGCGTCCTGTTGATCGGCCAGGAAGCGGATGCCCTGCGCCGCGCCCGCGCCGGCCGCCATGCCCGCCGCCAGGCCCTGCGGATGCTGGCGCGAGAACAGCACGTTGGCAAACACCGGCGCGCCGCCGGCCGGGAAGCAGGCCACGGCCAGATCGATGCTGGGGAAATGGCGCAGCGCCCGGCCGCCATCAAAAGGGTCGGGCGTGGCGCCGAAATCCTGTGCCAGCACCGCGCGGCGCAGCAGTTCGGCCAGATCGCTTGAATTCATGCTGCTGTCATCGTCGTGGCAGTTGCAGGCCGTCCAGGCTCAGCGGGCTAGTACGGCCCGACACCAGCTCGGCCACGATGCGCGCCGAACCGAAGGAGAAGGTGAAGCCCAAGGCACCATGGCCCACATTGAGCCACAGCCCGGGCACCGGGGTTGCGCCCAGCAGCGGCGCACCGCTGGGGGTGGCGGGGCGCAAGCCGGCCCAGGTCTCGGCGCGATCGTAATCGGCAGCGCGCGGGAACATGGCGCGCACCGCACGCTGCAGCGAGGCGATGCGGCCGGGGTCGATGCGCAGGTCCTCGCCCACCAGATCCACCATCGCGGCGACGCGCAGCTGCTCGCCGATGCGCGCATAGAGGATCTTCTTCTCGAAGTCGGTCACGCTCACCACCGGCGGCAGATGGTCGGCGGCGATCGGCGCGGTCAGGCTGTAGCCCTTGAGCGGATAGATGGGCAGCTTGATGCCCAGCTCGGCCGCCAGGGCACGGCTCTGCAGGCCGGCGGCGAGCACGAACTCGTCGCCACCGATCTCGCCCACATTCGTGCGCAAGGCCCGCACCCGCCCATATGCCTGATCGAGGCTGAAGCCCTGCACCTCGGCATGCACGCAGCCGCGGAAGTTGGGGTGGCCGCGCAGGCGCTCGGCCAGTGCGAGCGAGAGCGCATGGCAGTCGGCCACCGCCTCGCCCTCGCTGAAGATGCCGCCGGCCAGCTCGGCCGGGCTGTGCGCCAGCGCCGGCTCCAGCGCCACGCATTCGTCGTGGCTGAGGGCGCGCTCGGCGCCGTCGTCGGTGGCGGTGCTGGCGCGCAGGCGCGCCGCCACGCGGCCGAACTCGGCCGGCTTGCGGTAGACCACCAGCTTGCCGGGGCTGCGCAGGGCAATCGCCTGCAGCTGCGCGCGCTGCTGCAAGTGCGCAAACGAATCGCGGCTGTAGGCGCCCAGGGCCAGCAGGCGCGCGGTGGTGCGCCGGTTCACCGGCCCGCGGCATTTGGCCAGGAAGGCGGCCAGCCAACTCCATTGCTGCCAGCTGGCCTCGGGCTTGAAGCGCAGCGGCCCGTCGGGATCGAGCAGCCAGCGCAAGGCCTTCAGCGGCACGCCCTCATCGGCCAGCGGCGAGACATAACGGTAGCTGAGCTGCCCCCCGTTGGCGCGGCTCGCGCCATTCGCCAGCACCGGCTCGCGCTCCACCAGGCTGACCCGGTGGCCGGCCTCGGCCAGGCACCAGGCGCTCGTCAGACCCACCACCCCGCCGCCTATCACCACCACATGTTTCATCGACATGCCGGCAGGTTACGGATTCGGGCTGCGGCCAGCCAATGAAAGCCAGGGCGGCTCCCATAACTTGCGCCTATGTGCTCACACGACACCCCTCGGTCGGTGGGCCGCCTCATCGCCGATCTATGGTTTCATCGCATTGCTCCCCCGTGCCGCAGCGCAGGCCGGCAGGCACTCGGCCCCAGAGGCGGAGGCCTTCACTGCGTTCAGGCTTCCCTCGCTGCTCACCAGACCAGGACTCGCGCACAACTCGCCGTCGCACCCCTGCGGGCCGGCGTGTGCCAGTGGCACCCGCCTGTGCTCCAGCTCAAACAAGGTGCGCTCGACGCATCGCCCGGAGCGACGCGCAACCTGGTCTGGCTGCGCTGCTCGGCACCGCCAATGGGGCCTCGCACTGCCGGCCTGCGCCGCTTGGAGCCCGCGTGTGGCACGAGGGCGTGCACGACCAACGGTGCTGGCAAAGCCCTGGGCGGGTGGTTGCGAAGGCCCTTTGCGCTGCCGAGCAGCGGAGCGTCTTGTGGCCTCGCGCGTACTCGCGCGACACCAGCACTGGATTGGCGCACTTTGTCCGAACGGAGCGAGCCGACGGCGAGCGCAGTGAGTTGTGCGCCGGGCCACAAGGCGCGAGCAGCGCAGGGGAGCCCGAGCGCAGCGAGGGCCTGCGCATCCGGGCCGCAGCGGCCACCCGCTCAGGGCTTGGCCGCCTGCCAGACCTGGGCAGTTCGGCTCAGGGCTGCGCGCGCACGAAGTCCAGTATCTGCTGCGCCATCGGCGCGCTCGCCTTGGGGGCCTCGATGTCGCCGGCGAGGATGTGCTGGCCCAGCGACTCGCTGTAGTTCACCTCGATGAGCTTCTTGGCAGGGCTGCCGAAGCGGCGGAAGGCCGCCTGCGCCGCCTCCACCGAGATCACCGAATCACGCGGCGAGACCAGCATCAGCAGCGGTGCCTGTATCCACTCCAGCGGGCTGCGGTGCACATGGTCCACCAGCGCCATCATCGGGAACAGCGCCTCGGTGGGATAGCGGTGCGTCCAGTAGCGCGCCTTCAGCTCGCTGCGCGGCGGGTAGCTGCGCTCGGGGCCCTGCACCAGACGCGCCAGCTGCCGGCCCCAGGGCCAGTTGATGACCTGGGCCCAGGGATCCTTGGGGCCGAAGTTTGGCGACACCATCACATAGGCCGCGACCTGGCGCGCCGCCTCCTGCTGCGCCAGCCAGGCCGCCAGGGTCGCGCCGGTGGAGTTGCCGATCACCAGCACGCGCTCGCCCAGCAGCTGGCCGATCGCCAGCGCCTCCAGCGCGTCGGCCTTCCAGTCGGCCACGGTGGCCTTGCCGAGGGCCTCGCCGGGCTGGCCATGGCCGGCCAGGCGGGTGTAGAAGACATGGCCGCCCAGGCCTTGCGCCACCAGCTCGGGCAGGGGCGCGAGCTCCTGGCGGCTGGCGCTGAAGCCATGCAGGAATACCACCGCCCAGGGCGCGCGCTGCTTGCCGCCGGCGCCCCAGACGATGCGCTTCTCGGTGCCCGGGATGACGTTGCCCAGCGCCGCCTCGCGCGCCGCCAGGTGCGCGTCGAGCGCCTCCAGGCTGGCGGGCGGCGGGGTCTGCGCCGCCGGGGGCTCCAGGGCCGCCTCGGGGTTGCGCGGCCCGATCAGGAACATCAGGCTCACGCCCAGGGCGGACACCGCCGCCCGGTTGGCAAGCCTGCGCCAGCTCACGCCAGCACCGCGGCCATCGCGTTGGCGGTGGCCTCGACGTTGCCGGTGTTCAGGCCCGCCACGCACATGCGGCCCGAGCGCACCAGGTAGACGGCGAACTCGTCCTTCAGGCGGTCCACCTGGGCGGGCGTGAGGCCGGTGTAGCTGAACATGCCGCGCTGGGTCAGGAAGTAGTCGAAGTTGCGGCCCGGCAGCTTGGCGCTCAGCACCTCGTAGAGGGCGTTGCGCATCTGGTGGATGCGGTCGCGCATCTCGCTCACCTCGCCCTCCCACAGGCTGCGCAGCTCGGGCGTGCTCAGCACCTTGGCGACGATCTGGCCGCCATGCATGGGCGGGTTGGAGTAGTTGCGGCGGATCATGAACTTGAGCTGACCCAGCACGTTGACGGCCTGGGCCGCGTCGGGGCACACCACGCTGAGCGCACCGCAGCGCTCGCCATACAAGCTCATGCTCTTGGAGAAGCTGTTGGCGACGAAGAAGGCCAGGCCGGCATCGGCCATGGCGCGGATCGCGAAGGCGTCTTCCTCGATGCCGTCGCCATAGCCCTGGTAGGCCAGGTCCAGGAAGGGCAGCAGCTGGCGCTCCTTCAGCACCGGGATCAGCTCGTCCCATTGCAGCGGCGTCAGGTCCACGCCGGTGGGGTTGTGGCAGCAGGCATGCAGCAGCACCACGCTCTTGGCCGGCAGGGCGCGCATCGCGTCCAGCAGCTCGGCGAAGCGCAGGCCGCCGGTGGCCGCGTCGTAATAGGGGTAGGTCTTGACGGTGATGCCCGAGCCCTCGAAGACGGCGCGGTGGTTGTCCCAGGTGGGGTCGCTCACATAGATGGCGCTGTCGGGGAAGTAGCGCTTGATGAAGTCGGCGCCGACCTTGAGGCCGCCGCTCGAGCCCACGCCCTGGATGGTGACGATGCGGCCGGCCGCGATGGCGGGGTGGCCCTTGCCGAACAGCAGCTCCTGCACCGCGCTGCGGAAGTTCGCCGCGCCTTCCATCGGCAGATAGGGGCGCGGACCGGCCGCGGCCACCACCTCCAGCTCGGCCTTGCGCACCGAGTCCAGCATCGGGATCTTGCCGTCGTTGTCGAAGTAGATGCCGATCGACAGGTTGATCTTGCCCGGGCGCGTGTCCTTCTGGAAGGCTTCGTTCAGGCTCAGGATGGGGTCGCCTGCGTAGGCGTCGACGTGTTGGAACATGGCGGGACTCCGGGTTTAGCTGCCCGCATTATCGACGTTCGGGCTGCTGCAGAATGCCAGGCATTCGCCCGCCACCCGACGCGCCTGGTCCCTTGCCTGCCTTGTTACGCCGCATGAAAAGCATCACCCCCCTGGATCCTCGGGACTTTGACGCCTTTTCCGTCTACCTGAACCTGCATCTGCAGGAGAACGGCCTGCCGCCGAGCGGCTACTTCCAGCCGCTGGCGCGCGCTCACTCGGTGTTCGCGCCCGAGCGCGCCGACGCCTTCCGCCAGGCCCTGCAGCGGCCGCTGGACGGACCCGGCTGGCGCCGCGCCTGGGTGGCACGCGACCCGGCCGGCCGGATCTGCGCGCATGTGGACCTGCGTGCCCACCCCGAGCCGCACACCGAGCACCGCTGCCTGCTGGGCATGGGCGTGCGCCAGGACCAGCGCCGCCGCGGCCTGGGCGCGAGCCTGCTGACCCTGGCCACCGACTGGGCAAGGCAGACCGGCCTGGCCTGGCTGGACCTGCAGGTGCTGAGTCAGAATGCCGCGGCCGTGGCGCTCTACCGGCGCTGCGGCTTCGCCGCGGTGGGCGAGCGGCCCGATATGTTTCGCATCGACGGGCACAGCCTCGGCTATACCTCGATGAGCCTGTCCCTCAAGGAATGCCCATGAGCAGCAACACACGTCGCCGGCTGTTGGCCGCCGCCACCCTGGCGCTGGGCGCGGCGCCCGCCCTGGCGCGCCCGCGCGCCGCCGACATCGCGCAGCTGCGCCGCCAGGCCAAGGCCTGGGACGAGGCCATCGTGCGCCAGGACCGTGCCGCCATCGAGGCGAACATGGCGGAGGACTTCCGCCAGATCGACGCCGACGCCGACATTGAGGACAAGCGCAGCTTCGTCGAGGGGCTGATGTCGCCCAAGCTGCGCATCGCACCCTACGCGGTGGAGGACTTCGAGATCCGGCTCTACGGCGACACCGCCCTGCTGAGCGGCCGCACACGCATGCAGGGCAGCCACGATGGCAAGCCATTCACCAGCCATTACCGCTACATCGACGTCTATGTGCGCCGCGGCGGACGCTGGCAGATCGTCAGCGTGCAGATCACGCGCGTGCGGGAAGCCTCCTGAAGCCGCTCAAGCATCCAGCCATTGCAGCCATTGCCCATGCGCATGCGACCAGGCCAGTGCGCGCTGGCGCAAGGCCTGGGCCTCGCGCCACTGCAGGCTCCAGAGCGTGGCGGTCTGCTGAGGCCCGCCCTGCACCGCCTGCACGGCGGGCGGCAGCGCCAGGCCCGCGGGCCGCAGCTCGGCGGCCTCGGCGCTGATCCAGGCCAGGCCGCGCGCGCGCACCAGCTCGGCCACGCGCGCCTGGTAGCGCGCCAGCGCCGCCGGCTCGAAATAGGCCAGCACCCAGGAGTTGAACAGCACCGGCTGCACGCCGGCGGGCAGCTCGTCCAGCCAGCGCTCCAGCCGGTCCAGGCCGTCGGCATGGCGCTCGACGGCGGGGCCGGCCGCGCGCGCCAGCGCCAGTGCCTGATCCAGGCGCTGGGCGCGCGCACGGTCCTGCGGCCACAGGCAGGCGCGCAGCCAGCGCACGCCATCCTCGTCCAGCAGGTCGACCGGCGCCAGGTCCACGCCCAGGCGCGCCACCAGCTCGAACTCGACCGGCGGCGGCGGCGCCTCGCCGAGCCAGCGGCAGGCGATGCGGGGTCGCTCGGGGTCAGGTCTTGCGCCACGCTGGAAGGGCCCGTAGTCGTAGTGGTAGCGGTCCACGCCCAGGTTCAGGCCGGCGCTGCTGCCGAAATCGAACAGCGCCAGTTCGCGGCGACCGCTCAGCGCCGCCAGCCGCTGCAGCGCCGGCCACAGCACGGCGCAGCGGCCGATCTCGTTGGTCTGGGTGGCGCGGCCGCGCAGATGGGCCAGCAGGGCCGGGTGCTGCTGGCGCGCAAAGTCCAGCAGCAGCGCCGGCAGCGCCGCATCCGGCGGCCGCGTGCCCCCCACGCTGGGGTAGTAGTCGGCCAGCGCATGGGCCACGCCGGCCAGCACGCGTTCGTGCAGGGCCGCCAGCAGCAGATTGGGGCGCGCCTGCGTGGCCGGCACCTGCTGCATCAGGGCCAGCAACTCGGGGCTGTCGGCCACCGCCAGGCAGATCGCCACATAGAGCGGGTCCTGGCTGCATTCGTGCGTGGCGAAGTGGCGGTACTGGCGCACCCAGTCGATGGATGCGGCGGCGGTTTCGGTGGATGCGGCGGAGCGGTATGGCATGGGCAAGAGCTTAGGCCGGCGCCCGGCGCGGAAATGTCGGTTATCCGACATTTCCGCGGCTAGACTGGCCGCATGCAATTCCTGCCCGCCCGGCTACGCGCATGGCTTGGATCCACCCTGGCCGGCCTGGCGCTGCTGTGCCTGCCGGCTGCCGCGCAGACCACGGCGCCGCTGCGCGTGGTCGGCAGCAGCGACCCGCCCTACCGCAGCTTCCAGGGCGAGGACGGCGGCGGCCTGTACTACGAGCTGCTGAAGGAGGCGGCGCGCCGCCTGGGCTGGGCCCTGCAGTTCAGCGAGGTGCCCTCGGCGCGCGCCTTTCTGATGATGGAACAGGGCGAGGCCGATCTGATGATGGGACCGCTGCGCTCGCTGGAACGCGAGCGCTTCCTGCACTACAGCCGCATCGAGCTGCCGGCCGAGGACAAATGCTTCTACACCCGCCCGGGGGCCCGGCCCATCAACAGCCTGCAGGACCTGCAGGGCCGCATGCTGGCGGTGCACCGCGGCAAGCGCTACGGCGCCGAGTTCGACAATGCCGCCGCCGGCCTGTCGCGCACCGAGGTGAACGACTACCGCGCCGCGCTGGAGATGCTGGCGCGCGAGCGCATCGAGGTGGTGGTGATACCGGAGCGCCAGGCGCGCGCGCTGCTGGCCGAGTTGAAGCTGGCGTTGCTGCGCCAGCCCTTCTGCCTCAAGGGCGAGACGCCCTTTGTGGTGCTGTCCAAGCGCTCCCCCTGGCTGGCCGAGCTGGCCCGCCTGGAACGCAGCTTCCAGCTCATGCAGCAGGACGGCAGCTGGAAGCGCATCCTGGAGCGCTACTGAATGCGGGCCAGCGGCGGCGCCGAGCTGCTGCGCGTGCTGCAGGGCAACTTCCCGCAGCTCGCGCCCGACGCGGCGCAGCTGCAGGCGCTGCAGCGCCTGCTGCCGGTGCGGCGCCTCGCCGCGGGCGCGGGCCTGTTCGCGCAGGGCCAGCGCACCCAGGCCTTCTATGCCGTGCTGCAGGGCGAGATCGGCGCGCGCCTGAGCGCCGCCGACGGCCGCGTCTCGGTGCTGGAGCATGTGCGCGCGCCGCGCCTGTTCGGGCTCGCCGCCTTCGTCACCGGCCAGCCCTCCAACTACGAGGCGGTGGCGCTGCGTGCCAGCCGCGTGCTGATATTCGGCCCCGAGGCCTACCGCTACGCGATGGACGAGCTGCCCGGCTTTGCGCGCGCGCTGATGCGCGAATTCGCGCTGCGCTATGAGGGCACGCTGCGCCTGCTGGAGGCGGCGCGCCACCGCAGCGCGGCCGAGCGTTTCGAGCTGGCGCTGGCCCAGCTGGCGCGCGAGCGCGGCGCCAGCCAGGCGCCCGACGACGCGGGCTGGCTGAGCTTTCGCGCCACCCAGACCGAGCTGGCGGCGCTGGCCAATGTCTCGCGCCAGACCGTCAACCAGCTGCTGCGCGCGGCCGCTGCGGCCGGCCGCCTGCGCTTGGCCTATGGGCGGCTGGCCCTCAAAGCGACTTCAGATATTCGAGCAGATCGCGCTTCTGGCTCTCGCTGAGCGCGGTGCCGTAGGCGTGCCCGCCATTGCCATTGCCGGGCAGGGTGGTGTCGAAGCGATACGGGCCTTGCTGGGTGTCGAAGCCCACCCGCTGCGCATCGAACGCGCGGCTGCCCACCTGGAAGCTGCGCATGCGCTGTGCCGGCGGCTGCAGCAACTCCCAGAGTGTGGGCACCGAGCCATTGTGCAGATAGGGGGCAGTGGCCCAGATGCCGTTCAGCGGCCTGGCCTTGTAAATGGCATTGGGCGCCGGCGCGGGTGCCGCGGCGCGATTCGCGGCGTGGGCGCTGGAGCCGCCGCCCAGCGCCTGGGCCAGCATCTGCGCGCTGGGGCGGCGCGCATCGGCGGCCATGCTGGCCACGCTGGCGCCGCCGCGCAACTCGTCGCGCAGCTGGGCGTCGAACTGGCTCAGCAGGGCCGCCAGCGTGGCGTCCTTGTCGCCCAGCAGCACGCCCACCGCACCCTGCACCGTGAGCGGCCCGCCACCCGCCTCGGCGCCGTAGCGCTGCAGGGTGGGCAGGGCCAGCGTGCCCTGCAGCGGCCCGGTCTTGGCCACGCGCATGGCGGCGGCGGTGGCCATGGCGGGGTCGCTGCCGACATCGCGCAGCTGCGCGGTGACGCGGCGGAAGGGGTCGGTGCGCTCGATGCTGGCATGGCAGCCCAGGCACTGGGCCTGGTAGATCTGCTGGCCGCGCTGCCGCATGGCGGCATCCAGCGGGCCGAGGTACTGCGCACTCCATTGCGGCGACCAGAGGCTGCGCACCCAGCCTTCCAGCTCGCCGAGCTGGCGGATGTCCACATGGTTCGGATAGCTGCAGCTGTCCTTGCCGCAGTCGCTGACGCGCAAGCCGCCGAACACGCCCAGCACCTCGCCGACATTACGCGTCAGCTCGCCCAGCCCGAAGGGGCCGTTGGGCGCCGAGCCGTTCCACTGCACCACGTCGTGCTGCGGCGTGTCCCAGAGGAAGGGATAGGAGACCGGCGCATCCGGCGGGCGCGCATTGGCGGGCTCGTTCAAGGCCACCACCAGCACCTCGTTGAAGATATTGCCGAAGGCATCCAGGCGCGCATGGCCGGGCGGGTGGCCGGGCTTGTTGAGCGCCAGGCGCGCGCTGCTATCGGCCAGCTGCTTGACCAGGGCCTCGCGCAGGGTCTGCTGCTGCGCCACGCTGGCCGCCTCGCCCAGCACCCGCTGGGCAAAGCGCGCGAACTTGGCGGGGTCGTCGCGCGTGGCCGCGAGTGCCGCCACCAGCTCGCCGAAGAAGAGATTGAAGTCCGCCATGGCGGGGCCGCCGTCGATGCGCAGGCCCACGCCCTTGATGTTGAGCTGGGTGGTGTGGCAGGCCGCGCAGCTCAGGCCCATCCAGGCCTGGCCGGCCTGCTCGGCCGTCTTGGTGAAGCCGATGGGCAGCCCATCCGGGTTCCAGCGCCCCGGCCCCGGCCGGGCCGGCAGATAGCCGAAGCGCTCGATATTGGCATCGCTGCGGAAGGGCGCATCGCTGTCGGCCTGCTCCAGCGCCAGGAACCAACGGTAGAGCACGATGCGTGAGCCCTGGGTGGAGAACCAGAAGGCGAGCTGGGTCTGTTCGTCCCAACCCTGATCCAGGTTGACCACCTTGAGCGGCCCCGCCGCATCCGGCACGGGCGTGCCGCTGGGGATGGGCGTCGGGGGGCCGGCGCAGGCGCTCAGCAGCAGGGCCAGCGGCAGCAGGGTACGGATGCTTGTCATGGTGGAATCCTTGCGGCCGCTGGCTCAATCGAACATCGCGCCGACCATCTGTGCATTGCTGAGGCCACCCGGATTGCCCAGGGTGGAATCCGACGCGAGGCACCAGCAGCTCAGATGCGCCAGCGCGTTCACCAGCACGGCGCTGAGCTCGAGCTGGGTGAAGGTGTTGTAGCGCGGGAACTGGCCGAGGCCCTCGACGTCGATGGCCAGGCGCACGTCCTCGGCCAGCTGGTTCCACCAGCTGGCAACGAAGTCGTTGTAGACCCAAAGGATCTCCACCGCGTCCTGGCCCGGCACGTCGAACCAGCGGTTCGGCAGCACCGGCAGGGTCTGGCGCAGCAGGATGGCGCCGCCGGCCTGGCGCGCCGCGTACAGGCCGGACTTGAGGGCGGCGAAGCTGGCCGTCGGGAAGACCTGGCTGTGGCGGTACTGCCGCGTCGGCCCCTGGCCCGGCTGGCTGGGGCCATAGGGCACATAGCCCAGGCCGGGCTGGTAGGGCTGCAGGCCGAACAGCGGCGGCAGATCGCTGGAGACGATGATCTCGCCGCTGCCGGCGTCGCGGCCCAGCGGCTCGTCGGTGTTGACGCACACGATCAGGCGCCGCAGGCCGCGCGCCAGCATCGCGTTGACGCCCAGGTTCTCCAGGCTGCCGCCGTCGGCAAAGCGGTAGTGGCGGGCCGGCTGGCGGCGGCGGTCGCCCACCGGCCAGTAGGCATAACGCGGCACCAGGCCGGACAGCTCGGGGTACTGTTCCTCCAGCGCCTGGGCAAAGGCCGCGCTGCTGCAGCCGGCGATGTCGTTGAGCGCAAAGGCGCGCGCCGGCAGGCTGGTGTCGACCTGGCCGGGCGTGGCCTCGGCCAGGTAGTCGCTGCCCATCGCAAAGCTGTCCAGCAGGCCGCCGCCGATCGCGCCCAGCTGCTCCGGCGCGGCCGGGAAGAACTGCCGCACGCCGAGCTGGAAGTTGCACTCGAAGGGGATCAGGTCGGCCATCGCGCCATCGTTGTTGAACAGCGCGGTGTTGAAGATCGGGAAGGGGCGGCGGCGCTCCACGCAGACGAAGTCGCGCGCCGACAGGCCCGGGTTGCGCGCGAGGATGCCGTTGCCGGCATGCAGATAGGCCGAGGTCCAGCTGAAGTAGCGCGGGTCGAAGCCGCTGCCGTCGGGCTGCCACAGGCCATAGGGCTTGAGGATGCGCTCGCCGATCAGGCCCTGCCAGAGATCGTCGTTGGCATAGCCGTAGCGCGCCTTCAGCTCCAGGATGGCGTCGAGATCGCTGAACAGGCCCAGCCGCGTGGGCACCCAGCCCAGGTTGTTGGGCGGCAGGTGGTCGAGCCGGTTGGGGCCCAGCAGCAGGGTCAGCGCGCCGGGGTTCAGCACCGGCCGGCCGAGGAAGTCGTCGTCGCTGATGCGCTCGGGCAGGTAGGTGAACAGGCTGTTGGCCCAGGTGCCGCCCGACACCGAGGAGATCGCGAACAGCTGGTCGAGCTTGCCCAGCGCGCGCAGGCCGCGCAGCTGGCCCATCGCGCAGCTGAGCGCGCGGCTGCCGCCGCCCGACAGGCACAGCCCCACCGAGCGCGCCGTGGCGCGCAGTTGTTCGGGTAGCTCGGCGGCGGCCATGCCGCCGCCATCACCATCACCGTAACCGTCACCCAGGGGCAGGATGCCCGCCACCAGCTGCTTGCTGCTCATATCGCCCTCCCTGCCGGGCCAGGCAGCCCGTGCCAGAGACCTTAGGCGGCGGCCCCGCCGGCGTCCACCTGACAGAGCTTACAGGGCAGGTGCGCGCCCCGGATTTCGTTGCGGCGCGCTCAGCAGCAGCCCAAATAGGGCGCCCGTCGCGGGCGCACGGCGCCGGCCAGCCAGCCCACCCGCGCCGGCCGCGCGCCCGGCCGATGCACAAAGCTGCCGAACAGCTGGTCCCACAGCGGCAGCGCGGTGCCGTAGTTGTGCGCCTCGGCGGCCTGCACGCTGTGGTGCCAGCGGTGCAGCTCGGCGCTGCCGATCAGCCAGTTCAAGGGCCCCAGGCTGCCGCGCAGATTGGCGTGCACCGCCAGCGACTGCAGCTGGATGAAGAGCGCCGCCCACAGCATCGCCTCGGCGCTGAAGCCCAGCAGCAACCAGGGTACGACGCGCGCGAACTTGTTCCACAGCAGGTTGACGGGATGCACCAGCACGCTGTTGCTGGTGTTCAGCGCCGCCGGCCAATGGTGCAGGGCGTGAAAACGCCACAGCCAGGGCAGGCGGTGCGCGGCGCGGTGCAGCCAGTAGGGCCCCAGCTCGCCCAGCGCCACCGCCAGCGGCAGGGCCAGCACCGGGGTCAGGTATTGCGCCAGGCCCGGCTGCGCGCGGGCGGCCTGCCAGTGCAGCGCCGCGCCGGCGATGAGCAGGCCGGCGGCGGCATCGACCAGGGCGTTGACGCCCAGCGCGCCCAGGTCGCGGGCCAGCTCGGTGGCGCTGGCCTGCCAGTCGGGCCGCGCCGGCCGCAGCCGCTCCCACAGCATCAGCCAGGCCAGGCCGGCGAGCGTGCCGAACGTGAGGATGAGATCGGCCTGCCAGCCGAGCCGGCCGGCGAGCCAGGCATAGGCCGGCAGCGCCAGCAGCAGACTCAGGTGCGGCCAGTTCCAGCCGCCGCGCGGGAAGAAGAAGAGGGAGGTGTTCATGGGGCATGATGCTCGGACGCCCCGCCCTCCACTGCATTAACCCAGGTTCATGACGACACCCTGCCCCGTGTGCGGGCCCGCCTTTCTCGACTGGCTGCAACAGGACGCCGCACGCCTGGCGCAATGGCAGGCCTTGCCGCGGCGGCGCCTGGCGCGCGGCCAGCGCTGGCCGGGCGAGGGCCTGGCCTGGGTCGAGCGGGGGCTGCTGCGCAGCGTGTTCCTGGATGCGCAGGGGCGCGAGCGCAACCACGCCTTCTACCCGGAGCTGCAATGGCTGGGCCTACCCGGCGCGGCGGCGCCGGCGGCCGGCATGGTGGAGGCGCTGGAGCCCAGCGAGCTGGTGGAACTCTCGGGGCCGGCGCTGCAAGCCCTGCAGCGCGCCTGGCCGCAGGCGCTGGAGCTGATCCTGCAGGGCCTGGCCGCCGGTCTGGCGCGCCAGACCCTGCGCGAGCAGCAGCTGCTGATGCTGGACGCGACCGCACGCTACCAGCGCTTCCTGGCCGACGAGCCGGCATTGGCGCAGCGGCTGGCGCAGAAGCAAGTGGCGAGCTATCTGGGCATCACCGAGGTGGCGCTGTCGCGCCTGCGGCGGCGGCTGCGCGACGGCAGCCTCAGGCCTTGAGCTTGGCCGCCAGCGCGCGCTCGATGTCCTTGCGCAGCTTCTCGGGTTCGTCGTTGGGCGCGTAGCGCTTGAGCACCTGGCCATCGCGGCCCACCAGGAACTTGGTGAAGTTCCACTTGATGCCCTCGGTGCCGAGGATGCCGGGCTTTTCGCCCTTGAGCCATTGCCACAGCGGATGCGCCTTGGCGCCGTTCACCTCGACCTTGGCCATCATCGGGAAGCTCACGCCGTAGTTGAGCTCGCAGAAGGAGGCGATCTCGTCGTTGCTGCCGGGGTCCTGGGCACCGAACTCGTTGCTGGGGAAGCCCACCACCACCAGGCCCTGCTCGGCATAGTCCTTCCAGAGCTGCTCCAGGCCCTTGAACTGGGGCGTGAAGCCGCAGGCGCTGGCGGTGTTGACGATCAGCAGCACCTTGCCGCGCTGGCTGGCCAGCTCGGCCGGCTGGCCGGTGATGGAAAGGGCGCTGAAGTCGTAGACGCTTTGGGCCATATCGGTTGCTCCTGTTGGGAGCGGCGATATTAGCTTTTGCGACCTTCCAGTGCTGACAGCAGGGCTGCACCCACGATGCACAGGCCGCCGATGGCGGTCTTGGCGTCCAGCTGGCCGCCGCCCCAGAGCAGCGCCGAGATGGCCGCTGCCGGCACCTCGATCAGCATCACGATGGCGGTGACGTTGGCCGGCAGGCGCGCCGCGCCGTACTGCAGCGAGAGGTTGGAGAGGAAGAACAGCACCGCCATGCCGGCCAGCGGCAGCAGCCAGAGCGGCCCGGGCAGGCTGGGCCAGGCCGCCAGGCCCTGGCTCACCATCAGGCTGGCCGAGGCGCCCGCCACCAGCACGCCGCCGGTAAACATGGCCAGCGCGCGGGCATGGGCGCCGCGCGCGGCCTCGCGGCGCAGCATCACGTTGTTGAGCGCGAAGCACATGCCGCCCACCACGCCCAGCCAGTCGGCCAGGCTGGCCGGCAAGGGCATGCCGCCCCCGGCCGGCGCCAGCATGGTGGCCGCGCCGCCCAGCGCCAGGGCCATGCGCAGCAGCGCCAGACGGGTGAGGTGCTCGCCCAGGATCAGGCGCGCCAGCAGCACCGCCCACAGCGGCATCAGATAGAACAGCAGCACCACCCGCACCACATCGCCGGTGGCCACGCCCCAGTTGAAGAAGGTGTTGGTGGCGCCCGCGGCCAGCATCACGACCCACAGCGCCGGGCTGGCGAGGAACTCGCGCCAGGCGTCGCGGTTGACGATGCAGATCACCAGCCAGCTGAGCGTGTAGAGCAGCACCGTGGTCCACAGCGGGTGCATGCCGGCGGCCTGGAACTGCCGGAACGGCCACCACGACAGCCCCCAGACCAGGGCGTTGAAGATCAATCCAAGAAACGGCATCGGCGCAACTCGCACATCAGGGCGCCGGCCCGGTTGGCTCGCCGCAACAACCCGCAAAAAAACAGCCGGGTAACTCACAAAAGGGACTGGCTAATCCTGCGCGAGCCAGCCAACAATGCCCAGGGTTTATAGCATGGCGCTCCCGAGCGGCGAGGCAGTCCAATCGGGGCGCCGTGCACGACCCATTCACCTGCCGCACTTGACGTCTTGCAAGACCTAGGGAGAGCTGCTCTTGGACCATTTGGCCTGCCATACCCCCGCGGATCTGAAGTCCGCCGCCGCGCCCGATCTCGGCGCGTACCGCTGGCGCTTGCTGGCGCAAGGGGATTCCTGGTTCTCCAACGCCTCGGCGAAACTGAACGCGCATGCCAATCTGCTGCAGGAACTGATGTTTGCCGAGCCCACCGTGGCGGTGAACTGCGCCGGCCAGAGCGACGCGCTCGCCCATATGGTGGACCTGGAGGCGGCGCCCGACTTCGTGCAGCTGCTCACCGACGCCACCCGCCCGGCCTGGAGCGGCATCCTGCTCTCGGTGGGCGGCAACGACCTGATCGAGGCGGCCCAGACCCCCGCCCACACGCCGGACGGGCAAGACGTGGCCCTGCACCTGCGCCTGCTGCGCCGCCAGACCGAATGGGGCCCGCCCTCGCAGGGCGTGGCGCGTTATTTCTCCGAACCCGGCTGGGCCACCTATGCCGAGTACCTGCGCACCAACGTCAAGCATCTGCTGACCCTGCGCGACCAGGGCCCGTCGGCCGGCCGCCCGGTCTTCATGCATTGCTATGCGGTGCCCAAGCCGCGTCCGGCCGGCGGCGAATCCTCCGGCCCCTGGCTCTATCCGACGCTGAAGGCCTATGCCATCCCGTCGGCCGACTGGCTGGCGGTGAGCCGGCTGATGGTCTCGCACCTCGCCCAGCTGCTCAAGAGCATGGCGGCCGACAAGGAGAACTTCCCGGGCCTGCATGTGTTCGACTCCACCACCGTGCCGCTGGCCCTGGCCGCCCCCGACGCCACCGGCGTGAGCGGCGACTGGCACAACGAGATCCACCTCAACCACAGCGGCTGCTTCAAGATTGCACGGGCCTGGAGCGAGCACATCCAGGCGGTGTTGCTGAAGCAGAAGTAAGGCCGGGCGCAGGGGGCAAGACCTGCCCCCCCCGTCTTTCAATGCTGGTCCGTGCGCGCGATCGCCAGCAGGCGCTCGACCTCGTCGCGGTGCTTGATGCAGTTGCTCTGGTGCCAGCGGCGGATCATCCACATGCAGCCGGCCACCACCAGGCCGAAGATGGTGATGGCGCCGAAGGCCGACATGCCGAACTTGGTGAGCGCGGTGTAGAAGGCGCCCAGGCCCAGGATGCAGGCCTGCTCGTTGAAGTTCTGCACCGCGATCGAGCGGCCCGCGCCCATCAGGTTGTGGCCGCGGTGCTGCAGCAGCGCATTCATCGGCACCACCAGATAGCCCACCGTGGCGCCCAGCAGCACCAGGAAGGGAATCGCCAGGTACAGATTGGTGATGAAGTTCAGGCCCAGCATCAAGAGGCCCATCACGATGCCCAGCGGGATCAGGTTGGTGGCGCGGTCCAGCCGCATCATCAGCGAGGCGACCACCGCGCTCACCGCCGTGCCGATCACCACCACGCCCGCCAGCGAAGACGCTTGCGTGGTGCTGTAGCCCAGCGCCGCGGCGGCCCAGGGAAACACGATCACGCGCATATTGCCCGACACGCCCCAAACCAGGGTGGTGGAGGCCAGCGAGATCTGGCCCAGCTTGTCGCTCCACAGCTTGGCATTGCACTGGCTGAAGTCGCGCACCAGCTCCAGCGCGTTGGCGCTCATGGGCTGCAGCGGCGCCTCGGTGCGCGGAATGCGCAGATTGAACAGCGCCGCGATGATGTAGAGCACGATCATGGAGGCGATGGCCGCCTCGGGCGGGGTGTC
Organism: Roseateles sp. FW301-B2; assembly: GCF_058788955.1. Taxonomy (NCBI): domain Bacteria; kingdom Pseudomonadati; phylum Pseudomonadota; class Betaproteobacteria; order Burkholderiales; family Sphaerotilaceae; genus Roseateles; species Roseateles sp. FW301-B2. The sequence goes on from NZ_JBYTBE010000011.1 coordinate 91,082, forward strand.
CACGCCGGTGTCCACAAAGGGGAAATCGAAGCCCAGCAGCAGGTGCGAGAGGCGCGGGCCCACCAGCTGGCCGCCCAGCAGCACGCCCATGATGATGGAGCCCACCGTCAGGCCCTCGATCCAGCCATTCGCCTTCACCAGCTGCGAGGGCGGCAGCAGCTCGGTGAGGATGCCGTACTTGGCGGGCGAATAGGCCGCCGCACCCAGGCCCACGATGGCGTAGGCCAGCAGCGGGTGGCCGCCGAACAGCATCATCAAACAGCCCAGCACCTTGATGCTGTTTGAATAGAACATCACCTTGCCCTTGGGCGCGGCATCGGCAAAAGCGCCCACCAGGGGCGCCAGGATCACATAGAAGAGCGCAAACATCGGCGCCAGGGCCGGCACCTGCCAGGCCGGCGCGCCGGAGGACTTGAGTAACTCAATGGCGCCCACCAGCAACGCGTTATCAGCCAGCGAGCTGAAAAACTGCGCCGACATGATGGTGTAGAAACCTTTTTTCATGTACCCAAGCTTGGAACTGCGGAGATCGGTAGCCGGCCCCCGGCATCAGTCACAAGCGGGCAGCACTGCGGCGGGTTTATAGCATGCACACCTTTGGGGGGCATGACGTCACCGTCCATTGCGCGTGTGTTAAGCACGCCGCCGCCGATGCCACAATCCCGCCCATGCCACGCCCGATTGAAGCCCTGATCCACGTTTCCGCCCTCGCCCACAACCTGGCCCGCGCGCGCGCCTGTGCCCCCGACGCCCAGGTCTGGGCGGTCGTCAAGGCGAATGCCTATGGCCATGGCATCGAGGCCGCCTTCGAGGGCCTGCGCGCCGCCGACGGCTTTGCCTGCCTGGACCTGGACGAGGCGCGCCGCCTGCGCGAACTCGACTGGCGCGGCCCCATCCTGCTGCTGGAAGGTTGCTTCGAGGCGCGCGACCTGGAGCTCTGCTCGCGCCTCAAGCTCTGGCACGCGGTGCATTGCGAGCAGCAGATCGACTGGCTGGCGATGCACAAGACGCACGAACCGCACCGCGTCTTCCTGAAGATGAACAGCGGCATGAACCGTCTGGGCTTCACGCCACAGGCCTTCCGCGCAGCCTGGACGCGCCTCAACGCCCTGCCCCAGGTGGACGAGATTTCGCTCATGACGCATTTCTCCGATGCCGACGCGCAGCGCTTCGGCAAGGACGGCATCGCCCACCAGGTGGCCGCCTTCCAGGCCGCCACCGCCGACCTGCCAGGTGAGCGCTCGCTTTCAAACAGTGCCGCAACACTGCGATACAACCAGCTCACCGAGGTGCGGGCCGACTGGGTGCGCGCCGGCATCATGAGCTACGGCGGCGTGCCCGACTACCCGGAGCACGACGCGAACCATTGGGACCTCCGGCCCGCCATGACGCTGCGCGCCAAGGTGATCGGCATCCAGCAGTTGCAGCCCGGCGACTCGGTGGGCTACGGCAGCAGCTTCGTGGCCGAGGCGCCGATGCGCATCGGCACGGTGGCCTGCGGCTATGCCGACGGCTACCCGCGCCACGCCGGCAGCGGCACGCCGGTGCTGGTGGAGGGGCAGCGCAGCCGCACCGTCGGCCGCGTCTCGATGGATATGCTGGCGGTGGACCTCACCGAGCTGCCCCATGCCGGCCTCGGCAGCGAGGTGACGCTGTGGGGCCAGGGCCCCAAGGGTTCGCTGCTGCCCATCGACGAGGTGGCCCGCGCCGCCGGCACCATCGGCTATGAGCTGATGTGCGCCATCACCCGGCGCGTGCCCGTCACGGTGCAGCACCTGGAATGAAGCTGGACTGGACGCCGGCCGACTGGGAGCTGGATTTCAGCTTCATCCGCGCCAGCGGCCCCGGCGGCCAGAACGTCAACAAGGTCAGCAGCGCCGTCCACCTTCGCTTCGACATCGCCCGCTCCAGCCTGCCGGCGCTGATCAAGGAGCGCCTGCTCAAGCTTTCCGATCAGCGCATCACCGGCGAGGGCGTGATCGTCATCAAGGCCCAGGACAGCCGCAGCCAGGAGCAGAACCGCCAGGAGGCGGTGGCTCGCCTGGTCGAGCTGGTGCAAAGCGTGGCCCACACGCCCAAGCCGCGCCGCGCCACCAAGCCCACCTGGGGCTCCAAGCAACGCCGCCTGGAGGGCAAGAGCCTGCGCAGCAGCGTCAAGGCCGGGCGCGCCAAACCCGAGCTATGACCCCGGGTTTCTACCCCCTGTGCGGGCGGGGCTGCAGTTGGTCGCGCCGGCATGGCTTGCGCGGCATCAGCGCCTTAAGGTGCAGGCGTGGCAAGCTGTCACCTGTGCAAGCAACTAGAAAGTGGAGAGGAGCGTCATCATGTCCATGAGCAACGAGCTGGAACGCCTGGCCGAGCTGCACCGTAACGGGCAGCTGAGCGACGCCGAGTACGCCAAGGCCAAGGCACGCGTGCTGGGTGAAGGTAGCGACAGTGGCAGCAACGGCGACGCACCCGGCTATGTGTCGGGCGCCGCCGTGAACTCGTTTCGCCGCAGCCGCAGCGACCGCTGGCTGGGTGGCGTCTGCGCCGGCCTCGGGCGCCTCACCGGACTGGAATCCTGGATCTGGCGCCTCGGCTTTGTGCTGATGGCCGTCTGCGCCGGAACCGGCGTGCTGGCCTATCTGCTGCTGTGGATCTTTGTGCCCGAGGAGTGAGGGGCTCGGGCCGGATTGGGCTCAGCCGCCGTTGCGGGGCAGGCCAAGGGCTTCAAGAAGCAGATCGAAAAGGGACATGGTGGGCTCCGTTCAGGGTTGGTTCATGCGATGCATGAACTGTCCCGCGGAAACCGCGCCCATGTAACCTATCAAGGTGACTAGCTTGTAAACCTGCTTGATGCCGGTTACAGATGCGTTCTAGAGGATTCCCAGGCTGACGCACTTCAGCACCGCCGAGTGCTTGCTGCTCACCTCCAGCTTGCGCATCGCGTTCTGGATGTGGAAGTTCACCGCGGATGAACTGATCGCCAGGATCTGCCCCACGGCCCAGGCGCTCTTGCCCTCCATGGTCCACTTCAGGCATTCCAGCTCCCGCGGCGTCAGCGCGGGTAGCTTGGGTGCTTCGATGACAGCAGGACCCAGCAAGCGCCGCGCAGCATCCTGCGCATGCACGGCCAGCAATTGCACGTCCGCCAACATGCGCGTCAGCTGCTTTTCGCTGCGAGGCAGACGCTTGGGGCGGTCCACGCCCAGCATGAAATGCTGGTTGTCCGGCAGATGCAGCCCCACTGCAATGCCCGTGCAATAACCAAACGGAGCCTGCACTTCCCACAACTCACCGGCGCCACTGTCCGCATACAGGCGCTGGTCGTAGATGAAGGGGATGCTGCGCGACATCAGGCGCTGCATGACCGGATCGCCACGCGCCTCGTCAAGGCTGGTTGATATCTCCATGAACGCCTGCGGCGTATTGCTCACCGAACGCACCCGCACGTCCGGAGACTGCAGATCTCCATGCATCAGCACGGCCGACACCAAACCGAAATCCATGTGATTGGCGAAGGCCACCAGGTTCGCTTCCAGCGCCTGAATGTCCACCGACTGGCTCACATCAAAGTAGTCCTGTTGCCGCATGCGGAGAGATCTGGTGCCAAGTCGACTTGGCAGGGTTGCTAGGTTGTTGGACGCCGCTTGCGCCTTGAGACTGCAGCCACCATGACAGATACGTGAAGGGGGCCACTCGATGAGCAATAAAGCGGAAAGCCTTTTTGATATTAACTCGTGGCGCGCACTCAAGCTGGAAGGCGACGCGCGTGCGGCATGGTGCTCGCACCTGCAACATTTGCAATCGTCTGTCAGCGACAGAAACGACAAATGCGTGTCGGGCATCACGCTCTGGGCCGCCACCTTGGGCACAGCGCATCAGCGCGTGGGCATCGCCTGGACCTGGCTGCGCATGGGCCGCGAAGTGGTGGCCCTGGCCGACCCGATGCGCATCAGCACCAATGCCCGCCTGGTCAGCGCCGACGGCCTGCGCCTCACGCCGGACCAGGCCCTGCTGCACCTGAACAACATCGTCAACGCCCTGCCCTGGCAGGCGGAGGTGCTGAAACTCGAGCGGAGCGGCAGCGGCAGCAGTGCCGGCAACAGCATCGGCAGCCAGCGCGCGGCCCTGGCCGCCCGACGCGTCGCGATGGCGGCCGTGGCGGCGCCGCCGCTGCAGGCCTACGTCTGAGGGCCGTCGAGGTTCGCAGAGTCAGGGGCGATGCTGTTCGAGCCTTACAGCGCTCGCCCCTGAGTCGAGCGCCCGGGCCAGGGCCATGTCCGAGGAGGCCCAGGGATAGTTGCATGACAGGCCGGTATCCCGATAGATCTCCCGCGGGCCGCCCAGCTTGCCAGCCACCAGCTGCTGCACCACGACTGCCGCAATGAAGCCGCACCCCTCGCGCAACTCCAGCGCGCCCGCATAGATCCGGTAGTCACCGTCGATCCGTTCGACGAATTGCATGTCGGGCCCCGTTGAGATCGTCCATCATCAGCGGCACCATGCGCCCCGGCGCCAGCCGCTGTCGGTGCGCTGGCGCACGCAGCAAGGAAGTACGCGGGATCAGTGCGCGGGCGGCGGCGCGCTGGATGGAGGCAGGCTGGTGGTCAGGCGGCCGAGCAGCAGACGCGCGCCGCCGGCCAGCAGCAGCGGCGGCGACTCGGCCACCCAATCCACCGTGCCACCCGCGGCCACCAGCTGTGCCACCCAGTCACTCAGGCGCGCCAGCAGCCAGGCGCTGCCGGTCCAGAGCAGCGACAGCAGGGTGAAGAGGATCCAGAGCAGGGGTTTCATGATGTCGATGTGGATGACGGTGGCGCGCCCCTACCAGGCCTGTTGGCGCGGCTTAAGGCATGAGCCGGCAAGATGGCGGAAGCACCGGCTCTAACGGCGCACACCGCGCAAAGCCGACATTCGCACACTCAGGGCATGCCACTAGACCCAACGCCGGATGTACGCGGCCAGAATTGAGTGATGGGGGAAGTAGCAGCATCTGATCCAGTTGTGCGCAGGGCACGCCTCGTGCCTCCAAATCATCACAGAATCGTCGTCCACAACCCTTGGCGGGACGCCGGGCAGCGTTGTGGCCTACGTAGTGATCCAGCAGTTCACCGCCTGACGCACCAAGGAAGCCGCCGAGGCCGCCGTACTTCAGCTTCAAGAAAGCTTGCGGCGCGTGCAGGCACTGGCCGATCAGCTCCAATAAACCGCCGTCAAACACCAGCAGGCCGAAACGCAGGCGCGCATGTAGCCCACGGTAGACGCGTAGCGTCGCAGGAAGCCCGCGCTCAGGCACGAGCGCGACGCTCTCAGGCCCGGGAAACCAGACAAAAAAAGCTTCTCGCCGCAACTACGCCAAGCCCAAAGAACGTGATGACTGCACACGGGCGCCCGTGGTTTGCGCAAATCATTACATCAGGGCGAGCAGAGAGTTTGAAAGTTCGCTGTGATCGACAAAGCGGGCGAGGGCTAACTAAATAGCTCCCTCGCATCTTGATTGAATCATTGCGGGCTCAAAGCCGCAAATTAATGACCGTCACATGGGGTACTCGGAAGATATTTGACCAAGTATATTAAAGACGCTCGCTCAACTCATTCTGAACAATAGCATTTGCCAACGGCGAATCGTTCAAGAAAATTTCTGACATTCACATTTAACTCTGAGTCAATCAGCTTCAGTCTTTGAGCTGAAACCCCTGCCAAAACCCAAACCATATACGTGCCATGGCAAACTTTTCTACTGAGTTTCCTATTGACCCAAAGAACACGGTTGAGGACGTTCTGCATCTCGCATGCGAGTGGATCACAGGTAGTCCGCACACCAAGATTCAAGAGTCAGATCTTCAAGAAATTCCAAGAGATGGGGAGCGCACCATCTCTGTTAATAGTGAGCATGTTTCAATAGCGAATGGCAGCACCAAAGACTTCGAAATTGGAGGTCTTCGATATGTCAGAACCGAGGATGGGCTGCAATGAACTACCTCAATCGTTACATTGAAGACAACGGAAAAACACCTGCTGAGTCTTCAAGTAATTTGCGAGGCACTAAATACGGCGGCCAGATTGCCACCACCCAAAAAGCCCTACTTTATTCGTCAGGCCCTAGCCGAATTGGGTGGCGGTGGTGACGGTGAAATTCCAGTTACGGATAAGCCATTTCGTCTCGGCGAAGACGACGCGCAAATTGCGGCAGCACTGATATTAGGAACGGCCAATAACACCCTCCCAATCGTGTATGTCAGCGCCGGATTTCGAAACACCCACTTGGTCAATCCCGACGATCTTGCGAAATACGTCTCTGGCATGGCACACGTTGTAGTTGAACCTAGCCGCGCGTTTTCGTTCAAAGTTAAAGCCCTAACGGGAGCGCTGAATGTCTTCGGTGGCACTGTAGGTGTCTACTGGCCAAACTCGCAAGCAAGGAACACCTACTTTCTTGACGACGAAACGCCCAACCCTCGCACCCTCCAACTCGAAGTCGCGAAAGACATCAGAGTAGCGTTATCAAATCGCCGTCAAGGCACCCTCTGCACTTGGTCACATCTAAAAGAGACTATTGCCCGTTCGCGTTTTGAGCAGCTAAAGATAGCTGGATCGACAGAACTGCAGGAGTTTGTATCCGCATTTGATGCTGAACTAGCTGCAAAGCAAGATCGGGTGGATGAAGCAGAGCAGGAGATCGCACGCCTCTCTGCCGAGGTACGGCGCCTTGCTGCCTCATCTCAGTCAGGACAACAGGGCTTGCTTCAACGCGGCAATGAGCAAGATCTTTACGCCAGCGAGATTATTGACATTGTTGTAGATGCTCTCAATGATTCCTGTAGAAGTGCAAGGCAAGGTAGTAGACGATTTCACGTGCTCCATGACCTACTGAATGCGAACAAGGTCTCTGGAGCAAGGCAGCGGATTGGAGAGGAGATAAAGACGCTATTCAAGACATATCGGGATATGGACGCACGAACGCGAAATGCTCTAGCGCGACTCGGATTCGATCTTACTGACGACGGAAAGCATTACAAGGCCATCTACCAAGGCGATGCCAGATATACCTTTGTCTTCCCGAAGACTAGCAGCGATCACCGAGGCGGTAAGAATACCGCTAGCGACATTAACAGTATGTTATTCTGAATCAACTTGACGGGTGAGGTCTGTCGTTCCCCAATTTTGGACTACGCAGTGCGATTGCCCAAGAATCCGTCGCACACCCAGTGAGGCACCATTGGCGCTGCCGAGCGGCGCAGACAAGCCGGGTTAAGCGTCGCTCCAGGCGATGTATCGAGCGCACTTTTGTGAGCTGGAGCAAAGGCGGGCACCACTGGCACACGCCGGCGGCCCCGCAGGCGCGCAAGGGCGAGTTGCACGCGATCAGCCAACTCAGCCAGGAATTTGGAAGCCCGTGCGGGCTTCCGAACGCTTGGCGAAAGCCCCGCATCTGCGACCGAGCGCCCAGTCCCACACGCATCTAGGTGAATACGCGCAGTGGCCCCGCCAACTTTCAGCAGAGGGCCCACGCGCGGGTAGTCTTGCGCGTCCAGGAATTCCCGTTGCCCCTACCGGAGCCCTTCCCCATGCGCCTCTCCACCATCGCCCTGGCGGCCGCCCTTACCCTGGGCGCGTCCCTGCCGTTCACTGCTGCCGCCGCCACCGCGGCCAGCCCCGCCACCGCCAGCAAGCAGAGCAACCAGCTTTGGGACCTGAGCCAGCTCTACCCCAGCGATGCCGCCTGGGAGACCGAGCGCCAGGCGCTGGCCGCCGAGCTGCCCAAGCTGAAGGCGCTGGACGGCACGCTGGGCGGCAGCGCCAAGGCCATGCTGGCCGGCCTGGACCAGATCTCCGCACTGCGCCGACGCATCAACCGGCTCTCGTCCTATGCCGGCATGAAGGCCGACGAGAACACCCAGATCACCGAGAACCAGGCGCGCCGCCAGCTGGCCGATTCGCTGGACAACCAGTTCGGCGAGGCGATCTCCTTCGTCAACGCCGAGGTGGCGGCGATCGGCCGCGCCAAGGTCGAGGGCTTCATCGCCGCCGAGCCTGGCCTGGCCAAGCATCGCCAGAACCTCACCACCATGTTGCGCATGGCCGAGCACACGCTCAGCCCCAAGGAGGAGGCACTGCTGGCCAGCGCCGCCGAGGCCATGCAGCAGCCCGGCCAGATCTACTCCCTGCTCACCAACGCCGACCTGCCCTGGCCCAAGATCAGCATCCGCGGCAAGCAGGTGGTGCTGGATCAGGAGACCTATGTGGCCTACCGCAGCGACGCCGACCCCAAGATCCGCAAGCAGGTGTTCGAGGCCTTCTGGCCGGTCTACAAGGCCTATGAGCGCACCATCGGCGCCACCTACGCGGCCAATCTGAAGGGCACGGTGTTCACCGCGCGCGCCCGCAAGTACGCGAGCAGCGTGGCCCTGGCCCAGGGCGAGTACGACATCCCCGAGGCGGTCTACCGCAGCCTGGTGCAGGAGGCGAATGCCGGCCTGCCCACCCTGCACCGCTACCTGAAGCTGCGCAGCAAGGTATTGAAGCTGCAGCAGGCCGGCTACCAGGACATGTACGTGCCTCTGGCCAAGCCCTCGGGCAGCTACAGCCAGGCCGAGGCCGAGGCGCTCACGCTGGCCGCCCTGCAACCGCTGGGCGCCGACTATGTGAAGCAGCTGGGCGATGCCTTCAAGCAGAACTGGATGCACTCGGTGCCGCAGCGCGGCAAGCGCTCGGGCGCCTACATGAACGGCTCGGCCTACGACGTGCACCCCTATCTCCTGATGAGCTTCAACCAGGACTACAACAGCGTCTCCACGCTGGCGCATGAATGGGGCCATGCGATGCATTCGGTGTATTCCAACTCGCAGCCCTACGAGAACTCGGGCTACGCCACCTTCATCGCCGAGATCCCCTCCACCGCCAACGAGCTGCTGCTGGCCGACTACATGGTGGCGCATGCCAAGACGCGCGACGAGAAGGTGTTCGCGCTCAGCCAGCAGCTCGACAACCTGCGCACCACCTTCTTCCGCCAGGCCATGTTTGCCGAGTTCGAGCTGGCCGCGCACGAGGCCGCCGAGAAGGGCGAGCCCATCACCGGCGAGGGCCTCAGCAAGATCTATCTGACCCTGCTGAAGCGCTACCACGGCCACGACCAGGGCGTGGTGAAGATCGACGATCTGTTCGGCGTCGAGTGGGCCTATATCCCGCATTTCTACCGCGACTTCTACGTCTACCAGTACGCCACCTGCGTGAGCGCCGCGGCCTTCTTCGCCGAAGGGTTGGCCAAGGGCGACCTGGCGCTGCGCGAGCGCTACTTCACCATGCTGAAGGCCGGCAGTTCGGCCGACCCCTACCCGCTGACGCGCGCCGCCGGCCTGGACCTGGCCTCGCCCGAGCCCTACCGCGCCCTGGTGCGCCGCATGAACCGCGCGATGGACCAGCTGGAAGCGCTGCTGGCGAGCGGCAAGCCATGAGAGGGGCGCTGCGCAAATCCGTCGTCGTGGCCGCGGCGGCGCTGGCCGTCGCCGGCGCCGTCTCGCAGCCGGTCTCGCAGCCGGCCTCCCCGCCGGCCCCCGCCAACCCGCTGCTGAGCCCCAGCAAGCTGCCGCTGCAATACCCGCCCTTCGACCAGATCCGCGACAGCGACTTCGCGCCCGCGCTGGACCAGGGCATGGCCGAGCAGCTGGCCGAGGTGCAGGCGATTGCCGACAACCCGGCGCCGCCGAGCTTCGAGAACACCATCGTGGCGCTGGAGCAGAGCGGCCGCACCCTGGCGCGCAGCGCCACCGCGCTGTTCAGTCTGCTGGGAGCCGACAGCAACCCGGCGCGCCTGAAGCTGCAGGCCGAGTACGCCGCCAAGCTGGCCGCGCATCGCGATGCGGTCTCGCTCAACCCCAGGCTGTTCGCGCGCATCCAGGCCCTCCACGCCCAGCGCAAGCAGCTGGGCCTGGACACCGAGGGCCTGCGCCTGCTGGAGCGCTACCAGCGCAATTTCGTGCGCGCCGGCGCCCAGCTGGGCGAGGCGCAGCAGGCCCGCATCAAGGCCATCAATGCCGAGCTGGCCACGTTGGCGGCACGCTTCAACCAGCAGGTGCTGGCCGAGGTGAACGACTCGGCCCTGGTGGTGGACAGCGCCGCCGAGCTGGCCGGCCTCAGCCCCGCCCAGCTGGCCGATGCCGCGGCCGCCGCCAAGGCGCGCGGGCTCGGCGATGGCAAGTACCTGATCGCCCTGCTCAACACCACCGGCCAGCCGGCACTGGCCCAGCTGGAGAACCGCGCGCTGCGCGAGCGCCTCTACCAGGCCTCGGCCGCACGCGGCAGCCGTGGCAATGCGCAGGACAGCACCGCCAGCGTGGCGCGCACCGCCGCCCTGCGTGCCGAGCGCGCCCAGTTGCTGGGTTATGCGACCCATGCCGACTATGTGCTGGAGGAGGAGACCGCCAAGTCTTCGGCCACCGTGATGGGCCTGCTGCGGCAGCTGGCGCCCGCCGCCGTGGCCGCGGCGAAGCGCGAGGCCGGCGAGCTGCAGGCCCTCATCGATGCCGAGCAGGCCGCCCGCCATGAGCCTTCGTTCAAGCTCGCCGCCTGGGACTGGGCCTTCTACGCCGAGAAGCTGCGCGCCGCCAAGTATGGTTTCGACGAGAGCCAGCTCAAGCCCTATCTGGAGCTGAAGAATGTGTTGGAAAACGGTGTGTTCTACGCCGCCGGCCAGCTCTACGGCCTGACGTTCAAGCAGCGCCACGACCTGCCGGTCTACCACCCCAGCGTGACGGTCTACGACGTCTTCAATGCCGACGGCTCGCAGCTGGCCATCTTCGTGGCCGATATGTATGCGCGCCCCTCCAAGCGCGGCGGCGCCTGGGCGAATGCCTATGTGCCGCAGAGCCGGCTGCTGGGCACGCTGCCGGTGATCGCCAACCACCTGAACGTGCCGCCGCCGGCCGCGGGCCAGCCCACGCTGCTGAGCTGGGACGAGGTCAACACCCTGTTCCACGAGTTCGGCCACGCGCTGCACGGCATGTTCTCGAACGTGCGCTACCCCAGCTTCGCCGGCACCGCCGTGCCGCGCGACTTCGTGGAGTACCCCTCGCAGGTGAACGAGATGTGGGCCGATTGGCCCAGCGTGCTGGCCCATTACGCGCGCCACCACCAGAGCGGCGAGCCGATGCCGCGCGCGCTCTTGGACAAGGTGGTGGCCGCTAAGGCCTTCAACCAGGGTTTCGCCACCACCGAGTACCTCAGCGCCACCATCCTGGACCAGCGCTGGCACCAGCTCAAGCCGGCCGAGGTGCCGGCCGCCCGGGACGTGATGGCCTTCGAGGCCCAGGTGCTGAAGAACGAGGGCGTGGACTTCGCGCCGGTGCCGCCGCGCTACCGCACGCCCTACTTCAGCCACATCATGGGCGGCTATGCGGCGGGCTACTACGCCTATCTGTGGAGCGAGGTGCTGGACGCCAACACGGTGGAATGGTTCAAGGCCCACGGCGGCCTCAAGCGCGAGAACGGCGATGCCTTCCGCGCCGCCCTGCTCTCGCGCGGCGGCAGCGAGGATGCGATGACGCTGTTCAGCAAGCTCACCGGCCATGGCCCGCAGCTGCAGCCGCTGCTGCAGCGGCGCGGCCTGGTGCTGATGAAGCCGTAAACAAAGCTGGGCGCTAGTCCAGGCATTGCCCGCTGCGCCCCGCGTGGGCGGGCAATGCCTCGCCGGGCAGCTCCAGCGCGTAGTGCAGCGAGAGCAGCTGCCAGCCCTGCGGACCCAGCTGCCACTGGCTGCTGTTGACGCCCACAAGCTCGGCCTCGGCGCGCGCGGGGTCGCGGCGCGATTCCACCACGCTGTAGACCTCGGCCTGGCCGGCGTAGCGGCGCAGCTCGCGATGGATTTCACATTCATGCAGGGCGCGCGGCGCGGGCTCGCGCAGGGCGGCCAGGAAGGCCTCGGCCGACCAGCTGCGCAGATCCAGCCGGCTGGCGCCGGCATTCAGCTGCTGGCCCCAGATGCGCGCCTGCGGATGCAGCAGCGCCGCCATGCGCGCCACGTCGGCGGGCTGCCCCGCCTGATGGCCCAGGGCCTGCCAGAGCGCGCTCACCCGCGCCGCCAGGCTGGCCCGGCTGTAGGCCTGCGCCTGCGGGCCCAGGGCCTGCAGCAGCGCCGGCCAGCTGACGCGGTACATATGCGCCAGCCCAGGGGCCGAACCGGGCGCTGCGCGGGTGGAGGCGAACAACAGCCAGCGGCCGTCCGCGCTCACCGAGGGCGTGAACTCGAAGCCCGGGCCGTTGATGGGCGCGGGCAGGCGCAGCGCCGGGCCGAACTGCTCGCCCACCCGCTCGGCCAGGTAGAGGTCGCCGCCGCCCTCGGCGCCGGCGCGGCTGCTCCACCACAGCGCATGGCGGCCGTCCGGGCTGAGCGTGAAGTCGCTGTTGGCCTCGCCCTCGTTGATGGGGGCGGGCAGGGCCTGCGGCGGCTCGGTCTCCTGGTCGGCCTGGTAGATCGACAACTTGCCCGGCCCACCGGCGCGGTAGGAGGCAAAGTAGAGGCGTTCGCCATGGCGCTCGGGGCCGAGCTCATAGCCGGGGCTTTGCAGCGGCTCGGGTAGGCGGCGCGGCGCCGTCCAGCGCCCCGAGGCGGCGTCCAGCAGGCGGGCCTCGAACAGATCGAGCTGGCCGCTGGCCTGTTCGCCCGCGCCGGGGCGATCGGAGATGAAGCTCAGGGTCTTGCCGTCGCCCGCCAGATGGGGGTCGGAATCGCGCCAGCGCGGATCGGCAAACGGCAGGGGCTCGGGCGCCTGCCAGGCGCCATCCGCGCCGCGGCGCTGCCAGAAGATCTGCGAGCGCTTGAAGCCGGCCGCCGAGCGCGCGAACACGCGCAGCGCCCCGCTCTCCTGCAGGTTGTAGGCCTGCACATCGGGGCCGTTGTCGCCCAGGTCGATGCGCTCGACGAGCAGCGGATCGGCCGCCATGGCCGGCGCCATCGGCAGGGCAAGTATCAAGAAACCGGACAGGAGACGCGCAAGCATGGGCATAGGTTCGCAAAGCCAATGAAGGCTGCCATGCTAGGCAGGCCGCGCGCCGCGCGGTAGCGCCATGCGACGAAAGCGGGCAGACGCGTCCCGAAAGCCGCTAGGCCGGCCGCGTCGCCACATAGATGCTGCCCAGGCACAGCGCCATGCCAGCCATCGACAGCATGCTGGGCACCCAGCCCTCCAGCGCGGCGGAGATCACCAGGGCGATCACGGGAATCACCACCCCGGTGAGGGCGGCCCGCGCCGGCCCCTGGCGCTGCGCCAGCTTGAAATACAGCACAAAGGCCGTCACCGAGCCCGCCACCGCCAGGTACGCCAGGCTGAGCAAGTAGGCGGGCTGCCAGGCGAAGTGCAGGCCCTGGCCGCTGGCCAGCGAGGCCAGCAGCAGGAACAGCGCGCCGTATCCCATGCTCCAGGCCAGCACCGGCACCAGGGCGAGGCCGCGGCGCGTGAGGGTGAGCGTCAGCACATTGCCGGTGCAGGCTGTCAGCACGGCCAGCAAGCCCAGACCCAGCCCCAGGGCCGCCGTCGGGCGCGCGCCGGTGGCGGCAATCTCGGGCCAGAAGATCAGCACCACGCCGGCCACGCCGCCGCTCGCACAGACCAGAAAGCGCCGCGTCACCGTTTGTCCGAAAAAGTAGCGGCCGCTGAGGGCATTGATGAACACGCTCAGACAGAACAGCACCGCCACCAGGCCGGTGGGGATATGGCGCTCGGCCTCGTAGACCGACACGTAATTGCCGCCGTACTGCACGATGCCGGTGGCCAGCAGCAGCAGATGGGCCGAGCGCGGCATGCTGAGCAGGGCCTCACCACGCACACGCGCCAGGCCCGCCAGCATCAGGGCCGCCAGGGCAAAGCGCCAGGCCACCGAGTTGAGCACCGGCACGCCACTGTCCAGCTGATACAGGATCACATGCCAGGTACTGGCCCAGATCAGGGTGGGGATCCAGAACAGCCAGCGATCAGAAACTTGGGACATGGAGATTCACAGAAAAACAAAAAGGCCACCCGACCGAAGCCGGGCGGCCTGCATCAAAAGAGCGGCTCAGGCCGCGCGCTTGAAGGTAGCGAGCAGCGCGCCGGCGGCGATGAAGAGCGAACCGAAGGTACGGTTGAGCGCCTTCAGATGCCGCTCCGAGCGCAGCGCCGACAGCACACGGGCGGCCAGCACGGTGTAGCCGGCCATCACCACCAGGTCGGTGAAGCACAGGGTGGCGCCGATCACCAGGTACTGGTGGGCCAGGCTGGCATGCAGGTCCAGGAACTGCGGCACCACGGCCAGCAGGAACACCGTGCCCTTGGGGTTCACCGCATTGATGGCCCAGCCGCGCAGCACCAGCTGGCGGCGCGTCACCATGCCGGAAGCGTCGCTCTCGGCCACCATCGGCTTGGCCGGCGCGCGCCATTGCTGCACGCCCAGATAGCCCAGATAGGCCACGCCCAGCCATTTGACGATGGCAAAGCCCAGGCTGGAGGCCGCGATCAGGGCGCCCAGGCCGGCGCCCACGAAGATGATCTGGGTGGTGATGCCCAGCACCAGGCCGAAGGTGGTGAAGTAGCCGCGCTTGAAACCATGGTTGAGCCCGGAGCTCATGGCAGCGATGGCGCCGGCGCCGGGGGACAGGCTGATCGCCCACGATGCGGCGAAAAACGCCAGCCAGACGGAAAACTCCATGATGCGCAACTCCTGCTCGAACGACGAAAACGCGAAGGCAGGTTTTAGCACGTCGGCCCCGGGTTTGCCCGTAGTCAGGCATTCGCTGCGGGCGCGCAGCGCCCGGTTATGGGCTCCGGCTCGTCAGGAATGGGCGCAAGCGCGCCCCGTTCTCATAATCGGCCCCCATGCGCCCCGCCCTGCTGTTGGCCTTCATCCTCGGCTATTTCGCCCTGCTGCTGGCGGTGGCCTGGTGGCGCTCGCGCGCCGCCGACAACCAGAGCTTCTTCATCGGCAACCGTAACAGCCACTGGATGCTGGTGGCCTTCGGCATGATCGGCACCTCGCTCTCGGGCGTGACCTTCATCAGCGTGCCGGGCGCCGTGGGCAGCACCGCCTTCAGCTATTTCCAGATCGCGCTGGGCCAGTTCGCCGGCTATCTGGTGATCGCCTATGTGCTGCTGCCGCTGTATTACCGGCTCGAGCTCACCTCGATCTACCGCTATCTGGGCCGGCGCTTCGGCGTCAGCGCGCATCGCACCGGGACCGGCATCTTCATCGTCTCGCGCACCCTGGGCGCCACCGCACGCCTGTACCTGGTGGTGCGCGTGCTGCAGGACACCGTGCTGGCGGCGCTCGGCCTGCCCTTCTGGTTCAGCGCCCTGGTGATCCTGCTGATGATCCTGCTCTACACCTACGAGGGCGGGGTGCGCACCATCGTCTGGACCGACACCCTGCAGACCATCGGCATGCTGGCGGGGCTGGTGATCTGCACGGGCTTTCTGCTGCAGGCGCTGGACCTGAGCGCCTGGCAGGCCTGGCAGAGCCTGCGCGCCGAGGGCCTGGCCCGGGTCTTCCACACCGAGCCCGAGAGCCGCTTCTTTGCGGCCAAGCAGCTGCTGGCCGGCGCCGCCATCGCCATCGCGATGACCGGCATGGACCAGGAAATGATGCAGAAGAACATCTCGGTGCGCCGGCTGGCGGACGCGCAGAAGAACGTCGTCGTGCTGGCCCTCATTATGCTGGGCGTGGTGGCGCTGTTCCTGTTCCTGGGCGGCCTGCTGCAGCTGTACGCCACCCAGGCCGGTATGACGGCGCGCGGCGACGCGCTCTTCGCCGCCGTGGTGCTGGGGCACCTGCCGGCCTGGGTGCAGCTGGTGTTCGTGCTGGCCCTGATCTCGGCCCTGTTCCCGAGCGCCGATGGCGCCATCACCGCGCTGACCTCCAGCACCTGCATCGACCTGCTGGGCCTGCAGCAGCGCAGCGATTGGGACGAGGCCAGGCGCCGCCAGGTGCGGCACCGCGTGCATCTGGGCTTTGCCGCGCTCTTCCTGGCCCTGGTGCTGGCGTTTCGCGCCATCGACAGCGCCAGCATGATCGGCCTGATCCTCAAGCTGGCCGGCTACACCTACGGGCCGCTGCTGGGCCTGTTCGCCTTCGGCATGCTGACGCGGCGCAGCCTGCACGGGCCGGCCGTGCCGCTCGTCTGCCTGGCCGCGCCGGCGCTGTGCTGGCTGATCGACAGCCAGCAGCGCCGCTGGTTCGGCAGCTATGAAATCGGGCTGGAACTGCTGCTGCTGAACGCGGCGCTGTGCTTTGCCGGGCTGTGGCTGTGCAGCGGCGCGGCGCAGCGGCAGCGCGTGCGCGCGCCGGCCGCTTAAGAACGCCATGCAGCTAAGCCTGACGCAGGACTTCCCGGCCGGCATGGACAGGCTGTGGGCGGTGTTCGGGCGGCCCGACTATGTGCAGCAGAAATACGCGGCGCTGGGCGCGGGTGCTCTGCGCCTGCTGCATTTCGAGTGCTCCGCCACGCTCATCGCGCTGGAGCTGGAGCGCGCGCTGCCGCTGGACCCGGCACGCATGCCCGCCTGGGCACGCCGCTTGGTCGGCAGCACCCTGAACTTGCGGCAGCGCAGCCGCTGGCGTCGGCTCGGGCCGACGCAGGTGGAGGCCGAGCTGGAAATCGCACCCCTGGGCCTGCCCGTGCATGCACAGGGCCATGGCCAGATCAGCGAAATCGCTGGCGGCAGCTGCCGCATGCAGCTGAACTGGCAGCTACGTTCCACCCTGCCCCTGCTGGGTGGGCGCGTGGAGAGTCTGCTGGCCGAGCAGTTGAAGCGCGCGCTGGCGCAGGACCATGCCTTCACCCTGAGCTATCTGCGCCAGCATCCGGGCTGAGTCCGGCGCTGGCCGGGCCACAATCGCGCCCATGGCGAAAGAGAAATCGATTTACACCTGCAGCGAATGCGGCGGCACGAATGCGAAGTGGCTGGGCAAGTGCCCGCATTGCGGTGAGTGGAACACCCTGGTCGAGTCGGTGGCCGAGCCCAGCGGCGGCGGGAAAAACCGCTACCAGTCGCTGGCCAAGAGCCAGCCGGTGGCGACGCTGAGCGAGATCGAGGCGAGCGACTTCGAGCGCACCCCCACCGGCCAGGACGAGCTGGACCGCGTGCTGGGCGGCGGCATCGTGGCCGGCGGCGTGGTGCTGATCGGCGGCGATCCGGGCATCGGCAAGTCCACCCTGCTGCTGCAGGCGGTGGACGCCTTGTCGCAGCAGCTGAAGGTCTTGTATGTCACCGGCGAGGAGTCGGGCGCACAGGTGGCGATGCGCGCGCGCCGCCTGGGCCTGGCCGGCACCCAGGTGCGTGTGCTGGCCGAGATCAGCCTGGAGAAGATCCTCGCCACCATCGAGGTGGAGCAGCCCGGCTTTGTGGTGATCGATTCGATCCAGACCATGTACTCCGAGCAGCTCAGCTCGGCACCGGGCTCGGTGGCCCAGGTGCGCGAATGCGCGGCCCAGCTCACACGCACTGCCAAGGCCGGCGGCTGTGCCATGGTGCTGGTGGGCCATGTGACCAAGGAGGGTGCGCTGGCCGGCCCGCGCGTGCTGGAGCACATCGTCGACACCGTGCTGTATTTCGAGGGCGACACGCACAGCAGCTTCCGGCTGGTGCGCGCGATCAAGAACCGCTTCGGCGCGGTCAACGAGATCGGCGTGTTCGCGATGACCGACAAGGGGCTCAAGGGCGTGACCAACCCGAGCGCGATCTTTCTCTCCACCCACGGCGAGCCGGTGCCGGGCAGCTGCGTGCTGGTGACGCTGGAGGGCACGCGCCCGTTGCTGGTGGAGCTGCAGGCCCTGGTGGACGGCGGCGGCCCGAGCCCGCGGCGGCTCTCGGTGGGCCTGGAGCGCGACCGCCTGGCGATGCTGCTGGCGGTGCTGCACCGCCATGCCGGGGTGATGACCAACGACCAGGATGTGTTCGTCAACGCGGTGGGCGGGGTGCGCATCAGCGAGCCCGCGGCCGACCTGGCGGTGATGCTGGCGATCCAGAGCTCGCTGCGCGGCAAGCCCCTGCCCAAGGGCTTCATCGCCTTCGGCGAGGTGGGCCTGGCGGGCGAGGTGCGGCCGGCGCCGCGCGGTCAGGAGCGCCTGAAGGAGGCCGCCAAGCTGGGCTTCAGCGTCGCCGTGGTGCCCAAGGCCAATGCGCCCAAGAAGGCCATCGAGGGGCTCACCGTGCATGCGGTGGAGCGCATCGAGGAGGCCATCGCCATCATCAGGGGCCTCTGAGTTCGCCGTTGCCCATCCAGGCGCGGCCGGCGCGCTTGTTGCGGTACATGGCGTCGTCGGCCGCCTTGGTGAGGCTGAGCTCGTCCTGCCCGTCCTCGGGATAGATGGCCAGGCCCAGCGAGCAGGTCAGCTCCAGGTGCACGCCGGCGATCTCCATCGGCATGGCGAGCTGGTTGAAGATCTTGTCGGCCACCACCTGGGCGGAGTCGCGCGTCACCGGGCCGGTGAGCAGCACCACGAATTCGTCGCCGCCGATGCGGCCCACGGTGTCGGTCTCGCGCACCGCGTTCTTCAGGCGCTTGGCCACGGTCTGCAGCAGCTGGTCGCCCACGGCATGGCCGAACTGGTCGTTGATGGGCTTGAAGCGGTCCAGGTCCAGCAGGATCAGGCCCAGGGTCTCGTGGTAGCGGCGCGCGTTCGCCAGGCTGTAGTTCATGCGCTCCTGGAAATGCGCACGGTTGGCCAGCTCGGTGAGCGGATCGTGGCTGGCCATGAAGCGCACGCGCTCCTCGGATTCGCGCCGCGCCTGGATGTCGGAGAGCGTGCCCAGCATGCGCAGCGGGCGCTGCTGGGCATCGCGCTCCACCACGGTGCCGCGCACCAGCACCCAGCGCCAGCCGCCCTGGCCATCGGCGATGCGGTACTCCAGCGCCACCGCCGGCACCAGCCCGTCCAGGCAATGCTGGAACTCGGCCTGGACGCGCATGCGGTCGTCGCCATGGATGCTGGCCAGCACCTGGCTCATATTGGGCTCGGCGGAGGCGTCCGGCAGATTCATGATGGACTTCCAGCGCGGCGAGGTGCTGAGCTTCTGGCTGGGTATCTCCCAATCCCAGATGCCGTCGCCAGCGCCCTCCAGCGCAAAGGCCCAGCGCTGCTCGCTGCGGCGCAAGGCCGCCGTCATGTCTTGCGCCAGCACATGGGCACGCTCGCGCGAACTGCCCAGGGCCCAGCTCAGCAGGCTCAGCAGCAGCGAGGCCAGCACGCCCGCCGCCAGCACCTGGCGCGCGTCCTGCAGCCCCTGGGCGGGCGCAAACGCGCCGTCCGCCTGCAGCAGCAGGGTCCAGGTCTGGCCGCCCAGCACCAGGTATTCCTGACCCTGCATCAGCGCCCCGCCCTCGGGCCGGCGCTCGGAGGCGAACAGGCGCTGCGCGGCGCGCGGCTCGGTGCCGCTGAACAGCTCCAGCCGCAGGCCGGGCGCCAGCTCGCCATACAGGCTGGCCATCAGCTCGGGCATGGCGACCGGTGCGACCACCCAGGCGCGCAGCGCGGCACGGCGCTCCTCCACGCTCTGGGGCGCGAGCTTGGGCGCATAGACCGGCAGCAGGGCCAGGAAGCCGACCTGCTTGCCCAGCTTGATGCCTTGCAGGTCAAAGCGATCGCTGAGGGCCATGCGGCCGGAATCGCGCGCCAGCTCCAGCGCCGGCCGTATCAGGGGATCGACCATCAGATCGACGCCCAAGGCCGCCAGATTGCGGCGCACGCCTGGCTCCAGCTGGATCATCGGCGCCCGGCCCGGCGCCGCGCGCCATTCGGCCAGGCCCAGGCCCTGCAGGCCGGCGAAATCGGCGCCCAGCGGCAGCGAGTCGACGTAGAGGCGCAGGCCTTGCGGATCCTGCAGGCCATGGGCATGCAGAAAGCCCTGCACGCCTTGCAGCAGCAACTCGTGCGCGGCCATGCGCTGCTCCACGCGCAGGCTGGCCTCGCGCAGGCTGGCATCGAAGCCGAGCCGCAGCCTTGCCTGCGCCTCGGCATGCTCGCGCTGCCACAGGCCCAGGCTCAGGGCCAGCCCGGCGGCCATCACCAGCAGCGGCAAGGCGCGGCCGCTCAACCAGGTCGGGAAGCTTGGCGATCCGGAGGCCATGAGCGGGATCAGAAGCTGACCATGGCGCGTGCCAGGTCGGGCTTGAAGTATTTTTCGAAGATGCGCTGCACCGTGCCGTCGCGCAGCATGCTCTCCACCAGGGCCCGCCACTTGCCCTGCTCGCTCTCGCTGAGGCTGGCGCGCGACATGATGAGGCCGTGCGGGATCGGCTTGTCGCCGAACTCGAGGATCTGGCTGAACTCGCGGATGCGCGCCGAATCCAGCGTCGGGTAATCGAAGGGCTCGATGATCATGGCCTGGATCTGGCCGCTGCCCAGCGCCGCGAACAGGGCCGAGAGGCCGGAGGACTGGATCACGCGCTGCTGCTCGGCGAGCCGGTCCACCAGGCGGTTGGCACTTTCGCTGTAGCGGAAGGCGCGTATCACGCCCAGTTTGAGGGCCGGGTTGCGCTCGAAGTCCTCGATGCGCTGCAGCTGGGCATCGCGCCGCGCCAGCAGGTAGTACTTGTTGCTGAAATACCAGGCGAAGGCGGCGAACTTGTCGCGCTCGGGGCTGCCGATGCCGGAGAGGCTGAAGTCCAGGCCGCCCGATTCGATCAGCTGCCAGATGCGCGCGCGCGCCATCAGCGAGACATGCAGGCGGCAGCCGCTGCGGCGCGCCAACTCATCCGCGATGTCCTTGTCGATGCCGGTCGAGGTCTCGGCCGAATAGAGCAGGCCGTGGTCGTGCAGGGCCAGCGTCAGGGCGCGCGCGCAGTCGGGGCCGTCGCCCGCGTGAGCCGCCATCGCGCCACACAGCAACAGGCCCGCCCACCCCAGCTTGTTCTTGATGCCGTCCCTGCTCATCTCTGCCACCGTTCCGGGAAGAGCCAGAGAATACGCTAAGCGCGTGACTTGGGCCTGTTGGCAGCGCGGCAATAGGCCCAAACAAGTAGCATCCCGCCATGAACAAATGGATAGGCGGAGCGCTGGCCTTGGCAGCGCTGATCGTGGGCGGCCTGCTCTATGGCTGGAAGGGCGTGATCCTGGCGCTGAGTGCGGTGATGTTCTGGCTGCTGATGCAGTTCACCCGGCTGATGCGGGTGATGCGCATCGCCAACAGCTCACCGGTGGGTCATGTGGACAGCGCGGTGATGCTGAATGCCAGGCTCAGGCCCGGCATGAAGCTGATGGAGCTGATCCCGCTGACGCGCAGCCTGGGCCGCAAGATCCCCGGCCGGCCCGACACCTATGTCTGGACGGATGCCGGCGGGGTGGCCGTTGAAGTGGAATTCAAGCAAGGGGCCTGCAGCCGGTGGCAGCTGCTGCGCCCCGAGGAGGCCGCAGCGCTCAGCGCGCCGAACGGCGACGCTTCGCGGTAAGGCCGGCGGCGCCCAGCGCGGCCGCCAGCAGCAGCAGGCTGCTGGGCTCGGGTACCTGGTTGCTTGTGCCACCGCCGGCAGCACCGCCACCGGGCGGCGTGACGACGGGCGGCTTGCCGGTCGAATACAGCACCGCGCCCGAGGAGCCGGCCAGCAGGTACTTGAAGCTGTCCAGATCGGTTCCGGCGTCGAATTTGTAGAAGGCCGTGCCCTCCACGCCGTTCTTGCCGGCCTTGCCCTTGTGAATGCCGACCCAGGTGGTGCCGAACAGCGGGGTCGAGAAGTCCACCGCCGAGCCGCCGCCGAGTTCGATCTTCTCGACGACATGCCAGTCGTTCAGACCCAGCGATGCCAGCAGGGTCGCTGCGGCCTGGCTGTTGGCCTCATTGAGCAGATTGCCCTCGACATAGTTGGTGCAGGCGAAACCGTCGCTGCTGGCGAGTCCGAGATCGCTGGCTGAGCAAGCCAGGCTGCTGGGGCTGACCTGCTGCACCGGCTTGGCCTGGGCCACCAGGGACAGGGCGCAGAGCGCGACGGCGGAGATGGTGAGACGGAAGTTGTTCATTGTTCTTCTTTGTGTTGAAGGTTTACTGGCGCGCGCGACGGCGGGAGATAAAGGCCAGGGCTGCCAGGCCGGCGGCCATCAGGGCATAGCTCTGGGGTTCGGGCACGGCCGGCACGCCGCCACCGCTGCTGCCGCCGCCGTTCAGGCCGGTGGCATACAGCACCGCGCCGGAGGAACCGGCCAGCAGGAAGTTGAAGTTGTCCAGATTGGTTCCGGCGTCAAAACGGTAGAAGGCCGTGCCCTCCACGCCGTTCTTGCCGGCCTTGCCCTTGTGGATGCCCACCCAGGTGGTGCCATTCAGCACGGTGCTGAAGTCCACCAGCTGGCCGCCACCGAGCTCGATCTTCTCAAGCCCTTGGGTATTGCCGGTGAAGCCCAGCGACGCCAGGGCGGTGGTGGCCTGGCCGAGTGCGCCGGCATTGCTGTTCAGCAGATTGCCGCTGACGAAGGCTGTGCAGGCAAAGCCCGTGCTGCTGATGCCCGACAGGTCATTGAAACTGCAGTCCGTGCTCGCCTGGGCGGCGAGGGACAGCAGCGAAAGACCGAGGGCCATACCGAGGCGGGCTTGAAGGCGGTTCGACAAAATGTGCTCCCTTGAAACGTTGCAGGTTTGCAAACCGAACCTGCCTGGACGCGATTGTTTATGGGTTCTCCCCTATGGCCGCGTGCATATCCCCCCTGTTCGGGGTGCTTGTGTGCATCGGAATCGGCGCATGTGTGAAGCCCGTCACGACTGATCGCGGGGCTCTCGCCGCGGGGCGTGCCGCATAGAATTGCCACTCGGCAAATCTGCGTGCAAAGGAAGCCCCATGTCCCTCGACGACCGCGACGGCAAGATCTGGATGGACGGCCAGTTGGTGGACTGGCGCGACGCCAAGATCCATGTGCTGAGCCATACCCTGCACTACGGCTGCGGCGCCTTCGAGGGCGTGCGCGCCTACAAGACCGACAAGGGCACGGCCATCTTCCGCCTGCGCGAGCACACCGAACGCCTCTTCAACAGCGCCAAGATCCTGCGCATGAAGATCCCGTTCACGATCGAACAGGTGGAGGAGGCCCAGAAGCAGGTGGTGCGCGAGAACGCGCTGAAAAGCTGCTATCTGCGCCCGCTCACCTGGATCGGCTCCGAGAAGCTGGGCGTCAGCCCCAAGGGCAACCAGATCCATCTGATGGTGGCGGCCTGGGCCTGGGGCGCCTACCTGGGCGAGGAAGGCATGAAGCGCGGCATTCGCGTCAAGACCAGCAGCTACACCCGCCACCATGTGAACATCACCATGACCCAGGCCAAGGCGGTGAGCAACTACACCAACTCCATCCTGGCGAATATGGAAGCCACCGAAGACGGCTATGACGAGGCGCTGCTGCTGGATGCCTCGGGCTTCGTCTCCGAGGGGGCGGGCGAGAACCTCTTCGTCATCAAGGGTGGCGTGGTCTACACCCCCGACCTCTCGGCCGGCGCGCTCAACGGCATCACCCGCAACACCATCTTCCACATCTGCCAGGATCTGGGCCTGAAGCTGGTGGAAAAGCGCATCACCCGCGACGAGGTCTATATCAGCGACGAGGCCTTCTTCACCGGCACCGCCGCCGAGGTCACGCCGATCCGCGAACTGGACCGGGTGGAACTGGGCACCGGCTCGCGCGGCCCCATCACCGAGAAGATCCAATCGGCCTTCTTTGACATCGTCAATGGCCGCAACCCCAAATATGCTCACTGGCTGAGCCTGGTCTGAGAAAGCGAAAGTAAAGCAATGAGTGCGCAAGAAAACAAGAGCGTCGTTGAAGTGACGGCCAAGGATGTGCAAGGCGGCGGCGTGGTGGCCTGCCCCAACCCCGCCATGCCGCTGTGGAGCAACCATCCGCGCGTGTTCGTCGACATCACCCACGAGGGTGGCGGCAAATGCCCGTATTGCGGCACGGTCTACAAGCTCAAGGCGGGCGAGCAGCTGCATTCCGCGCACTGACCGCCGTGATGCACCGACCCAAAGCCCAGGCCGCCGCGCTCTTGTCCTCCCCCGAGGACACCGAGCAGCAGTTCTACGAAGCCCTGCAGGGCGCCGATCTGGACCGCCTGATGGAGGTCTGGGCCGATGAGGACGAGGTCTCCTGCGTGCATCCCGGCGGCCCGCGCGTGGTGGGCCTGGGCGCGATCCGCGCAGCCTTCGAAGCGGTGTTCCAGCAGGGCGCCATCGCCGTCCATCCCGAGCGGGTGCGCCGCATGGTGAGCGGCGACACCGCCATCCACCAGGTGCTCGAGCGCGTGCTCGTGCAGGGCGCCGAGGGGCAGCAAAGCGCCTGGGTCATCTCAACCAATGTTTACCTGAAAACCGCCATGGGCTGGCGCATGGTGGTGCACCATGCCAGCCCCGGTACCGCGCATGACATACAAGAGGTGGTTGAAGAGCCGGCTACCCTACACTGACCGCGTCGCCATGCAGTACCAAGCGCCCTCATGGCTGCCCGGCGGCCATGCCCAGACCATCTGGCCGGCGCTGTTTGCGCGCCGCCATCAGGGTCTGCCGCTGAAATTCCGGCGCGAGCGCTGGACCACGCCCGACGCCGACTTCATCGACGTGGATTGGCTGGAGACGCCGGCGTGGATGTCGCACGACATGTTCACCAAGCGCCAGCCCGAGTTCCAGGAAAGCCGTTTTGGCGAAGGCATTGGCGGGCGCGGCAGCATGGCGCCGCTGCTGGTGCTGTTCCACGGCCTCGAAGGCAGCTCGCAAAGCCATTACGCCCAGGCCTTTGCCGCGGTGGCGCGCCAGCGCGGCTGGGCCTTCGCGATCCCGCATTTCCGCGGCTGCTCGGGCGAACTGAACCTGGCGCCGCGCGCCTACCACTCGGGCGACTTCGAAGAGATCGGCTGGATGCTGGCGCGCTTCAAGGAACTGCACGACGGCCCGGTGCTGGCCGCCGGCGTCTCGCTGGGCGGCAATGCCCTGCTGCGCTGGGCCGAGGAGCATGGCCAGAGCGCCGCCGCCACCGCACGCGCGGTCTGCTCGATCTGCTCGCCGGTGGACCTGGCCGCCTCGGGCCGCGCCATCGGCCAGGGCTTCAGCCGCCAGGTCTACACGCGCATGTTTCTGCGCACCATGGTGCCCAAGGCCTTGCGCAAGCTGAAGCAGCACCCCGGCCTGTTCGATGCCGAGCGCCTGCTGCGCGCGCGCGATCTGTACGAGTTCGACAATGTCTTCACCGCGCCCCTGCACGGCTTCCGCAATACCGAAGACTATTGGCAGCGCGCCTCCAGCAAGCCGCACCTGGCGCGCATCCGCATCCCGGCCCTGGTGCTGAACGCACGCAACGACCCCTTCGTGCCGGCCGCCTGTCTGCCGCGCGAGCACGAGACCGGGCCCTATGTGACGCTGTGGCAGCCCGAGCATGGCGGCCATGTGGGCTTTGCCGCCGGCCCGCTGCCCGGCCATGTGATGAGCATGCCGCAACAGGTCTGCGACTGGCTGTCCCAGGCGCTCTAGACTCGGGCCATGGATCCCATCGTCAAGGCCGCGCTGAAGAAGTGGCCCAACGTCCCGCACTGCTATGGCTGGCTGGCGCTGGACGCGCGCGGCGACTGGTATATGCGCGACGAGCGCATCCAGGCCGCCGGCCCCTTCCCGCAGGTGAAGGGCAGCCGCATCGTGCATGAGAAGCTGCGCGAGTTCATCGAACGCAACTACGAGGCCGACGAGCAGGGCTGCTGGTTCTTCCAGAACGGGCCGCAGCGCGTCTACCTGCAGCTCGAGGCCACGCCCTGGGTCTGGCGCCTCGCCGCCACGCCGGTGGGCCCGCAGCTGCGCAGCCACACCGGGCGCCCGGCCCAGTTCCGCAGCGCCTGGCTGGACGAGCTGGGCCGGCTCTACCTGGACAGCGACATCGGCCCGGGCCTGGTGCACAGCCTGGACATGGAGACCGCAGCCGATGCGGTGGAGCAAGGCCTGTGGACACCCCAGGACATCCGCGCCGCCGAGCTGCCGGCGCGCTTCGGCTTCCAGCGCCAACCTCAGGCGCAATAAAAAAACCGCCGGGGCTCGACGCCCGGGCGGTTTGTGCTGATCTTGCGATGCCTGATCAGTTCGCGGCGGCCGAAGCGGCTGCGGCAGGTGCCTTGGGTTCGTCGAACTTGGCACCACCCTGGTTGGCCATATAGACCACGGCGCGGGCGATCTCGAAATCGCTGTGATCGCCGCCGCCCTGGGCACCCATATTGCCCTTGCCCTTGAGGGCCGAGTTCAGCAGGGCTTCGAAGCCGTTCTTCACGCGCGGGCCCCAGGCGGCCGCATCGGCCAGCTTGGGTGCACCGGCGGCGCCGGTGGCGTGGCAGGCCGAGCACTGGGCCTGGAACACCTGCTCGCCGGTCTTCATCGCGCCGGGGTTGGAGGCGTCCTTGATTTCGATCGCGCCCACCGGCTGGATGCGCGCGGCCACCGCCTGCTCTTCCAGGCCGACGCTGCCGGCGGCCGGCTTGACATCGGTGGTGACGTAGTTGGCCAGCATCACGATCACGATGATGGGCACCACAAAGGCAAAGAACACGGCCCAGATCAGCTGCTTGGGCGTCTTGATCGGTCCTTCGTGCGGGGCGTCGTGGTCGTGAGATCCGCTCATGAAATCCTCGTTGGCGTCGGCTTGATGGAAAGCGCTGGGAATGCGCTGCCTGCAAAACGCAGGCGGCAAAACCGCGGGATTATATCGTCGGCCGCACGGCGCCCGGCCGGGCTTGTGCGGCCAAGGCGCGGAAGCCGGCTAGAATGCGCCCCTGCACCGCGACCGTGGTGAAGTGGATATCATTGGGCCCTCCGAAGGCTTAGTCGCAAGTTCGATTCTTGCCGGTCGCACCAGTCGCTTGATAGCGCTTAGATAAACGGGACCTTCAAGGTCCCGTTGCTTCTTTTGAGCAGCGAACGGAGCCAGCACCTGCCTCCGCCGCCCCCTCCCCAGTCATTCGATGCGCCATTGGACTCCGCGCCTGGCGAGACGCAAAAGCTGGGCAATAGTCTTTTGATTACGCGCATTCCCCTGTCTCAGGCGTATTGACTTTCAGCGACGCGTGGCGTTCACTCAAGGCGTTTGCGCAAGCCACCGTCCGGGGTCAGCAAGGCCGTCAGGCGGAACCGACTTGCCCGAAAGGGGAGTATGAAAAAGAACATGCACTCGGCGCGTCGCGGCCGAGAGGTAAGCAATTGGTTGTGCGTCCCAGCTGCTGCACTGTCCTGCCATGCGCGAACGGGGCCAGAACCACAAGGTGCCGTCAACGGCGATTGAGTGGTGTCCATGGACACCTTCACCACCACTCAAGGCGAGCGCCGCCGGCTTGGTGCCGATGTCGGCCTGTTGTCGACGTTGGGCTGGCTGTTGCCCCAGGGCGTCGGCCGCAAGCTGCTGCTGGCCCTGGTGTTGGTGCTCAGCGCCATCAGTGTGCCGCTCTGGTTCCAATTGCGGCTGTCGCAGACGCTGCTAGCCGACACGCAGCAAGAGCGCTTCGGCGTGCGCGACGGTCGGCAACTGCTGCACTTGCTGCAGCTGGTGCAGCAATGGCGCGTGGCGGGGCTCGACGTCGACAAGCCCCAGCCTGCGCCGCCGCAACTGCAGCGTGCATGGGCGGAGCTGTTGCAGACCTCAAGCCAGCTGAGGGATCAACATCAGAACGCACGGGGCTGGGCAGCCCTGGTGCATTCGGGCGCACAGCAGTACACGGAGGCGCTGCGGCGGCTCAGGCCGACCGACGGCGCGGGCGCGCCGATGCCGGATCAGCAGCCGTTGGCCCAATTGGACCAATATGCACTGGCGATGCTGGATCAGGTCGTCGACGGTGCCGGCCTGATCCTTGATCCGCAGGCCGACACGTACTTCTTGATGACGGCGGCCCTGCCCACAAGCGCTCGTCTGGCCAGCACCCTCAACCTCTTGATTGACACGGCGGAGACCCAAGAGCGCCGCTTGCGCACCTTGGCCGAGGCGCAGTTGCTTTGGGACGAGCTGCGCAAAAGTTATGGCAAGGCGTTCGCCGCGAACCCAGCGCTGCAGGAAATTCTGGGACCTGGCCTGAAAGAACTGGATCGCGCGCTGGCCGTCGCACTTGCGGGCGAATCGGCAAAAGGCCCTGCGCAGCAGCAGCCGATGGAGCAACTGAACATCGCCGGCTTGGCGCTGCATGATTTGGCCAGCCATGCGGTGCGTGCACTCGATCAGCGACTTGAAGCGCGCGCCCAGGCGCTGCGCAACACCCGGTATCTTGAGTTCGCTTCACTGCTGATCCTGCTGGCCTGGCTGCTTGCACTGATTCGCCCGCTCGCGATGGAGTACGGCCAGCGCACCTTGGCATTGGAGCATCGAGCCAAGCTGTTGGGCCACGCCGAAGACTTGGCCGAGATAGGTTGCGCGGAAACCGATCTGATGACCGACACGGTCACTTGGACCACGGGCATGTACAAGTTGTTCGGCGAGCCCGTAAGCGCAGCGCCCGTCGATCACGACTGGCTATTCCTGCGCCTCCCCAAGCAGGAACGCGACTTCGTTCGCCAGTCCATACAGCAGCTAAGCCCGGGCGCGCCATTCGAGTTTGAGCATCAAATCCTTCATGCCGACGGCAGCTTGCGCACGGTCCTGCACCGCAGATTGGTCGAGCTGGACTCGAAAGGCTGGCCCAAGCGTGAGCTGGCCATTCTGCAGGACATCAGCCGCCAGCGCGACGCGGCCCAGCGCATCGACAAGCTTGCCAACTCCTGCCCCATCACCGGCCTGCCGAACCGTAACGCCTTGCTGCATCGGCTGGAGAGCGCAACCCGGCGCTGCCTGCGCGACCAAGGCAGCCTGGCACTCTTGATGCTGCAGATCGAGCAGCTTGGCATCGTGATGGACTCCATGGGCTATGCCGGTGCCGATCGTCTGCTGACCGAGGCGGCGGCGCGACTCAGCCGCGTGGCGCAAGCGCGCGCCTGGCTGGCCCATTTGGGAAACGGCGAATTTGCCTTCATCCTCGGGCCTGCGAGCGAACAGCCCGGGCCCATCGACGTCGAACAGGCCAGCGCCATCGCACAGTCGCTGTGCGAGGTCATTGCCGCACCGATGCTGCTGGGTGACATCGAGGTGAAGCCGAGTTGCTGCATCGGTCTGACACTCTGTCCGGCAGACGGCGACAACGCCCCCAAATTGCTTCATCAGGCGCAGGCCGCCCTGAAGCGTGCCCAGCAGGCCGGCGAGCAGCAGATCCGCGCTTTCGATGCCGCCAGCCATGCCCGGGCCGCATCGCGTCTGGCCATCGAGGCCGGCTTGCGCCGGGCCTTGGAGCGGCAGGCCTTCAGCCTGCGCTTCCAGCCCCAGCTGGATCTCGGTACGGGCCAGCTGAGTGGCGCCGAAGTGCTGTTGCGCTGGCACGATGCCGTGCGCGGAGAGGTGCCGCCGGTCGAGTTCATTCCGATCGCGGAGGCGACCGGCCAGATCGTCGAGATCGGCGCGTGGGTGCTGCGCCAGGCCTGCATGCAGAACGTCGCCTGGCAACGCGAGGGTCTGCGGCCCGTACGCCTGGCGGTCAATCTCTCGATGCGTCAATTGCAGGAGCCCGACATCGCCTGGCGCGTGCAGGAGGTGCTGCGCGAAACCGGCATGGATCCCAAATACCTCGGGCTTGAAATCACCGAGAGCATCTTTGTGGACGAGAGCACCCATGCCGCACGCGCCCTGAATGCGCTCAAGGCCATTGGCGTGACGATCTCCCTGGATGACTTTGGCACCGGCTATTCCAATCTGGGCTATCTGCGCAAGCTGCCCATCGACATCGTGAAGATTGACCGCTCGGTGGTGCACGATGTCGCCGCGGCGGCCCATGATGTCTCGATGACGCGCGCCGTCATCAATATGGCGCACAGCCTGCAGATGAAGGTGCTGGCCGAGGGGGTCGAAACCGAGGGGCAGCTGGCCCTGCTGATGGCGAACCGCTGCGATGAAATGCAGGGCTATTACTTCAGCCCGCCGGTGGAGGCGGAGGCGTTCGCGCAGCTGCTACGCACCGAGCGACGTCTTCCCGAGCACCTGTTCGAGCGGGAATGCGCCCGCACCCTGCTGCTGGTGGACGACGAGGAGAACATCCTGGCGGCCCTGAAGCGCCTGCTGCGCCGCGACGGCTACCAGATCGTCACCGCCACCAGCGGCGCCCAGGGACTGCAGCGCCTCACCGAACACACGGTGGACGTGATTCTGTCCGACCAGCGCATGCCGGGCATGACCGGCGTCGAGTTCCTGCGCCGCGCCAAGGAGCTCTATCCCGACACGGTGCGCATGGTGCTGTCGGGCTATACCGAGTTGCAGTCGATCACCGACGCCGTCAACGAGGGTGCGATCTACAAATTCCTCACCAAGCCCTGGGACGACGAACGCTTGCGCAGCCACATCAGCGAGGCCTTCCGCAACAAGGAGATGGCCGACGAGAACGTCCGTCTGGGCAGCGCCGTGGCCAAGGCCAATGATGAGCTGGCGCAGGTGAACCAGCGCCTGCAGGGCCTGCTGCAGGTGCAGCGCGAGCGCATCACGCGCGAGGAAGTCAGCCTGCAGATGCTGCGCGATCTGCTTGAAAGCATCCCGGTGCCCATCATCGGGGCCGACCCGGGCGGCATGATCACCTATGTCAACGTGGAAGCGGACACCCTGTTCGGCGGCCTGCCCTTGGGCCACGCCATCGAGCTCATGCTGCCGCCGAATCTGTTGGCGCTGTGGCAGGGCGCGGAGACCGAGCCGGTCAAGGTCAGCTTGGCCGGCAGCGAATTCCTGGCCCGTTGCTGCGCCATTGGCCCGGGTCAGGATCAGGTGACCGCGCGCGGCAAGCTGATCGTGCTGATGCCCGTGAGCAACTTTGCCGAGGAGTACTGAGCCATGTGTCCGGCCCCAGCGGTTCCGATTGCCAATCTCCATCCCGAGCGCAGCAGCTGCGGTCCGGTCGCTAACCCGTCGCCGCCGGCAGAGCAGCGACTGGAGCAACTGTTCCGCTACTCGCTGCGCCATGGCCAGATCAACCCACTGCTGTACGTCGTGCTGCATTACCGCAGCGGTGAGCGGCCGACATGAGCGCCGTCGCCCTGGCCTGCCTGCAGCGTATCGAGGAGCTACCTGCCTTGCGTGGCGCCGTGCTGGACTTGCTGCGCTCGCTCGAAGATCCGCAGATCGACGTCGAGACCCTGGCGGCCAAGATCGCCACCGACCAGGCGATGGCGGTGAAGGCATTGCGGCTGGCGAACTCTTCGTTTTTTGGACTGGCACGCCAGGTCAGCTCGATTGCCGATGCCACGGCCATCATCGGCTTGCGCAGCGTGCGCAATATCGCCATGGTTGCCGGCCTGACCGCCGCCTTGGACGGCAGGCTGTGCGCGGAATTCGACGTTGACGGCTTCTGGCGGCATGCCGTTGCCACCGCCCTGTGCGCCGAAGCCTTGGCCGGGCAGCGGCATTTCGACGCCGGCGTGGCCTTCGGCTTCGGACTCCTGCACGACATCGGCTGCATGGCCCTGGCCATGGCGCTGCCGCAGGACTACGGCCGGGCGCTGCGTCTGCGGGGCGAGTCAGACTCGTTGCTCGTCGACGCGGAGCGCGAGATTCTGGGTGTCACGCATGCGGAGGTGGGCGCCGCGCTGGCCGAGCGCTGGCAGCTGGCCCCGGCGATGGTAGCCGCCATCGCCAAGCATCACGCGCCGCCCGAGGAAGGCGAGCCCGGGCTGCTGGACGTGCTGCATGTGGCCGACAACATCGCCCACGCGCTGGACCTGAGCCGGCAGGAGGCCGAAATGGTGCCGCCCATGTCGATGGCCGCTTGGCGGCGCCTGGCACTGAGTGAGGCCGAGCTGCATCGCGTCTTCGAGCAAACCGAATCGCGCCACGCAGCGCTTTGTCACGCGCTCTTGGTGAAGGAGACCTGAGCATGGATTCGCTGCTAAGCCCCTCTCAGGTGCAGGAACTCCTGCGCACCAATAGCGAGCTCAAGCAG
The DNA here is from genome assembly GCF_058788955.1 of Roseateles sp. FW301-B2. Lineage (NCBI taxonomy): Bacteria > Pseudomonadati > Pseudomonadota > Betaproteobacteria > Burkholderiales > Sphaerotilaceae > Roseateles > Roseateles sp. FW301-B2. The sequence continues at coordinate 123,019 of NZ_JBYTBE010000011.1, forward strand.
CTCAATGCACGGCTTTCCGAGGCCCAGGAAAAGCTGGTGCAGTCGGAGAAGCTCGCATCCATCGGCCAACTGGCGGCGGGCGTGGCGCATGAGATCAACAACCCGATCGGCTATATCTTCTCCAATTTCGGCACGCTGGAACGCTATCTCGCCGACCTGTTCGAGATGCTGGCGGCCTACGAGGCCGCCGAGATCGCGATGCCGGCCGGCGAGGCCAAGGCGGCACTGAAGGCCAAGCGCGAAAAGGTCGAGCTGGAGTTTCTCAAGGAAGACATCCCCACCCTGATGGCCGAGTCCAAGGAGGGCATCAGCCGCGTGCGCAAGATCGTGCAGGACCTGAAGGACTTCTCGCGCGTCGACAACAGCCAGGAATGGGTGCTGGCGAACCTGCATCAGGGCATCGACTCCACGCTCAACATCGTCAACAACGAGATCAAGTACAAGGCCCAGGTGCGCAAGGACTACGGCGTGATCCCCGACATCGAATGCCTGCCCTCCGAGCTCAACCAGGTGTTCATGAACCTGCTGGTGAATGCGGCTCATGCCATCACCGCGGATCGCGGCACCATCACGATACGCTCGGGCGCCGACGACGATCTGGTATGGGTGGAGGTGGCCGACGACGGCGCCGGCATCGCGCCCGAGAACCTCAAGCGCATCTTCGACCCCTTCTTCACCACCAAGCCGATCGGCAAGGGCACGGGGCTGGGCTTGTCGCTCGCCTACGGCATCATCAAAAAACATGCCGGCCAGATCCAGGTGCACAGCGAGTTGGGCGTTGGCACCTGCTTTCGCATCACCCTGCCACTGCGGCAGGCCCAAGGTTCACGCGGGGAATAGGCATGGTTGATGACGCCAACACCCAAGCCGTGGTGCTCTTCGTGGACGACGAGCCATCGATCCTGAGCGCCCTGCGGCGCTTGTTCCGGCCCAACGGTTACCGGGTGCTGCTGGCCGAGAGCGGGCCGGCGGCGCTGGCGATGCTGGAGCTGGAGCCGGTGGATCTGGTGGTGTCCGACATGCGCATGCCCGAGATGGACGGTGCGCAGTTCCTCGAGCGCGTGCGCCAGCGCTGGCCGGAGATGGTGCGCATCCTGCTCACCGGTTATGCCGACATCAGCTCCACCATTGCCGCAATCAACCGCGGCGAAATCCATCGCTACATCTCCAAGCCCTGGGACGACCAGGACATCCTGCTGGCGGTGCGCGACGGCCTCAAGCATCGACGTCTGGAGCAGGAGAATCGCGCCCTGCTGCAGCTGACGCAGCGCCAGAATTCCGAGCTGCTGGCGCTCAACGCCTCGCTGGAGGGTCGTGTGAAGGCGCGCACCCAGGAGCTTGAGCAGGTCAACGACATGCTCAACAAGGCCTACGGCCAGCTGCATGAAAACTTCCTGCTCTCCATCAACGTCTTTGCCGGCCTGCTGGAATTGCGCGATGGCAGCCTGGCAGGCTATTCGCGCCAGGTCGGGCTGATGGCACGCCGCGTCGCGCAGCAGCTGCGGCTTGGCGCGCAGGCGGAAGAGGACGTGTTTGTGGCCGGCCTGCTGCACGAGGTGGGCAAGATCAGCTTTCCCGACGCGCTGCTGCGCAAGCCGGTCTCGGCCATGAGCGGCGAGAACCTGGCGCGCTACAAGCGGCACACGCTCAATGCCGAGGCCGCGCTCCTGCCGCTGGCCGATTTGCAGCGCGTGGCCAAGTATGTGCGGCAACAGCACGAGCGCGTCGACGGCAAGGGCTTCCCGGATGGGCTGGCGGGCAAGGAGCTGCCGCTGCCCTCTCAGGTGCTTGGCCTGGTGGCCGACTACTACGGTCTGCAGGCCGGCCGCCTGGCTGAAAAGCGCTATACGCCGGAGACCGCTGCCGCCGCGATCCGGGGCGGCGCGGGCACACGCTATGAACAAGCCGTCGTCGAGGCCTTCGAGGCCGTGCTGAGCCAGCTGCCGGCCGTGCAGCCCACCGATCGCATGGTGTCGGCCGCCGAGATCGAACCCGGCATGGTGCTGGCGCGCGACCTGCTCGGCCCGCAGGGCACCTTGCTGCTGGCCGCGGGCTTTGTGTTTGACAGCCGGGTGGTGCGCCAGGTGCGTGAGTTCGCGCTGCGCGAGGGCCTCAAGATGAGTCTCTATGTCAAGCTGGATCAAGCCCAGCAGGCGCCGCGCCCGCTGCCCCAAACTGTGCTGACCGGAAAGGGCTGATATGACGGACAGGATTTTGCTGGTCGACGACGAACCCGGGGTGCTGAGCGCATTGAGCCGGCTGCTGCGGCTTGGCCTGCATGACGCGCAGATGAAAAACTATGTGGTGGAGACCTTCACCGATGCGCGCCTGGCGCTGGAGCGGGCGCGCGAATGCGTGTTCGCCCTGGTGGTGTCCGACTACCGCATGCCCGGCATGAACGGGGTCGAGTTCCTGCAGGCGCTGCGGCAGCTGCAGCCCGATTGCCCGCGCATCATCTTGTCCGGTTATGCCGATCTGAATGGTTTGGTGGCGGCCATCAACGAAGCCGGGATCACCCGCTTTGTGTCCAAGCCCTGGAACGACCACGACCTGCTGTGCAGCATGCGCCAGATCCTCAAGATCCGCGATCTCCATCTCGAGAACCAGCGCCTTGCCGATCTGGTGCGGCAGCAGCAGGGCCGGCTCAGCGCCCAGGAGGCCGAGCTGCGCCGACTCGAGCGCCTGGAGCCGGGCATTACCCACGTCAACTGGGGGCCGGATGGCTCCTTCATCCTGGAAGACCCCGGAGACGTCAGACTATGACGACCCTGCAGCCGTCCGAGGCCAGCGTGCTGTGTCCAAGCGCGGAGTTCCGCTCCGCGCTGGAGGCCGTGAGCTCGCCCTGCCTCGTGCATGCCGGCAAGAAGCTGCTGTTCGCGAACGCGGCCATGCGGCGCCTGCTGGGTTATACGCAGACGGCTCTGCAGGAGATGGATTTCTATGCCTGGGCCACGCCAGCAGGTCAGGCGGCGCTGCGCTACTACGGCCAACGCTGCCTGAGCGAGTCCGGCGAGTTGCCGGCGTTCGAGGTGGAAGCGCTCACCGCCAGTTGTGCCTTGCGCTATGTGGAGCTGAGTACACGCCGGGTGCAGGTGGACGGGCAGGTGCTCGCCGTCGTCACCTGCCAGGATCTCAGCGACATCCGCCATGTGCAAGGCAGCCTGCTGGACATGGGCAGGGTGCTGCACCAGATCATCGAGAACATCCCGGTGGCGACCTTCGTGATCGACGCGGGGCACCGTGTCACGCAGTGGAACGCCGCTTGCGCCGCCCTCACCGGCATCGAAGCGAGCGCCATGATGGGTCAGGCCAAGGTCTGGACGGCCTTCTATCCCGAACGACGGCCGGTGCTGGCGGACCTCATCGTCGATGGAACGGCGGAAGCCTTGCGCGGCCAGCTCTACGGCAGCCAGTGCTGGCCCTCGGCCGTGATTGCCGGCGCCTTCGAGGCCGAGATATTTTTCCCCGAATTTGGCGAAGGTGGACGCTGGCTCCACTTCACCGCAGCGCCGCTGACGGATGCCCACGGCAAGCTGGCCGGGGCGATCGAGACCCTGCAAGACGTGACGCCCCGACATCTGGCGGAAGAGGCCATGCGCAAGCACCGCGACGAATTGGAACTCATGGTGGCAGACCGCACCGCCGAGATGATAGGCATGCACCAGGAGCTGGAGGCGTTTCTGGAAAACGCCTCGGTGGGCATCATCGCCACCAGCCAGCAGCGCATCACACGCGGCAACAAGATGTTCAGCGAGATCTTCGAACTGGACGGCCGTTCGCCGGTCGGCATGGTCAGCCGCGACTTCTTTGACAGCGATGCGGCCTACGAGGAGCTGGGGCGGGTCGCCTACCCGGTGCTGTCGCGGGGAGAGTCGCTGCTGCACGAGATGGAGATGTGCACCGCCAAGGGCAACAAGATCTGGGTGCAGATGATTGCCTATGTGGCCGATCCCCATGCACCCAAGGCGGGCACGTGGTGGCTGCTGCAGGACCGCACCGAGGTCAGGCGCGTACAGGGTGAGTTGCAGCGCAACTTCGAGCGCATCAAGGAAACCAATGCGCGCCTGGAGGAGGCGCAGAACCAGCTGCTGCAGTCGGAAAAGATGGCGTCGATCGGGCAACTGGCCGCCGGCGTGGCGCATGAGATCAACAACCCGATCGGCTTTGTGAGCTCCAACCTGGGCACGCTCAGGCGCTATGTGGAGGCCATGTTCAGCCTGCTGAACTATTACGCCAAGCTCGATCTGAGCCAGCAAGCCCCAAGCATTGGCAAGGAACTCGCCGACCTCAGGCAGGCGGTTGACATGGACTTCATTGCCGAAGACCTGCCCCAGTTGCTGAGCGAGAGCGACGACGGCCTGGTGCGCGTGAAAAAGATCGTTCAGGATCTGAAGGACTTCTCGCGCGTGGATCAATCCGACTGGCAGGAGGCCGACATCAACGCCGGCCTGGAATCCACGCTCAATGTGGTGATGAACGAGGTCAAGTACAAGGCCGAAGTGCGCAAAGACTATGGCGAGCTGCCGGCGGTGCGCTGTCTGGCGGCCCAGCTCAACCAGGTCTTCATGAATCTGATCGTGAATGCCGCTCACGCCATTGTGGAGCGCGGCGTCATCACGCTAACGACACGTGTACACGGCGATACCGTTTGCATCTCGGTGCGGGACAGTGGCTGCGGCATGAGCGAGGAAACGCGGCGCCGTATCTTCGAGCCCTTCTTCACCACCAAGCCCGTCGGCCAGGGCACCGGGCTTGGGCTGTCGCTCTCGTTTTCGATTGTGCAAAAGCATGGCGGGCGCATCGAAGTCGAGTCGACGCCCGATCAAGGCAGCTGTTTCCATGTCTGGATACCCGTCCACGGCCCGATCACTGCCTAGACAAGATTCCTGGTTTGCTGTTGATGCCGTGCCCAGGCATCAGGGAGGCTGACATGAGATTCTGGCGTATTGCCCCGGCCGAGGGCGCCGCTTCGCCCGAGGCGGCAAATGGCCAAGCAGCCATGCCCGCGGCGTTCTTGCTGACCCAGGCCGCTGACCGTGCCCAGCTTCGCCGTGCACTCGCCGTGCTGCTGATATCGGTGCTGAGCTTCGCCGTGCTGGCCCCGCAGGCCACGCTGAAGCTGGCGCCGGTGGCCGCCTTCATTCCCATCTATGAATCGGCGTTGGTCATGATCGATCTGATCACGGCCGTACTCTTGTTCGGGCAGTACCGCATCCTGCGTTCACCGGCGCTGCTGGTGCTGGCCTCGGGCTATTTGTTTTCTGCGCTGCTGACCATCGGGCACGCGCTCAGCTTCCCGGGCCTGTTCGCCGCCACGGGCCTGCTCGGTGCGGGCCCGCAGAGCACCGCCTGGATCTATATGTTCTGGCACAGCGGCTTCCCGCTGTTCGTGTTGGGCTATGCCCTGCTGCGACGCGCGGGCCCGACCAGCGCAACCGCCCGCCTCGCGGTGACGGTGCCCCTGTTGGCGATCACACTGGGCCTGGGCGCGATCGGCCTGGCCACACGCGGCCAGGGCCTGCTGCCGGCCATCATGGACGGCAATCACTACACGCCGGCCATGCTGGCCACGGTAGGTACGGTCTGGTTGTTCAGCCTGGTGGCGCTGCTGGCCCTGTTGCGGCGGCGGCCTTACGCGGTGCTGGACCTCTGGTTGATGGTGGTGCTGGCTGCCTGGTTGTTCGACATCGCACTCTCGGCCATGCTGAATGCCGGGCGCTACGACCTCGGCTTCTATGCCGGCCGCATCTATGGGCTGCTGGCATGCAGCGTGGTGCTGCTGGAACTGCTTTTGGAGAACGGCATGCTCTATGCCCGCCTGGTGCAAGCCCATGCGGACGAGCATCGCAAGAGCGTGGAACTGATGGCGGCCCGCGATGCCGCCCAGGCCGCCACCCAGGCCAAGAGCCTTTTCCTTGCGAGCATGAGCCACGAGATCCGCACGCCGATGAACGCCATCATCGGCCTGACCCATCTGGTCCTGGAGACCGAACTGGACCGCCAACAGCGCGACTATCTCAGCAAGGTGCAGACCTCGTCCAAGGCCCTGCTCGGCCTGCTCAACGACATTCTTGACTACTCCAAGATCGAGGCCGGCAAGGTCACGTTGGAGACCGAGGAATTCAGCCCGGAGGAAACCATCGAGAACGTCGGCAATCTGTTCTCCGCGAAGCTCGAGGAGTCCGGCCTGGAACTGTTCTTTGAAATAGACGAGAACATCCCGCACCGCCTGCTCGGGGACGCATTGCGCTTGACCCAGGTGTTCAACAACCTGGTCGGCAATGCCATCAAGTTCACGCCACGCGGTGAGATCGTGATTGGCGCCGAAGCCCTGACGCGCACGGAAAATCGGATCGAAGTGCGTTTCACGGTGCGCGATACGGGCATCGGCCTGTCAGGCTCGCAAGCGAGCCGGCTGTTCCAGGTCTTCGAGCAGGCCGATCAGTCGGTGACGCGCAAATACGGCGGCACTGGCCTCGGCTTGGCAATCTGCAAGCGTCTGGTCGAGATGATGGGCGGCGGCATCTCGGTGAGCAGCACGCTCGGCGAAGGCAGTTGCTTCAGCTTTACGGCCGGCTTCGGCCTGGCTGGCAAGGCGGTCGAGCGCATTGACCTGCATCGCATTCACGGCATGCGCACCCTGGTGGTCGACAGTCAGCCCACCGCGCGCCTGATTCTGCAGCAGGTGTTGCAGAGCTGGCGCTTCCAGGTCGGCACTGCCTCCTTCGCCGACGATGCCTTGCTGAAGCTGCGTCGCGCCGACCACTGGGCGCCGTACGAGCTGTTGCTGCTGGATTGGAAGACGGCCGGCCTGGATTTTGTGGAGCAAGCGCGCGGCGTCGTGGCCCAAACCAGCAAGGCGCCCCTGGGGGTTGTGCTCATGTGTACGCAGCAGCTGCACGAACAGGTGGAGGAGGCCGTCCGAGGCCTGCCGGCCGTGGCCGTGGTGCTCAAGCCCATCACGCCATCGCGCCTGTTCGATGCCATCGTCCGGCTGCAGCATGGCGATGGAGTTGTACCGATGCCGGCGTGCGAGCGCAAGGCCAGCCTGGCCGAGACCATGTTGGCGATCCGCGGTGCGCGCGTGCTCCTGGCCGAGGACAACATCGTTAACCAGCAGGTGGCCAGCGCATTCCTGGAGTTGGCGGGCCTGACGGTGACGGTGGCCAACAATGGCCAGGAGGCCGTGGACTGGGTCAAGCGGGAGCACTTCGACGTCGTGCTGATGGACATGCAGATGCCCGATATGGACGGTACCCAAGCGACCCGCGTGATCCGCAGCCTCCCGCAAGCCGTCCACCTGCCCATCATCGCCATGACCGCCGCCGCCATGGAGGAGGACCGGCAGGAATGCTTGGCCGCCGGCATGAACGCCCATGTACCCAAGCCGATAGACCCTCGCCAGCTGGCGGAGACTTTGCTGGAGTGGGTTGCGCCAGCTGGCCGCGATGTGGTGGCAGCGGCGCAATAGTAGCCAAGGGTCGCTCACGGCCTTGGCTGTTGCAGCCAGGGCAGCACGGTGGCGGTGGCGTTGCTGGGCCTGGATAGACGCGCTCATCAAGCCGCAACAGCCACGCGGTTGCGGCCAGCTGCCTTGGCCTCGTACATCGCCTTGTCGGCACGATCGATGGCATCTTCGACCGACAGCGGGGGTTCGATCAAAGCGACGCCAAGGGACGCAGTCACATGGACGGAATGACCCGCGTTGTCAATCCGAATGCTCTGAGCCGCAATTGCAGCGCACATTCGACGGGCCACGCCGGCGGCCTGATCCAGGTTCGTATTGGGCAGGCTGAGCAGGAACTCCTCCCCGCCGTATCGGTAGATTCGATCGTAGGGTCGCAGCAGCGTTTGCACGCATTGCACCAGCGAGACGATGACCGCGTCCCCCGCCATGTGCCCGTGCTCGTCGTTGACGAGTTTGAAATGGTCGATGTCGAGCATGATCAAAGCGCAAGGCTGCACGCCTCGTCGAACGAGCGCATGCTGTTCGCGCAGATCCACCAGCAGGCCGGCCCTCGTTCTGGCGCCGGTGAGGGGATCTCGGTTGGAAGCCAGGTCGGCGAGTTCATGCCGCAGCGCCTGGGCCTCCAGCCGCATCCGGTCCAGCACATTGGTGAATTGATCCAAGTCGCTGGACGAAATCGGCAGCTCATCGACGACGCGTTGAAGCAGGCCGTGCGCCTTGGCATGCATCTTCTCGTGCGCCTGCCCCAAGGAGCCAAAGGTCTGGTGATCGTTCAAGAACGCCGCCGGCAGGCTCTCGTACCACTGTCCGAAGCGACAGCGACGATGCGCATCGGGCAACATATCGGGCGCATCCGGCGGCACATGGGCAATCAACACACGGAGCAGGTTTTTGTACCACTGCTCGTGGTTGTAAATCGCCTGATCAAGTTGCGCGATAGCCGATTGCAACTGCTGATTGGTGAAGTAGGCCATGTTGTGGGACTCGCTGAATGCGCCCGGTTGCCTGCTGAGGCATTCCATCCCTTTGCAGCTTGCCAGGTGGCAAGCGCCCACACCGCCGCAACTCAGCGTCACGCAGCTAACCGTTGACTTCATGCTACCTCGGCCGATGGGCAGCAACAAGCAATGCCTCCATGCGGGAAAAGAGCGCGCTTGACGCTGACGCTGATCAATATCTGCTCGTCACGCAAGGCCTAATGTTCCATTCGATCGGCATTCGCGGTGACATGGTCAGGCACGACTGGACCCGTGATCCCGCCACGTTTGCCAAGATCAGGGAGAAGGCGATGACCCACAACATCATGCAATCCAGCGACGCGCAACGCACCTGCTTGCGCCTGATGTCGGCCAGGGAACTGTATAGCCGTGCGCTCCAGCGCTATGTGCTCGGGCAAGACCGCAGCACCGACCGGATGCTCAAAGCCCTGTTCGTGCTTGACCTCGCAGAAAACAGATATCGCGCATTGATACGGGCAGACCATGTATGGCCTCCAGATGCCCGCGTCAGATAGTTGCGATGAAGCACCACACAGGGCGGTTCATTCAGACGCGAAGCATGACCGTCGCAGGTTGTCGAAGGCCTCGCCCTGCAAGGTATTAGGCATTGAGCCGAGCTCGCTGTACCGCGGCTCTGCCAGAACAGTCGCGCGTCCGGAGCGATCGACGCCCGACCTGTGACTGCATAGACCGCATTGCTCCTATAGCGCTCAGGGCGACACAGCCCCCGCCCTGGGAGGCAACTTCTTGAGGGGGATGCGCAGGCCCACCGGCGCCACGGCCTCCTCTGATTGGAAGCTGGCCAGATTGGCCTGCGTGACGAGCCGGGCCGGAACGCTCACCAGCCTCGGGAACGCACGCTCCTCCAGCGCCCGTACCGCCAGATCGACCGCGATGCGTGCCTCCGTCACGGGCGCATTGGCCATCATGGCGGCGATCTCGCCTGCCTTCATCGCATTGATCACGCCGTCCGAGGCATAGGTCGAGACGATGTAGCGCGGCGCCCGGGGCCGCCCCTTGTAGAAGCGTGCCGAGAACTCGGCGGCCACCGCATTGGCCAGGATCACCTCCACCGGCTGCGTCTCCTGCAAGGCCCTGACCAGCGAACTCTGCACCCGCATCGAGGTGGCGCCCCAGCCGCCCTCGACCAGGGCGTGCCGGGCCGGGCGCTGGGCCGCAAAGGCCTTGCGAATGGCGGCGTCGAAGCCCTTGGACCAGCGCGCATTGCCAGGGCCCGGGAACCAGCCCACGCGCCAGGCCTGCCCCGCGCCCTCAGCGTTCGCGAGGGCCATCACATAACGCGCCACCGTCGCGCCCGTGTCGGCGTAGTCCTGATGCGAATGTGCGGCCACCGACTCGCCGTCCAGGCCGTTGACCAGGTCGATCACCTTGATGCGCTGCGCGGCCAGCAGCTCCAGCTCGTCCTTGAAGGCGGCCGGGTCGATGGCCGCGAGCAGCACCGCGTCGGCGCCATCGGCCACGCATTCGGCGACCAGGCGGCGTTGCTCCGCGAGGTTGCCGTAGCCGCCCGCCTGGGCGATGCCCACGTCGACGCCCAGCGCGCCGGCCTGCTTGTCCAGGCCGTAGGCCACCGCCCAGAAGAAGCGATCCAGCGCGTGGGGCAGCACGGCACACAGGCGCCAGCGCTGGCGCGCCTTCTCGAGGAACACATAGTCGCCACGCTTGCCATCGGCGATGGCCGGGACCGACTCGGCGCCATGCGCCAGCATGACCGCCAGGGTCAGCGGAACCATCAGCAGCCGCGGTGCCCAGTGCCTCATCGCCACCTCCCCTGTCCGAGCCCTGGGCTCCCTGGTGATGAACCAGATGCTAGCGCCTGCGCGCACCTCAGCGCGAGGCCGCGGCCGGGCCTTGCAGCAGGCAGCGCTCCACGGCCTGCTGCACCTGCTCCACATAGGCCTCACGCAGCTGGGCGGGCTCGCTCCAGGGGTAGCGCCTGAACACCATGGTGCCGTGCAGATAGCCCAGCAGCATCGCGATGCGCAGATCCTGGGCCAGCTTCACATGGGTGAGCGGCGCGCCGATCTCGCGCGCCAGCGCCTCGGTGACGAGCGTCTGGTAGGCCAGGTAGTCGGCGTATTTGGGCGGCGGGCCGAGCCTGGACTTGGCCTCGCGCGCCGGGCCGATCTCGCTGAAGCCGTACACCAGGCAGTACTGGTCAGGGTGCGACTCCCAGTAATCCAGAAAGGCCTCGATGGCGGCGCGGTGTCGGGCCCGGCCACCGCGCGCGCGCGTCACCACCTTCTGCGTGTACTCGTAGCTGCCCTGCTGCGCAAAGGCCGAGACGCCGCTCAGCAGCTCGGCCTTGTCGGCAAAGTAGCGATACATGGCCATGGGCGACACGCCGACCCGGGCCGACACCGAGCGGATCGACACCGCCTCCAGGCCGCCATCGGCAAACAGCGCCAGCGCCGCGTCCACCAACTCCTTGCGCAGCTGCTCCGCGTCTTCCAGATTGCCGCGCCTGACCCGGGCGCGGCTGGGTGCGGGCTTGCTTTTGATTGTCGTCATGCCGGCAGTCTATCGTTAGCGCGTAAACATTGTCGTATGTTTACGTGTAAAAGTTCCTGTACGTTTACAGCGCATCAGCCGACACTGATCCACATCAACCACCCGGGCGCAGGTCGAGCGCCCATCCGGCGCGGCGAGCCCGCGCGATTGAGAGGACTGTGATGAAGCTGATGAACTCCCTCACCGTGCGCGGCAAGCTGAGCCTTGCCTTCGGCGTCGTGCTGGCCCTGATGCTGCTGCTGGGCGGCCTGTCGGTGGTCCAGTTGTCCAAGGTCTACGGGCAGGCCGAATCGATCCTGAGCTTGCGCCTGGCCGGGGTACGCGACAGCCTGAAGATGGCCGAGGCGGCGAACCGCTACCGCACCCGCGAGTACCGTGCCCTGGTCAGCACCGATGCCGAGCGCGACGAGATGCTGGCGCGCCTGGAGCAGGTCAAGACGAGTTTCGAGGCGGCCCGCAAGTCCTACGCCGAGGCCATCGCCGACGCGCAGGAGCGCAAGCTCTACGACGAGGCGATCGCCGGCTGGCAGTCCTACCTCGAGCGTTCGGCCAAGCTGGCACCGATGCTGCAGGCCGGCCAACATGAGGAGGCGCGCGAATACATCGCCGGCAAGGATGGCCTGCGCCACTTCGAGGACACCCTGACGCGCGTGCAGAAGCTGGCCGACTACAACGACGAGCAAGCCCGGCACGACGCCGAGCAGGCCCGGCAGATGTTCGAGGCCGGCCGCAATGGCGTGATCGCCGCCGTGCTGCTGGCCGTCGCCGTGGCCGTGGCCTTCGCCTGGTTCATCAGCCGCCTGATCGCCGTGCCCCTGGCCGCCGCCGTGCAGCTTGCCGAGGCCGTGGCCGGCGGTGACCTGACCCACAGCCCGCACGCCACCGGCCGCGACGAGGTGGCCCAGCTGACCCGTGCCCTCGGCCATATGGTGGCCCGGCTGCGCGAGGTGGTTGGCCAGGTGCGCGTCGGGGTCGAATCCGTCAGCACCGCCTCGACCCAGATCGCCAGCGGCAATGTGGACCTGAGCCAGCGCACCGAGGAGCAGGCCTCCAATCTGCAGCAGACCGCGGCCTCGATGGAGCAGCTGACCTCCACCGTCAACCAGAACGCCGACAACGCCCGCGCCGCCTCGCAGCTGGCGGCCGGCGCCACCGATGTGGCCGCCAAGGGCGGGCATGTGGTGTCGCAGGTGGTCAGTACCATGCAGGGCATCACCGACAGCTCGCGCCAGATCGCCGACATCATCGGCGTGATCGACGGCATCGCCTTCCAGACCAACATCCTCGCCTTGAATGCCGCGGTGGAGGCCGCCCGTGCCGGCGAGCAGGGCCGCGGCTTCGCGGTGGTGGCCGGCGAGGTGCGCACCCTGGCCCAGCGCTCGGCCCAAGCAGCCAAGGAGATCAAGACCCTGATCCAGCAGAGCGTGGAGAAGGTCGACAGCGGCGCCACCCTGGTGGCCGAAGCCGGCCGCACCATGGACGACATCGTCAGCCAGGTGCGCCGGGTGAACGATCTGGTGGGTGAAATCTCCGAGGCCAGCGTCGAGCAATCCAAGGGCCTGGCCCAGATCAGCGATGCGGTCCAGCAGCTGGACCAGGTGACGCAGCAGAACGCCGCGCTGGTGGAGGAATCGGCGGCCGCCGCCGACAGCATGCAGCAGCAGGCCGCGCGCCTGGCCGACACCGTCGCCGTGTTCGACGTGGGCCATGCCGCGCCCGCCCCGCACAAGCCCGCCCTGCCCGCCACGCCCGCGCGTGCCGCTGCCAAGCCGGCCGCGGCGCGCCCGGCGCCGCGCCAGCAGCCCGTGCCGGCAACGGCCGGCGCCGATTGGGCCAGTTTCTGAGGGCCGCCGCATGCAAGCCATCGCCAGCCACACCGCCCAGAAGCGCGAGTACCTGAGCTTCAAGCTCGGCGCCGAGGAATACGGCATCGACATCCTCAAGGTGCAGGAGATCCGCTCCTACGAGGCGCCCACCCGCATCGCCAATGCGCCGGCCTTCCTCAAGGGCGTGATCGATCTGCGCGGCGTCATCGTGCCCATCGTCGACCTGCGCCTCAAGTTCGGCCTCGCGCAGGCCGAGTACTCGGCCCTCACCGTCGTCGTGGTGCTGAACATCGGTCAGCGCGTCGTCGGTGCCGTGGTCGACTCGGTGTCGGACGTGCTTGACCTGGGCGGCGAGGCCATTCGGCCGACCCCTCAGCTCAGCGCCGGACTGGTCGACACCGGCTTCATCACCGGCATCGGCACGGCCAACGAGCGCATGCTGATCCTGCTCGACATCGAAGCGCTGATGGGCCGCGCCGACATGGGCTTGTTCGACGAGCTCCGGCAGGCCGCCTGAGTGAGCCTGAGTGAGCCTGAGGGAGCGTGGGGCCGGCGGCCAGCCGCTCGGCCCGCCGCTCAATCGGCGGCCTCGGCCGGCACCGCGCCGGCCAGCTGCAGCTCCAGCTGCTCGATCGGCACCGGCCGCCCCAGCAGATAGCCCTGGAAGCGGCGGCAGCCGTTGCGCACCAGAAAGGCCAGCTGCTCCTCGGTCTCCACACCCTCCGCAATCACCTCCAGGCCCAGGCTCTTGGCCATGCCGATGATGGTCTGCACGATCACGGCGTCGGTGTGCGAGCCCAGCATGCTGGCCACAAAGGTCTGGTCGATCTTGAGCTGGTCCAGGCTGAGGCGGGTCAGGTAGGCCAGCGAGCTCTGGCCGGTGCCGAAGTCGTCGATCGCGAAGCGCACCCCCAGCGCATTGATGGCCTGCATCTTGGCCAGCGTGTCGGCCAGGTTGACCAGCACCAGGCTCTCGGTCAGCTCCAGCTTGAGCAGGCGCGGATTGGCACCGCTGCTCTCCAGCACGCCGCGCACCTGCTCGACGAAATCGATCTGCCTGAACTGGCGGGCGCTGACATTCACCGCCAGCTGCAGCTCGCGCGTGGCCGGCGCATCGGCCCAGCGGCGCAGCTGCTGGCAGGCCTCGCGCAGCACCCAATGGCCGATCGGCGAGATCAGGTCGGTGTCCTCGGCCAGCGCGATGAAGCTGCCCGGCGCCACCATGCCGCGGCGCGGATGCTGCCAGCGCAGCAGCACCTCGGCGCCCACCGGCTGCCGCCATTGGTCGACCTGCAGCTGGTAGTGCAGCCTGAACTCGCCCTGCGGCAGCGCGTGGCGCAGATCGGCCTCCAGCGCGATGCGCGCTGCCATCGCCGCATGCGTGGCCGGGTCGAAGAAGCGGATCGCGTTGCGGCCCGAGCGCTTGGCCTCGTACATGGCGATGTCGGCACGCTTGAGGATCTCGTCCAGCGAGACCTCGTTGCCGTACAGCATGCTGATGCCGATGCTGGCGGTGCTGTGCCATTCATGCTCGTCCAGCGCATAGGGCCGGGTCAGCACGGCGCGCACCTTCTCGGCCACCGTCTCGGCGTCCACCGCCGCCTGCTCGGGCGTCTCGCTCAGGTCGGGCAGGATCACCACGAACTCGTCGCCGCCCTGGCGCGCCACCGTGTCGTTGACGCGCACCGTCGCCTGCAGGCGGCGCGCCACCTCCACCAGCAGGCGGTCGCCGACGTCGTGGCCGCGCGTGTCGTTGAGCTCCTTGAAGTGGTCGAGGTCGATGAACAGCACCGCCGCCGGGCGCAGGTGGCGCACGCTGGAGGCCTGCACCTGGCCGAGGCGGTCGCGCATCAGGCGGCGGTTCGGCAGCTCGGTGAGGGCGTCGTAGAAGGCCAGGTTATGGATGGTCTCGTCGGCCAGCTTCTTCTGCGTGATGTCGGTGAACACCGCCACATAGTTGGCCACCGCGCCGTCCTCGTCGGTCACCGCGGTGATGCTGAGCCATTCCGGATAGACCTGGCCGTTCTTGCGGCGGTTCCAGACCTCGCCCTGCCAGTGGCGCTCGGCGCTCAGCTGGCGCCACATCGCCTCGTAGAACGCCGGCTCGTGCCGGCCCGAGCGCAGCAGGCGCCCCACCACGCGGCCATGCGCCTCGGCGGCGCTGTAGCCGGTGATGCGCGTGAAGGCGGGGTTGACGCGCAGGATGCTCTGCGCGGCGTCGGTGATCGCGATCGCCTCCAGCGAATCGAAGGCGATCGCGGCGATGCGCAGATCGGCCTGGGCACGGCGGCGCTCGGTGACATCGGCGGCCACCGCCACAAAGCCCTCGGCCGCGCCGGCGCTATCGCGCAGCGGCTGCATGTCGATGTCGAGCCAGAGCTCGCGCCCATCCTTGCGGCGGTTCAGCACCTGGGCGCGCGCGCCGCGCCCGGCCTGCACGGCGGTCTGCAGGCGGGCCAGCGCCGCCTGCTCGGTCGGCTGGCTTTGCAGCAGCCCGGCCATGCTGTGCCCGAGGGCCTCGCCGAGGCGGTAGCCGGTGAGGCGCGAAAAGGCCTCGTTGACCCACACCAGGCGCTGGCGGCCATCGGTGATCATGACGGCATTGGTGGTGAGCTCGGCCACCAGGGCCAGGCGCTCCAGCTCGCGTGCCTGCGTCGCCAGCTTCAGGTATTGCGAGCGCACCGCGCGGGCGGTGGGCTCGGCCACGATCACCGCCAGCGCGATCAGCAGGCTGACGGTGGCGGCGGCCCAGACCTTGGCCAAGGTCACCGCGCTGCGCTGCCTGGCCTCGGTGGCCTGCTCCAGCGCCAGCACCAGGCGCTCGGCCGCCAGCAGCGCCGGCTCGACCGCCTGCTGCAGGGTCGCGACCCGCGCGCTGCCGCGCTGCGGCGCGGCCTGCAGCAGCGCCTCGGCCTGGCGGTAGAGCGCAGTGCGCGTCTCCTCCCAGCCGGCCAGCACGGCCGCGTCCAGCGCCAGCGCCGAGCCCAGCCGCGACGAGCCCGCGTACAGGAATTCCTGCAGCACACGCGCATCGCGATCGGCGCGCTCCAGCACCGCGCGCAGCTCGGCCTGGCTGGCCAGTTGCTCGCCCGGCAGCTGGCCCAGCAGCGAGGCGATGCGGCCGATGCGCTGGCTGTGCATGCGCTGCATGCCGGCCAGATTGGCGGCCTCGGTTTCGGCCTGGCGGCGCTGCAGCGAGGCATCGGCCTGCCAGGCCAGCAGGGCCGCATGGCCGGCCGCGGCCAGCAACACCACATAGATGGCCAGGCGCACGCGCCGGTGTGCCGAGGCCCCCGACTCCAGCCCCGGCAGGCGCGAGCTGGGGCCCTCGGGCGCGCGCCGCCGGCCGGCCCGGTAGGCCAGCTTCACCAGCAGCAAGGCCAGCGCCAGCGCCGCGGCCAGCGCCACCGCGATCAGCCAGGCGGTGCTGCCCGACATTCAGTCGCCGTGCCCGTGGGCGGGTGCATCGCCCAGCCGGAACACCTCCACCGCCTGCACCAGCTGGCGTGCCTGCTGCTTCAGGCTGTCGGCGGCGGCGGCGGTCTCCTCCACCAGCGCGGCGTTGTGCTGGGTGGCGCGGTCCATCTGGCCCACCGCGGCCCCGATCTGCGCCACGCCGGCGCTCTGCTCCAGGCTGGCGGCGCTGATGCCGCCCACCACGGCGCTGACCTGGTGGATCGCCTCCACCAGCTCCTCCACCGCCGCGCCGGTCTTGCCCACCAGCGCGCTGCCCTGATCCACACGCGCCAGGCTGGCCAGGATCAGCTCCTTGATCTCGCGCGCCGCCTGGGCGCTGCGCTGCGCCAGATTGCGCACCTCGCCGGCCACCACCGCGAAGCCGCGCCCCTGCTCGCCGGCGCGCGCCGCCTCCACCGCGGCATTCAGCGCCAGGATATTGGTCTGGAAGGCCAGGCTGTCGATCACCGCGATGATCTCGCCGATGCGGCGCGAACTCTCGTTGATGCCCTGCATGGTCTGCACCACCTCGGCCACCATCTGGCCGCCGCGCACCGCCACCTCGGTGGCGTCGCGCGCCAGCTGGTCGGCCTGGCGCGCATTGCTGGAGTTCTGTTGCACGGTGGAGCCCAGCTGCTCCATCGAGGCGGCGGTCTGCTGCAGCGCCGAGGCCTGCTCCTCGGTGCGGCTGGAGAGATCGCTATTGCCCTGCGCGATCTGGGTGCTGGCGGTGGCCACGCCCTCGGCATCGCGCCGCACGCCCGCCACCACGGTGGCCAGGCTGGCGCGCATGCGCTCCAGCGAGGCCAGCAGGCGCGCGATCTCGTGGCGGCCCTGCACCTCGACGCGCGCCGTCAGGTCGCCGCGCGCCACCGCATCGGAGGCCGCGATGGCCTGCTCCAGCGAGCCGCCGATGCTGCGCACCAGCAGGCGCCCGAAGCCCACCGCCAGCAAGAGCCCGGCCAGGCCCAGGCCGATGGACAGATTGCGGATGCTGGCGTGACGCTGCTGCGCCTGCGCATGCTCGGTCTGCGCGCCGCGCAGCAGCAGCTGCATGAGGGCCTGGATGTCGGTGCCCACCGCCACATAGTGCGGCCGCACCGCCTCCACCACCAGGCGGTTGGCGCCGGCGATGTCGCCCGCCTTCAGGGCCGCCAGCGTCGGCAGCAGGCCCGCGCTGACGAAGCGCTGGCGATGCTCGGCAAACTGCTGCGCCAGGGCGCGCTCCTCGGGCTCATGGGCCCTGGCCATATAGCGCGTCCACAGCGCGCTGATGGCCTGGATATTGCCCTCCACCTCGACCACGCTGCGCGCGATGGTGGCTTCGTCGGGCGTCACCAGGGCCACCGCCAGCGCCAGGCGGTTGCGCAACAGGCGCTCCTGGATCTCGGCCACCAGGGCCATGGGTTCGGCGCTGCGCTCATAGACCCGCTGCAGGCCCTCGTCGGCCCGCGTCAGCCCCGCCAGACCGGTGCCGCCCACCAGCAGCATGAGGGTCAGCAGCATGCCAACCAGGAGGTGGAGACGGGTCGATATCTTCAGCTGATTCACCTGCACAACCTTTCCCTGTCAAACCCATGAGCCCGCCGCGCCGTTGCGGCAAGACCCGATCTTGGATTTATAGTAACGCGTACGCTACACGTTCACTTCAGGGTTTGTGCGGGCCTGGCAAGGCCTTGTGCGCTCTGCGGGGGTCTTGGGTTTCAGGCCGGCGCGTCGGCCGCGACGCGCGCACGCAGCAGCTGCTGCTCGAGGTCGTCCAGCATGCCGTCCAGCAGCTGTGCGGGCGCCAGCCTGGGCTTGGTGGACATGCCGATATTGGTGAACAGATAGCCGATCACCTTCAGCCGGCACAGGTCGTGGGCGAGCTGGCGCTGCGCCGGTGTGGCGTCCGGCCCCAGGCAGGCATCGATCAGGGTCTCGCATTCGCGCCGGAAGCCCGAGGCCGGGCCGGCGGCCAGGAAGCTGGGCGCAATCTCATTGCAGGGGTCGAACACCAGCTTGAAGTCCTGTGGCCGCTCCATCCAGAAGCGCACATAGGCCGCGTACAGCAGGCGCAGGCGCTGGATCGGCGCCTCGCCCGCCTTGCTGCGCGTGCGCGCCTCCTGCAGCGAGGCCTCCAGCACCTCGCCCCAGACCTGCTCCAGCAGCGCCGACTTGTTGGGGAAATAGCGGTACAGCGACATCGCCGAGATGCCCACCGCCTGGGCCACGCCGCGCATCGTCACGGCGCCGTAGCCGCCCTCCAGATGCAGACGCCCCACCGCCTGCAGGATCTGCTCGCGCAGCTCGTCGCGCTCGGCGCCGCGGCGGCGATGGGTGGATTTGCGGGCGGGCTGGATGGGCATGGATGAAGGCTGGCGTGGCCGCCGATGTTCGCACTTTCAAGGGCGCGCAGCATACTCGTTCCCACCAAGCCAACTGGCATGGGCCAGGCCTCAGAATCGAACATCCGCAAGCGCAGGAAGCCCGGGCATGGTGGTATTGCAACGCAGTCTCGACCGCTCGGTGCAGCGCACCCTGCAGGGCCTGCTGTGGTGGCTGGGCGCGCTGCTGCTGCTGGCGGTGGCCTCGGGCCTGCTCGCCAGCCAGCTGCTGACGCGGCAGCTGGCCACCGTCTACGCCGACCGCGTGGTGCCGCTGCGCGACCTGCAGCGCATCAGCCAGCTGCTCAACGTCGACGTGCCGGTGACCCTCGGCGGCGGCGCCGACGGCGCGCTGCAACAGCAGCTGCTGAACGAGCTGGTGCGCGAGCAGAACGCACTCTGGCGCAAATACCTGGCCACCTACCTGACGGCGGAAGAGAGCGCCCTGGCCGAAACCGCCGGCCAGCAGCTGGGCGCGCTGCAGACCCTGCTGGGGGCCGAGCGGCCGCCGGATGCCGCGAGCCGCTACATGCTGCAGCTGCGCCCGCTCAACACCACGCTCTCGGCCCTGCTGGACCTGCAGGTGCGCGTCGCCGACAGCGAGCTGAACAGCGGGCGCGCCTGGGGCCGCTGGGCCTCGGCCTGGGGGCTACTGCTGGCCCTGCTGGGCCTGGCGCTGATGCTGCTGGCGATCCGGCTGGTGCTCACGCGCGTGCTGCGGCCGCTGGCGGTGGTGGCCGACGGCATCGCCAGGCTCTCCGAGGGCGAACTGACACTCAGCCCCGAGGCCCACCAGCTGTCCGGCGACTACGCCGAGGTGGGCGACCAGCTGCGCCGCCTGCGCAACTCGGTGGCCGAGCGCCAGCAGCTGCTGGCACATGAACAGGCCCTGGGGGCGCAGCTGCGCGAGGCCCAGGCCGAGCTGGTGGAGGCCGAGAAGCTGGCCTCGCTGGGCGCGCTGGTGGCGGGCGTGGCGCATGAGCTCAACACCCCCATCGGCGTGGCGGTGACGGTCTCCAGCGGGCTGGCCGACAAGGTGCGGCGCTTCCAGCAAGACCTGGCCCTGGGGCCGCTGAAGCGTTCCATGCTGGACGGCCTGCTGGCCAGCATCACCGAGGCCGACCAGCTGCTGGCGCGCAATCTGGCGCGCGCCGCCGAGCTAATACGCAGCTTCAAGCAGGTGGCGGTGGACCGCAGCAGCGCGCAGCGGCGCCAGTTCGACCTGCGCGAGACGGTGGACGAGCTGCTGGCCTCGCTGCGCCCCGCCTACGGCCGCCATGGCACCGAGCTGATCAACGAGCTGCCACCGGGCCTGCGCATGGACAGCTACCCCGGCGCGCTCGGCCAGGTGCTGACCAATCTGGTCGTGAACGCCGTGCTGCACGGTTTCGATGGCCATGGCGGCGCGGTGCGCATCGCCCTGGCCGATCGCAGCGAGGGCACGCTGGACCTGATGGTGGAAGACCAGGGCCGCGGCATGTCGGCCGAGGTGCAGGCGCGCGCCTTCGAGCCCTTCTTCACCACCCGGCTGGGCCAGGGCGGCAGCGGCCTGGGCCTGGCGATCGTGCGCAACTTGGTGGTGGGCCTGCTGGGCGGGCGCATCGTGCTGCACAGCAGCGAGGGACAGGGCTGCCGTTTTCTGCTACACCTGCCGCTGAGCGCCCCGGCGGGCGCCGCCCCGGAACACCATGCCAGCATCACCGCCTGAGGACGACGCGCTCGACATCGTGGACGATCTGCACCGCGCCGCCGCGCCCGAGCGCAGCTGGCGCGTGCTGGTGGTGGACGACGAACCCGACGTCGTGCAGGCCACGCTGTTCGCGCTGCGCGACGAACGCATCGACGGCCGCCCGCTGAGCCTGCTGACCGCCGGCACGGCGGCCGAGGCCGAGCTGCTGATCCAGGCCGATGCCGAGATCGCGGTGCTGCTGCTGGACGTGGTGATGGAGTCCGCCGACGCCGGCCTGCGCCTGGTGGAGCGCGTGCGCGCCCTGCCCGGCCGCCAGGCGCTGCGCATCATCCTGCGCACCGGCCAGGCCGGCTATGCCCCCGAGCTGGAGGTGATACGGCGCTACGACATCAACGACTACAAGACCAAGGCCGAGCTGACCCAGCTGCGCCTGCTCACCTGCCTGACGGTGGCGATACGCGGCTTCCACCAGCTGCGCCGCATCGAGGCGCACCAGCGCGGCCTGGAGAAGGTGGTGCGCGCCTCGGGCCGGCTGATGAGCGAGCGCGGCTCCTTCCAGGCCTTTGCCGACGGCGTGCTGACGCAGATCTGCACCATCGTCGACGGCCAGCCCGATGGCGTGCTGGTGCTGCGCCTCGGCGCGGCGCCGGGCCCGCAGGCCCATGGCGAGATGGCGGCAGAGGTGGTGGCCGGGGCCGGCGCCTTCGCGCGCCTGGTCGGACGCCAGGCCGAGACCCTGCCCGAGCCGCTGCGCGGCGCGCTCAGCCATGTCAACGGCGCCGACGTGGCCCACCATGGCGGCTATGGCGTGGTGCGCGCCCATGCCCAGGATGGCGACGCCCTGCTGGTGCTGTTCTCGCTGTCCTCGCCGATGGACGAGGTGGCCACCGGGCTGCTGGAGCTGTTCGCCGTTAATCTCTCGCTGGCCTACGACGATGTGAAGGCCTATATCGAGCTGCAGCACCGCGCCCATCACGATCGCGAGACCGGGCTGGCCAACCGCGCCGGCCTGAAGGCCCAGCTGGGCACGGCCACGGGCCTGGAGTTCGCCCAGGTGGCGGTGGGCGATCTGCAGGAGATCCGCGGCGTGCTGGGCGAGGCGGTGGCGCGGCGCGCGCTGCAAGACCTGGCCCTGCGTCTGCAGCAGGTGCTGGGCGGCCAGGCCCAGGTGGCGCGGCTGGAGGGCGACCGCTTTGCGCTGGCCATGCCCGGCCCGGTGCCCGATGCGCTGGTGCAGCGCCTGCTGGCGGCGCTGGCGCAGCCGCTCAGCGTCGGCGATATGGCGCTGCAGCTGCCGATGGCGCTGGGCTGGTCGCAGGGCGGCACCAGCGTCGACCAGGCCATCGACGAGGCCGGCCTGATGGTGGCGCGCCAGGCGCCCGGCCGCCAGGTGCGCAGCGCCAGCTTCTCGGCCGCGGTGCGCGAGCAGGTGCATCGCCGCATGGCCCTGCTGGCCGACCTCGACGCCGCCCTGGCCGAGGACCGCATCGAGATGTATCTGCAACCCCAGGTGCGCCTGGCCGATCAGAACAGCGTCGGCGCCGAGGCGCTGGTGCGCTGGCGCACGCGCGAGGGCAGCCTCGTGATGCCCGACCATTTCATCGCCGTGGCCGAGCACACCGGCGCGATCGTGCAGATCGGCCAGCGCATGGTCGAGAAGGCGGTGGCCCATCTGGCGAGCTGGCCCGATCCGCGCCTGCGCATCTCGGTCAACCTGAGCCTGCGCCAGCTCGAGGAGCCCGACTTCGCCGCCTGGGTCACGGCGCAATGCGATGCCCATGGCGTGGCGCGCGAGCGCCTGCGCCTGGAGATCACCGAGACCGCCTTTGCCGTGCACAGCGAGCAGGTCGGGCCGGCGCTGGCCGCACTCACCGAGGCCGGCTTCGAGCTCTCGATCGACGACTTCGGCACCGGCCAGTCCTCGCTGGGGCGCCTGGCCGAGATCGCGGTGCACGAGCTCAAGCTGGACCGCTCGCTGGTGCGTGGCATCGAGCATGACGCGCGCGCACGCCGCGTCGCCGGCCTGATCGTCGAGCTGGGGCGCGACCTGGGCGTGGAGGTGCTGGCCGAGGGCATCGAGACCGAGGGCCAGCTGGCGGTGCTGCAGCAGCTCGGCTGCGTGCTGGGCCAGGGCTGGCTGTTCGGGCGCGCCGAGCCGGCGACGCAGTTCAGGCTGGAGGCCTGAGGGACCTCAGCGCTTCTTGGTCTTCTTGGCCGCCGCCGGTGGCGCGCTCGGCTGTTTCTGATCGCCGATCACGCTCTTCAGCGGGCAAACCTTGAAGGCCGGGCATTTCTGGCAGCCAACAGCCAGGGCAATGGGGCAAAGCGTCATGTGGAGATCTCCTGGACGCAGCGATGCCGCGCGCCTGCACTGTACGCGCAGCACCGTTGCCTGTGTGCCCCGACGCGGTGCGGGCGCGGCGCACCAGCAACGGGCATGGCCGCAGCAGTGCACCCGCAAGGCGCATTTCTGGCCCACACTGCACAGGCACAGGGCTTGCATTGCCTGTGTGACCTAGCCGGAGACCCCATGCACGCGTTGACCCTACCCGCCCCCGGCCACTTTGACGAGATGCTGCTCGCCAGCGGTGCGATCCGCCCGCATTACCAGGCCTTTGCCAACTGGCTGCACGCGCAGACGCCCGAGCACCTGGCGAAGAAGCGCGCCGAGGCCGATCTGCTGTTCCACAAGGTCGGCATCACCTTCGCCGTCTATGGCGACGAGGCCGGCGCCGAGCGCCTGATCCCCTTCGACACCGTGCCGCGCATCGTGCCGGCGGAGGACTGGCGCATGCTGGAGGCCGGCCTGCGCCAGCGCGTCACCGCGCTGAACCGCTTCCTCTGGGACATCTACCACGGGCACGACATCGTCAAGGCCGGCCTGATCCCGGCCGAGCAGGTGTTCGCGAACGCCCAGTACCAACCCGCCATGCAGGGCCTGGACCTGCCGCACGGCATCTACGCCCACATCACCGGAGTGGACCTGATCAGGCATGCGGACGGTGGCTACTACGTGCTGGAAGACAATCTGCGCGTGCCCTCGGGCGTCTCCTACATGCTGGAGAACCGCAAGATGATGATGCGGCTCTTCCCCGAGCTGTTCGCACGCTATGCGGTGGCGCCGGTGGCGCATTACCCCACCCTCTTGCTCAACACCCTGCGCCACGCCAGCACGGCCGACAACCCCAATGTGGTGGTGCTGACGCCGGGCCCCTTCAACAGCGCCTACTTCGAGCATGCCTTCCTGGCCCAGCAGATGGGGGTGGAGCTGGTGGAGGGCCAGGACCTGTTCGTGAAGGACGAGTTCCTCTACATGCGCACCACGGTGGGCCCCAAGCGCGTGGACGTGATCTACCGCCGCATCGACGACGCCTTCCTCGACCCGCTGGCCTTCCGCGCCGATTCCATGCTGGGCGTGCCGGGCCTGCTCTCGGTCTACAAGCAGGGCCATGTGATCCTGGCCAACTCCATCGGCACCGGGGTGGCGGACGACAAGTCCATCTACCCCTATGTGCCCGACATGATCCGCTTCTACCTCAAGGAGGAACCGATCCTGCACAACGTGCCGACCTGGCAATGCCGCAAGCCGGCCGACCTGGATCATGTGCTGGCGCACATGGCCGAGCTGGTGGTGAAGGAGGTGCACGGCGCGGGCGGCTACGGCATGCTGGTGGGGCCGGCCGCCACCCAGGCCGAGGTGGAGGACTTCAAGCTGCGCGTCAAGGCCAACCCCAGCAACTACATCGCCCAGCCGACGCTGTGCCTGTCGAGCTGCCCCACCTTCGTGGAAAGCGGCATCGCGCCGCGCCACATCGACCTGCGGCCCTTTGTGCTGACCGGGCGCGAGATCAGCATGGTCGCGGGCGGACTCACGCGCGTGGCGCTCAAGCAGGGCTCGCTGGTCGTCAATTCGTCCCAGGGTGGCGGCACCAAGGACACCTGGATCCTGGAGAGCTGATCATGCTGTCAAGAACCGCTGCCCAGCTCTACTGGATGAGCCGCTACCTCGAGCGTTCCGAGGACCTGGTGCGCATGCTGGACGTGACGCATTCGCTCTCGCTGCTGCCGCAATCGCGCGGCGCCATGACCGAGCTGGCCGCGCCGCTGGCCGTCACCGGCACGCTGGAGGCCTACCACCAGCGCCACGAAAAGCTGCAGGCCGAGCAGCTCTTCAACTTCATGGCGCTGGACCTGGAGAATCCCTCCTCGGTGCTGTCCTGCCTCAAGCAGGCGCGCGAGAACGCCCATGCGGTGCGCGGCCAGATCACCGCCGAGATGTGGGAGGCCATCAACAGCACCTGGCTGGAGGGCCGCACCCTGCCCAAGCGCGGCATCCCCAGCGTCTCGAGCTTTTTCGACTGGGTCAAGGAGCGCTCGCACCTGTTCCGCGGCGCCACCTATGGCACGCTGCAGCGCAACGATGCCTACTGCTTCATCCGCCTGGGCACCTTCACCGAACGCGCCGACAACACCGCGCGCCTGCTGGACGTGAAGTCGCAGCTGATCGAGCCCGCCGTCGCGAGCCTGGTGCCGGTGGATGCGCCCAGCGACAGCGCGCCCGACTTCTATGCCTGGAGCGCGCTGCTGCGCTCGCTCTCGGCCTTCGAGGCCTACCACGCCGCCTACCGCGACAGCCTGGACGGTCGCCGCGTCACCGAGCTGCTGATCCTGCGCCCCGATGTGCCGCGCTCGCTGCGCGCCTGCTGCGACGAGATCCGCGCCATCCTGCCGCAGATCGAGGCGCGCCCCGGCGCGGCCGATGCCGGGCGCGAGGTCAAGCGGCTGGCCGGCCAGCTGGCGCTGCGGCTGGAGTATGGTGCGGTGGACGAGATCCTGGACGCCGGCCTGCATGGCTGGCTAACGGGCTTCCTGGCCGAATCCGCCACCCTTGGTGACGCGATACGCCGCGCCTACTTCGAGGCCATGTGACCATGCACCTGCTGATCTCGCACGAGACGGTCTACCACTACGACGCCCCGCTGGCGCGCAGCACCCAGTACCTGCGCCTCACGCCGCGGCCCACGCCGGGGTTGCGCGTGCTGAGCTGGGCGCTGACGCTGCCCGCGCCGGCCAGCGCCTGCCTGGACGCCTATGGCAACCACATGCATGTGCTGACCCTGGACGGGCCGCGCCGCGAGATCCACCTGTTCGCGCGCGGCGAGGTCGACACCCCCGACGGCCCGCCCCAGCCGGACCGCGAGGACGCGCTGCCGCCCGAGCTGTTCCTGCGCGACAGCGCGCTGACGCGCGCCGATGCCGCGCTGCAGGCCTTTGCGCAGCGCTTTGCCGAGCCCTGCCGCCAGGACGCCCGGCAAGGCCTGGCCCTGATGATGGAGGCGCTGGGCGTGCAGATGCCCTACACCCCCGGCCTCACCGACGCCGCCACCCCGGCCGCCGAGGCCTTTGCCAGCGGCCTGGGCGTGTGCCAGGACCATGCCCAGGTGTTCGTCACCTGCGCGCGCCTGCTGGGCCTGCCGGCGCGCTATGTGAGCGGCTATCTGGCGGCCGACGCCGAACATGTGGCCAGCCATGCCTGGGCCGAGGTGCGCGTGCCCGACGCCGATCGCGACCCGCAGGGCGGCGGCTGGCTGGGTTACGACGTCAGCAACCAATGCCTGGCCGACGGCCGCTATGTGCGCCTGGCCATCGGCGCCGACTACCTCGACGCCTGCCCGGTGCGCGGCGTGCGCCAGGGCGGCGGCGTCGAGGGCATGCGCGCCAAGGTGGAGGTCAAGCCGGGCCCCGGCGTGACGGCGGAGCAATTGCAGCAGCTGCAGCAGCAGTGAGCGCTGCTGGTAAATTCGCGCCATGACCTATTGCGTTGCCATGCGGCTGAAGGCCGGCCTGCTGTTCGCGTCTGACTCGCGCACCAATGCCGGGGTGGACCACATCGCCACCTTCCGCAAGATGAATGTGTTCGAGCTGCCGGGCGAGCGCCTCATCGTCATCCTCAACGCCGGCAACCTGGCCACCACGCAAAGCGTGCTGAGCCTGCTGCGCCAGCGCCTCACGCATGACGGCGCCAGCCTGCACAACGTCGGCTCGATGTACGAGGCGGCCGAGCTGGTGGGGCGCACGCTCAAGGAAATCGTCGCCCGCGATGCCAACGACGCCACCCTGGGCCAGGGCGTGGACTTCGGCGCCAACTTCCTGGTGGGCGGCCAGATCCGCGGCGACGGGCCGCGCCTGTTCCATGTTTACCCGCAGGGCAACTTCATCGAATCGACCGAGGACACGCCCTATTTCCAGATCGGCGAGGCCAAGTACGGCAAGCCCATCATCGACCGCGTGATCCGCTACGACTCCACGCTCAGCGAGGCCACCAAGTGCACGCTGATCTCGTTCGACTCGACGATACGCTCCAACCTCTCGGTGGGCCTGCCGCTGGACCTGCTGATCTACCGCGCCGACAGCTTCGCGCCCGCCGCGCCGCACCGCGTCACCGGCGACGACCCCTACTTCAGCAAGCTGCGGCGCGGCTGGGGCGAGGGCCTGCGCAAGGTGTTTGCCAAGCTGCCCGACGAGGACTGGTTCAGCAGCGGCAGCTGATTTATTTTCGGGGGGCGGGAACTTTCCCGCGGCTGCGCTGCAATAGACATCAAGCAGCCCCGCGCATGAAGCAGCCATGTCCCACCCTCCCCGCCCGGGCACCGGGGCGGGCACGGTGCCGGGG
>NZ_JBYTBE010000012.1:0-38238 GCF_058788955.1 Roseateles sp. FW301-B2
CTCAGGCCGGGCAACTGGTCGGTGCTCAGCGCATTGATCTGGCCCGAGGTCAGCTGGCCGATCTGGTCGCTGGTCAGATCCGCGATCTGGTCGGAACTCAGGCCCTTGAAGGCCGCCGTGCTGATGGCACGCAGGTCGGCCGATTCCAGCTTGGGCAGTTGCACCGAGGTCAGCGAGGCGACCTGGTCGGAGTTCAGCGCCGCGAACTGGGCCGTACCGAAGGCGTTCAGGTCCTCGGTGGTCAGGTGGCCGATCTGGTCGCTGCTCATCGCGGCGACTTGGGCCGAGGTGAACTTGGCGAACTGGTCGCTGGTGAAGGCGTTCAGGTCGCCGGTGTTGAGGCCTTGCACCTGGGCGGTGGTCAGCGCGGCGACTTGCGCCGAGGTCAGGGCCTGCAGCTGGCCGTTGGTGAGGGCGTCGAGCTGGTCGCTCGTCAGCGCACGCAGGGCCGAGGTGCTCAGGGCCTTCAGGTCAGCGGTCTCGATGGCCGCGATATGGGCGGTGGACAGGCTCACCACCTGGGCGGCACTGAGGGCGGCCACCTGGGCGGAGCTGAGGGCCACGATGTCGGCCGTGGCCAGGCCAGGCATCTGGTCGCTGGTCAGGGCGCTGATTTGGCCGGTCGTGAGCGAGCCGATCTGGTCGCTGCTCAGGTCGGCAATCTGGTCGGAGCTGAGCGCCCTGAAAGCGGCCGTGCTGATGGCGCGCAGATCGGCCGATTCCAGCTTGGGCAGCTGCACCGAGGTCAGCGAAGCGACCTGGTCGGAATTCAGTGCGGCGAACTGGGCCGTGCCCAGCGCGTTCAGGTCTTCGGTGGTGAGGTGCGAGATCTGATCGCTGCTCATCGCGGCGACTTGCGCCGAGGTGAACTTGGCGAACTGGTCGCTGGTGAAGGCGTTCAGGTCACCGGTGTTGAGGCCTTGCACCTGGGCGGTGGTGAGCGCGGCGACTTGCGCCGAGGTCAGGGCCTGCAGCTGGCCGTTGGTGAGGGCGTCGAGCTGGTCGCTCGTCAGCGCACGAAGGGCGGCAGTGCTCAGCGCCTTCAGGTCGGCGGTCTCGATGGCGGCGATATGCGCGGTCGAGAGGTTGACGATCTGGGCGGCCGTCAGCGAGGCCACCTGAGCCGAGCTCAGGGCCACGATGTCGGCGGACGACAGGCCGGGCAGCTGGTCGGTGGTCAGCGCATTGATCTGGCCGGTGGTGAGTGAGCCGATCTGGTCGCTGCTCAGGTCGGCGATCTGGTCGGAGCTGAGCGCCTTGAAGGCGGCCGTGCTGATGGCACGCAGATCGGCCGATTCCAGCTTGGGCAGCTGCACCGAGGTCAGGGCCGCTACCTGGCTGGAGTTCAGGGCGGCGAACTGGGCCGTACCGAAGGCATTCAGGTCATCCGTCGTCAGATGGCTGATCTGGTCGCTGCTCATCGCGGCGACCTGGGCGGTGGTGAACTTGGCGAACTGGTCGCTGGTGAAGGCGTTCAGGTCACCCGTGTTCAGGCCTTGCACCTGGGCGGTGGTGAGCGCGGCGACCTGGGCCGAGGTCAGGGCCTGCAGCTGGCCGTTGCTCAGGGCGTCGAGCTGGTCGCTACTGAGGTTGCGCAGCGCCGCGGTGCTCAAACCCTTCAGGTCAGCGGTCTCGATGGCGGCCACCTGGGCGGTGGAGAACAGCGCGATCTGTGCCGAGGTCAGCACGCCGATCTGGTTGGACGCCAGCGCGACGATGTCGGCGGTGCTCAGGCCAGGCAGCTGGTCCGAGGTCAGGTTGACGACCTGGGCCGTCGTCAGCGCACCGACCTGGCTCGAGTTCAGGGCGCCGATCTGGTCGGAGGAGAGGGTGCGGAAGCTGTTCGAGCTCAGCGCCGCGAAGTCGGCGGTCTCGAAGGCCTTCAGCTGCGTGCTGTTGAGCACCGAGATGCCCAGGGTGGAGATAGCCGCCGCCTGCGCGGTGGTGAGCGCCACGATCTGGTCGGTCCGGAAGGCAGCCCAGTCTTCCGTGGTGAGGTCCCGAATTGCCGCCGTGGTGAGTTCCGCGATCTGCTTGGTGGACAGAAGATTGATAAACGTGCTCATGATGGTCTCACCTGGAGGTTGTGTCGGTG
This sequence comes from Roseateles sp. FW301-B2, assembly GCF_058788955.1. Taxonomy (NCBI): domain Bacteria; kingdom Pseudomonadati; phylum Pseudomonadota; class Betaproteobacteria; order Burkholderiales; family Sphaerotilaceae; genus Roseateles; species Roseateles sp. FW301-B2. The sequence goes on from NZ_JBYTBE010000012.1 coordinate 2,096, forward strand.
TTCAGCTCGGCCACCAGGGCCGCGGGCTGTCGGATTCGTCGCGCTGGTGTCATGCGCATGGGCAAAACAAGCCGTCGGGCCTGGCTGCTGGCCTGGGTCTGGTTTGCTGGAGTGACAGAACTGAACACCATGGAACTCACAAAGGTCGGGGCAGTCTTGCGATGCCTGGGCAAAAAAACGGACTCGGACGCCTGGCATCGATCCAGGCGCTTCACTCGGTTTTCGGGCCCCAGCGGATTTACTTTAGGTTTCACTCTGGCGGCGGCCCCCCGGTTGGGGAGGCCGGGCCACACGGACTGCCGGACTTAGCCTGATTAAAGGTTTGGGTGCAGTGATGCTAGGGCCGGGGCCGGGCAGGGAAGCCGGCATAAGGCCCTGTTTCGGCGCACTAATTGCGCCGTTGGGCCAAAAAATCGTTCAGATTTCACGCCGGCCTGCCGATATCGGAGGGTTGGGCCCTCAAGTTCCGCCGCAGGCTGGCGAGGCTCAGGCCGGAATCTGGGCGGCGGCCAGACCGTTCTGGAAGTGCAGCCGCATCAGCTCGGTGGCCCTGGCGGGCGAGCGCGCGGCGAGTGCCGCCATCAGCTCGCGATGCTCCTGCAGCGAGTCCAGCAGGCGCCCGGCCTTGAACAGCGAGTGGTGGCGGTTCAGCTTGATGATGCGGCGCAGATCGCTGACCAGGTGCTGACGCAGGCGGTTGTCGTCGATCTCCAGCAGCTTGCGATGGAATTCCTCGTTGGCGGCGAAGAACTGGTCGCGCTCGGCGAGCCGTGCTTCCAGCTGCTCGTGCAGGTGCTGCAATTCCGCCAGTTGCCGGGCGTCGGCCTTGCGCGCCACTTCGCCGGCGGCATCGCTTTCCAGCAGGGCCAGCAGTTGGTAGGCTTCGCGGACGTCGCGTTCCGACAGTTCGGTGACATAAGCGCCCCGGCGCACCTTCATCGTGACCAGGCCTTCCACCGCCAGGACCTTGAGTGCCTCGCGCATGGGGGTGCGGCTGATGCCCATCTCCTTGCAGAGCTTGAGCTCGTCGATCCAGGCGCCGGGCTCCAGTTCGCGGCCGTAGATCTGCTGGCGCAGGCGCTCGGCCACCTCCTGGTAGAGGGCACGAGGGGCCAGACTGGCAGAAGGCTGGGCGGAGGAGGTGGCGGGCATGACGCGTCAGAGTGTAGTCAAATTTTGCATTCATAATTATGAATAACGGGAACGGTATGATGCCGGGTCCGCAGGAGTCGAACATGTCTGAAGCAAGCAAGTCCCCGTCCGCCAACGCATCCACCGAGTTCACGCCCGCCAGCCTGGAGCAATGGCACAAGGCGGCCGCCAAGTCGGCCCCGGGTGGCGATGTGGCGGCCCTGAACTGGCACACGCCCGAGGGCCTGACCGTCAAGCCGCTCTATACCGCAGCCGACACGGCGAACCTGCCGCATGCCGACACCTTGCCCGGCTTCGAGCCCTTTCTGCGCGGCCCGCAGGCCACCATGTATGCGGTGCGCCCCTGGACGATCCGCCAGTACGCCGGCTTTTCCACCGCCGAGGAGAGCAATACCTTCTATCGCAAGGCGCTGGCCGCCGGCGGCCAGGGTGTGTCGGTGGCCTTTGATCTCGCCACCCACCGCGGTTACGACAGCGACCACCCGCGCGTGACCGGCGACGTCGGCAAGGCCGGCGTGGCGATCGATTCGGTGGAGGACATGAAGATCCTGTTCGACGGCATCCCGCTCGACAAGGTCTCGGTTTCGATGACCATGAACGGCGCGGTGCTGCCGGTGCTGGCCGGCTATGTGGTGGCGGCCGAGGAGCAGGGCGTTGCGCAGGACAAGTTGAGCGGCACCATCCAGAACGACATCCTCAAGGAGTTCATGGTCCGCAACACCTATATCTACCCGCCCGAGCCGTCGATGAAGATCATCGGCGACATCATCGAGTACACGGCAGCGAAGATGCCCAAGTTCAACTCGATCTCGATCTCGGGCTATCACATGCAGGAAGCCGGCGCTAACCAGGCGCTGGAGCTGGCCTTCACGCTGGCCGACGGCAAGGAGTATGTGAAGACCGCCATCGCCAAGGGCATGGACGTGGACGACTTCGCCGGCCGCCTGTCCTTCTTCTGGGCGGTGGGCATGAACTTCTATCTGGAGATCGCCAAGATGCGCGCCGCGCGCCTGCTGTGGTGCCGGATCATGAAGGGCTTTAACGCCAAGAACCCCAAGAGCCTGATGCTGCGCACGCACAGCCAGACCTCGGGCTGGAGCCTGACCGAGCAGGACCCCTACAACAATGTGGTGCGCACCACCATCGAGGCGATGGCCGCGGTGTTCGGCGGCACGCAGTCGCTGCACACCAACTCGCTGGACGAGGCGATTGCATTGCCCACCGAGTTCAGCGCCCGCATCGCCCGCAACACCCAGCTGATCATCCAGGAAGAAACCCACATCACCAATGTGATCGACCCCTGGGCCGGCAGCTACATGATGGAATCGCTGACCCAGGACATGGCCGACAAGGCCTGGGCCATCATCGAGGAGGTCGAGGCCATGGGCGGCATGACCCGCGCGGTGGACAGCGGCTGGGCCAAGCTCAAGATCGAGGCCAGTGCGGCCGAGAAGCAGGCGCGCATCGATTCGGGCAAGGACGTGATCGTGGGCGTCAACAAGTACAAGTTATCAAAGCAGGATCCGATCGAGATCCTGGATGTGGACAACGTGCGTGTGCGCGACGGCCAGATCGCGCGCCTGAACGCCATCAAGGCCAAGCGCGATGGCGTGGCGGTGCAGGCTGCGCTCACAGCACTCACCGAAGCCGCCAAGACTGGCCAGGGCAATCTGCTCGATCTGTCCATCCAGGCGATCCGCCTGCGCGCCACCGTCGGTGAGGTGTCCGACGCGCTGGAAGCCGTCTACGGCCGCCACCGCGCCGACACGCAGAAGGTCACCGGCGTCTATGCCGCGGCCTACGACTCGGCCGAGGGCTGGGCCAAGCTGCAGGAGGAGATCAAGGCCTTCGCCGACGATCAGGGGCGCCGCCCGCGCGTGATGATCGCCAAGCTGGGCCAGGACGGCCATGACCGCGGCGCCAAGGTGGTGGCCACCGCCTATGCCGATCTGGGCTTCGACGTCGACATGGGCCCGCTGTTCCAGACCCCCGAGGAATGCGCCCGCCAGGCGATCGAGAACGATGTGCACGCGGTGGGTGTCTCCACGCTCGCCGCCGGCCACAAGACCCTGGTGCCGGCCATCATCGCCGAGCTCAAGAAGCAGGGCGCCGACGACATCATCGTGTTCGTGGGGGGCGTGATCCCGGCGCAGGACTATGAACAGCTCTATGAGGCCGGCGTGAAGGGCATCTACGGCCCCGGCACGCCGATCCCGGCCAGCGCCAAGGATGTGCTGGAGCAGATTCGCCAAGCCGTGGCGGCCTGATGCCACTGGCGCTGACTCCCGTGCAGGCCGAGGACTTCGAGTCCATGCTCGCGCTGCGCATCGCGGCGCTGCAGCCCAGCCTGGAGCGCCTGGGCCGCTTCGACCCGCAGCGTGCGCGTGAGCGCCTGGCCAGCCAGTTCGAGCCGGCGGCGATGCGGCATATCGAGCGCGATGGCCAGCGCATTGGTTTTCTGACCCTCAGGCCGGACGGCGCCGCGCTGCGCCTGGAGCACCTCTATATCCAGCCCGGCGCGCAAGGGCAGGGCGTGGGCGCCTGGGCGCTGGACTGGGTGAAGGCACATGGGCAAGACGTGACCCTCTCGGCACTCAAGCTCAGCGACGCCAACCGCTTCTACCTGCGCCACGGTTTCGTCGTCACCGGCGAGAGCGATTTCGACATCGACTACCGCTGGAGCGCGCCGCGATGATGAGGAATCTGGGCGCCTCCATCCTGGGCGAGCCGGGCGCCATGCAGCGCCGGGCCATGGCCAAGGCCATCACCCTGCTGGAGTCCACCCGTGCCGACCACCGCGCCCAGGCCGATGCGCTGCTGACCGGGCTGCTGCCGTACAGCGGCAAATCGCTGCGCCTGGGCATCTCGGGCGTGCCGGGCGTGGGCAAGAGCACCTTCATCGAGGCCCTGGGCCTGATGCTGATCGCGCGCGGCCACCGCGTGGCGGTGCTGGCGGTGGACCCCTCCAGCAGCGTCTCGGGCGGTTCGATCCTGGGCGACAAGACCCGCATGGAGCATCTTTCCATGGACGAGCGCGCCTACATCCGCCCGAGCCCCAGCAGCGGCACGCTAGGCGGCGTGGCCGAGAAGACGCGCGAGGCCATGCTGGTGTGCGAGGCGGCCGGCTATGACATCGTGATCGTCGAGACCGTCGGCGTGGGCCAGAGCGAGACCGCAGTGGCCGGCATGACCGACATGTATGTGCTGCTGCAGCTGCCCAATGCCGGCGACGACCTGCAGGCCATCAAGAAGGGCGTGATGGAGCTGGCCGACCTGGTGGTGATCAACAAGGCCGACATCGACGCCGCCGCCGCCACGCGCGCCGAGGCGCAGATCGCCTCGTCGCTGCGCCTCCTGGGCCTGCACCACCGCCCCGACCATGTGGCGCACGATGCGCAGCAATGGCATGCCCAGGTGATGCAGCTGAGCGCCCTCAAGGCCGCGGGGCTGGACCGCTTCTGGGACCTGGTGATGCAGTTCAAGACCCTGCAGCAGGCCAATGGCCGCTTTGCCGCCAAGCGCCAGCAGCAGGCCCTGGCCTGGATGTGGGAGCGCATCCAGGCGGGCCTGAAACATGAATTTTCCGAGGCGCCGGCCGTGCGGGCCGCGCTGAACGAAACGACCGAGCGCGTGCTGACCGGCCGCCTCGCGCCCTCGACCGCAGCCCGCGAGCTGCTGGCGACCTTCTTCCGTGGAGACCAAGACCATGCATGACATCCAACAAATGCTTGAAGAAAAGCGTGCCAAGGCGCGCCTGGGCGGTGGCGAGAAGCGCATTGCCGCCCAGCATGCCAAGGGCAAGCTGACCGCGCGCGAACGGCTGGAACTGCTGTTCGACGAGGGCAGCTTCGAGGAATGGGACATGTTCGTCGAGCACCGCTGCGTGGACTTCGGCATGGCCGACAACAAGATCCCGGGCGACGGCGTGGTGACGGGCTACGGCCTCATCAACGGCCGCCTGGCCTTTGCCTTCAGCCAGGACTTCACCGTCTTCGGCGGCGCCCTGAGCGAAGCCCATGCCGAGAAGATCTGCAAGGTGATGGACCAGGCCATGAAGGTCGGTGCGCCGGTGATCGGCCTGAACGATTCGGGCGGCGCGCGCATCCAGGAGGGCGTGGCGTCGCTGGGCGGCTATGCCGATGTGTTCCAGCGCAATGTGATGGCCTCGGGCGTGATCCCGCAGATCAGCATGATCATGGGCCCCTGCGCCGGTGGCGCGGTCTATTCGCCGGCCATGACCGACTTCATCTTCATGGTGAAGGACTCCTCCTATATGTTCGTCACCGGCCCCGAGGTGGTGAAGACGGTGACGCATGAGGAGGTGACCGCCGAGGAACTGGGCGGCGCCGGCACGCACACCAGCAAGAGCGGCGTGGCCGACCTGTCCTTCGACAACGACGTCGAAGCCATCCTGATGCTGCGGCGCTTCTTCAACTACCTGCCGCTCAACAACCGCGAGAAGGCGCCCACGCGCCCCAGCGGCGATCCGGGCAACCGCGTCGACATGTCGCTGGACACCCTGGTGCCCGACAACGCCAACAAGCCCTACGACATGAAGGAGCTGATCCTCAAGACGGTCGACGATGGCGACTTCTTCGAGCTGCAGCCCGACTACGCCAAGAACATCATCATCGGCATGGCGCGCATGGAGGGCCAGACGGTGGGCATCGTGGCGAATCAGCCCCTGGTGCTGGCCGGCTGCCTGGACATCAAGAGCTCCATCAAGGCGGCGCGCTTCGTGCGCTTCTGCGATGCCTTCAACATCCCGGTGATCACCTTCGTCGATGTGCCCGGCTTCATGCCCGGCACCAGCCAGGAGTACGGCGGCATCATCAAGCATGGTGCCAAGCTGCTCTACGCCTATGCCGAGTGCACCGTGCCCAAGGTCACCGTGATCACCCGCAAGGCCTATGGCGGCGCCTATGACGTGATGGCCTCCAAGCACCTGCGCGGCGACGTCAACTTCGCCTGGCCGAACGCCGAGATCGCGGTGATGGGCGCCAAGGGCGCGGTGGAGATCATCTTCCGCGAGGACAAGGGCGATCCGGCGAAGCTGGCGGCCAAGGAGGCCGAGTACAAGGCCCGCTTCGCCAACCCCTTCGTGGCCGGCGCGCGCGGCTTCATCGACGACGTGATCCAGCCGCATGAGACCAGGCGGCGCATCAGCCGCAGCCTGGCGATGCTGAAGGACAAGAAGCTCGAGAACCCGTGGCGCAAGCACGGCAACATCCCCCTCTGAGGCAAGCAGGAGACAAGAACATGTTCACGAAGATTCTGATTGCCAACCGTGGCGAGATCGCCTGCCGCGTCATCAAGACGGCCCAGAAGCTGGGCATCAAGACGGTGGCCGTGTATTCCGAGGCCGACAAGGACGCCCGCCATGTCGAGCTGGCCGACGAGGCCGTGCTGTTGGGCCCGGCGCCCTCGCGCGAGTCCTATCTGGTGGCCGACAAGATCATCGCCGCCGCCAAGCAGACCGGCGCCCAGGCCATCCACCCGGGCTATGGCTTCCTGAGCGAGAACGAGGAATTCGCGCGCCGCGTCGAGGAAGAGGGCATCGCCTTCATCGGCCCCAAGCATTACTCGATCGCGGCGATGGGCGACAAGATCGCCTCCAAGAAGCTCGCCAACGAGGCCAAGGTCAACACCATCCCAGGCCACAACGAGCCCATCCTGGCGGCCGAGGAGGCGGTGAAGATCGCTCAGGGCATCGGCTATCCGGTGATGATCAAGGCCAGCGCCGGCGGCGGTGGCAAGGGCCTGCGCGTGGCCTTCAACGACAAGGAATGCTTCGAGGGCTTCACCTCCTGCCGCAACGAGGCGCGCAACAGCTTTGGCGACGACCGCGTCTTCATGGAGAAGTTCGTCGAGGAACCGCGCCATATCGAGATCCAGGTGCTGGGCGACAGCCAGGGCAATGTGGTCTATCTGCACGAGCGCGAATGCTCGATCCAGCGCCGCCACCAGAAGGTCATCGAGGAGGCGCCGTCGCCCTTCATCAGCGAGGCGACGCGCAAGGCCATGGGCGAGCAGGCCGTGGCCCTGGCCAAGGCGGTGAAGTACCAGAGCGCCGGCACGGTGGAGTTCGTGGTCGGCAAGGACCAGAGCTTCTACTTTCTGGAGATGAACACCCGCCTGCAGGTGGAGCACCCGGTCACCGAGTGCATCACCGGCGTGGACCTGGTGGAGCAGATGATCCGCGTGGCCGCCGGCCTGCCGCTGCCGTTCAAGCAGGCGGAGATCAAGCGCGAGGGCTGGGCCATCGAGTGCCGCATCAACGCCGAGGATCCGTTCCGCAACTTCCTGCCCTCGACCGGCCGGCTGGTGAAGTACCAGCCGCCTGAAGGCCTCTTGGAGCAGGGCCGCGAGACCCTGCAGGGTGCCGCCTACGAGAACGGCGAGTTCGGTGGCGTGCGCGTGGATACCGGCGTCTACGAGGGCGGCGAGATCCCGATGTTCTACGACTCGATGATCGCCAAGCTGATCGTGCACGGCAAGGATCGCAACGATGCGATTGCCAAGATGCGCGAGGCGCTCAACGGCTTCGTGATCCGCGGCATCTCCAGCAACATCCCCTTCCAGGCCGCGCTGCTGGCGCACCCGGACTTCGTCAGCGGCAATTTCAACACCGGCTTCATTGCCCAGCATTACGCCGGCGGCTTCCGCGCCGAGGATGTGCCACATGACGATCCGCTCTTCCTAGTGGCCCTGGGCGCCTTCATCCGCCGCAAGACGCGCGAACGCGCGGCCGGCATCAGCGGCCAGCTGGCGGGCCATGAGCTGCAGGTGGAGAGCGACTACGTCGCGGTCGTGAACGAGGGGGCCGGCGAGTACCAGTGGCACGAGCTGCATGTCTCGGAGTTCGCCGGCCAGGCCGGCCGCGCCAGCGTGCAGATCGGCGCGAAGACCTACCGCATCGAATGCCGCTCGCGCCTGAACGACATCCGCCTGACCGGCACGGTGAACGGCCAGCCCTTTGTGGCCCAGGCCGAGCGTGGCGCGGCCAAGAACCCGCTGGCCTACAAGCTCACCCACAACGGCACGGCCATCGAGGTGATGCTGCTGAGCCCGCGCGCCGCGGCCCTGCACGAGCTGATGCCTTACAAGGCGCCGCCCGACACCAGCAAGTTCCTGCTCTCGCCGATGCCGGGCCTGCTGGTGCAGATCGCTGCCCAGCCGGGCCAGATCGTGCAGGCCGGCGAACGCCTGGCGGTGATCGAGGCGATGAAGATGGAGAACATCCTGCTGGCCACGCAGGACGTGAAGATCGCCGAGGTGCTGGCCAAGACGGGCGAGAGCCTGTCGGTCGACCAAGCCATCCTGAGGTTCGAGTGATGAGCAGCGCAGCCAAGCCCTACAAGATCCTCGGCATCCAGCAGATCGCCATCGGCGGCCCCGACAAGCTGGCCTTGCGCAAGCTGTGGGTGGAGGTGCTGGGCCTCACGGTCACCGGCAACTTCGTGTCCGAGCGCGAGAACGTCGACGAGGACATCTGCGCCATCGGCAGCGGCCCGCACAAGGTCGAGGTGGACCTGATGCAGCCGCTGGACCCCGAGAAGAAGCCGGCCGTGCACACCACGCCACTCAATCATGTGGGCCTGTGGGTGGACGACTTGCCCAAGGCGGTGGCGTGGATGGCCGCCAACGGCGTGCGCTTTGCCCCTGGCGGCATCCGCAAGGGCGCGGCCGGCTACGACATCTGCTTCATCCACCCCAAGAGCAACGACGAGTTCCCGATCGGCGGGGAGGGCGTGTTGATCGAGCTGGTGCAGGCGCCGCCCGAGGTGGTGGCGGCGCTGGGCTGATTCAGGGCGCGGCGGCGATCGCCTGCGCCAGCTGCCACAGCGCGCTGCGATGCGCGCTCACCAGCGCGTCCATGCTGCCATCGCCGGCGTCCACCTCGAAGCGCCGCTCGCTCACCGCGGGCCTGCTCTTGCCGCTCGGGTCCACCAGGGTCCAGCGCGCCTGCAGCACCACGCTGCGGCCATCGGTGCTGGCGTCCAGGCGCTGCACGTCCACGCGCAGCTGCCGGTCCACCTGCACGCCCGGCGGCACCGGCATGCGCCAGACCTGCGCCGCGCCGCGCAGGCGTGCCAGGTCTTGCGCCAGCAGGCGCGGCAGCGCGTCGCGCAAGGGCTCGGCCCAGCGCTGCGAGGGGTTGTGCTGCAGGCTGGCCCGGCCGCTGGGCCGCACGATGGCGTCGCGGTCCAGGTACTCGGGCGTCTGCATGGGGCCCAGCGCCCAGACCGCGCTGGCGACGCCGCTCGCCGCTTCGCCCGGCGCATCGGCGCGCAGCTGGTAGAGCTGGATCGGCGGCGAGCTGCTGCAGCCGCCGAGCAGGGTCAGCAGCAGGCCCGCAAGAATCCAAGGCTTGTTCATTATCGACGCCCCTTCAAGACGGATTCGGGCTGTTGGTCCAGGGTGTCGGCCAGCTCGCGCAGCGCGCGTGCGGCCTGCGAGACATCTTTCAGCGCGCGCTGCAGGTTCTGGTTCAGCGGCGCGTCGTCCTGCGCGGCGTCGGCCAGCGCGGCGGCGGCGCGCGTCAGCTCCTGGGCGCTGCGCTGCAAGTCCTTCACCATCGGGCCGTCCGGGTTGAAGGTCTTGCCGACGCGCTCGGCGGTATCGTCCACCGAGACGGCGGCCTTGTTCATGCGCTCCATCGCCTGCTTGGTGGCCTCCAGCGTGCCGAGGGTGGCGTCGGCCAGCGGGCCGAAGCGGCGGTCGAGTTGCTCGGTGAGCCGGCGCAGATTCGTCGCCACCGCCTCGATGTCCTTCACCGCGTGGCTCAGCTCGGGCCCTTCCAGCAGGCGGCGGCCCGAGCTGGCGATGGCCGAGAGGTCACCCACCAGGCGCTTTATATCGAGGCCGTCGACCTGGTTCTTCAGGTCCTGTAGCGGCGTGGTGACGGTGGGGATCTCGATCTCGGCGCGCTCTTCCTCGCCGCTGGCGGCGAGCGGCTTGCCGGGGCGGAAGTCCAGGTCCACATAGAGCTGGCCGGTGAGCAGGCTCTGCATCGCCAGCTGGGCGCGCAGGCCGCGCGCGACCAGGGCGTTCATCGAGGCCACCACGGTGCCGGGCTGGTGGTCGCCGGTGAGGTTGCCCAGCATGTCGCGCTCGAGCTCGGCCACCACGGGAATGGAGACCTCGTTGTGGGCGCGGTCGTAGGCCACGCCGATGGAGCTGACGCTGCCCAGCCGCACGCCGCGGAACACCACCGGCGCACCCACCTGCAGGCCATAGATGGAGCCGTTGAAATACATCACCACTTTCTGCTTGCCGCCCAGCAGCTTGCCGCCGGCGATCACGAACACGGCGACGAACAGCACGATCAGCGCGCTGACGATGAACAGGCCCAGCAGGGCCGGGTGGCCATGGCGCTTTCTCATGGCCGCTCTTTCCGGCGCAGGAAGGCGCGCACCGTGTCGGGTCCGGTTTCCAGCAATTGGCGCGGTGCGTCCAGCGCGATCATGGTCTTGTCCTTGGCATCGAGAAACAGGGCGCGGTCGGCCACCGCGAAAATGCTGTCCAGCTCATGCGTGACCAGCACGATGCTGGTGCCCAGATGATCGCGCAAGTTCAGGATCAGCTCGTCCAGGCGTGCCGAGGTGAGGGGGTCCAGGCCCGCCGAGGGCTCGTCCAGGAACAGCAGGGGCGGGTCCAGGGCCATGGCGCGCGCGATCGCCGCGCGCTTCTTCATGCCGCCGCTGAGCGCCGCGGGCGACTCGTCGAAGGCGCCGTCCAGCCCGACCAGGGCCAGCTTGAAGCGCGCCAGCTGCTCGGCGGCCTCGTCGTCCAGCTCGGTGAACTCGCGCAGCGGCAGCATCACGTTCTCGCCCACCGTCATCGAGCTCCACAGCGCGCCGGCCTGGAACATCACGCCGAACTGGCGGCGCAGGCCGGCGAGCTGCTCCTCGTCGGCTTCGGCCAGGTCGATGTCGCCATAGAGCACGCGGCCCGCGGCGGGCGTCTGCAGGCCGATCAGATGGCGCATCAGGGTGCTCTTGCCGCAGCCGCTGCCGCCCATCAGCACCAGGATCTCGCCGCGCCGCACATCGAAGTTGAGCTCTCTCTGAATCAACCGGCCGGCCACGGCCAGGCTCAGGCCCTCGGCGCGCAGCAGGGCTTGGGCAGGTGCTGCCATCACCACCCCAGGCGCTGGAACATGATGGTCAGCGCCGAGGCCGCCACCACGATCCAGACGATGGCCTGCACCACCGCCGCGGTGGTGGCGTCGCCCACCGCCTGGGCGCTGCGGCAGGCGTTGAGGCCCTGGCGGCAGCCCGCCAGCGCCACCAGGATGGCGTACACCGTGCCCTTGAGCAGGCCGATGCCGGCATGGGCCAGGGTCAGGGCCTGCGAGCTGCGGTAGAGATAGTCCAGCATCTCGACCTGGTAGATGCCCACGGCCACCAGCAGGCCGGCGCCCATGCCGACGACGGCCGCATAGGTGGTCAGCAGCGGCGCCATCAGGGCCATCGCCAGCACGCGCGGCAGCACCAGATGCTCGACCGGGTTCAGCCCCATGGCGCGCAGCGCGTCCACCTCCTCGTTGGCCTGCATGCTGCCGAGTTGGGCGGCAAAGGCCGCGCCCACGCGGCCCGAGAGAATGATGCCGGTCATCAGCGCGGCGATCTCGCGCACCACGCCGATCGTCACCAGATCGGCCATGAAGGCCTCGGCGCCCAGGCGCTGCAGCTGGGCCGCGCCCATATAGGCAATGATGAGACCGACCAGAAAGCTCACCAGCGAGACGATCGGCAGGCTGGCGGGGCCGGTGGCGTGCAACTGCAGCGCCAGGTCCTCGCCACGCATCGCACTGCCACCGCGCAGCGTCCGGAGCAGCGCCTGCAGCACCTCGCCGACGAAGCCCAGCGTGGTCTTGGTGCGGGTCAGGCGCGCCAGCCAATTCAGGCCGATCTGGGTAAGCCAGCGCGAGCGGCGGCTGCGCGGGGCGGCGCTGCCGCCGCCGCCCGGGCTGCTGGCGGCCAGCGCCAGGATGCCGCGCAGGCCGGCCGGCAGCTGGCTGGTGTCCAGCGGCCTGCCGCTGTGCTTGCCCAGGGCCCAGAGCGCGGCGGCCAGCTGGCTGTCGAAATGGCTGATGGCGCTGCCGTCGATGCGCCAGTGGCTGCCGGCGGTTGTATCAGCAAGTTGGGGCGGGGCGGGCAGGCTTGCCCGGCCGCGCCAATCGCCCGCCAGGCGCAAGATCTGACCCTGGGCATCGCTGTCCCATTGCGCCTGCGCGGGCACCGGGCCCGTCTCAAATGCAGTGGTCGACGGCAATTCAGACAACTCGTTCAAGGCCTCTCCGATGCAGCCCGCCAGGTTCGCTGGGCGCAGGTTAACAGGGCCGCGGCGCGCGCCTCTGAAGATTCGATTGGTTCATGCACTAAAATCCCGCATTCATTTCTCGTACCGGAGCCATCAATGGGCAACAAGATCGTCACCGAGGCCATGCGCCGTGCTTCCCCCCGTCCCGCCGCCACCGCTGGCGTGACCCTGACCACCGGCCGCGGCCAGAAGATCAGCCTCGAGCGCGGCTCGCACACCCGCAGCAAGAAGAACCCCGGCAAGCGTCCCCACAAGGGCGGCTGAAGCCAAGAGCGCCCCGGCGGTCCGCTGGCCCGCCGATGGCGCTGCAGATCCGATCAACAGGCCCCAGCCTTGCGCGGGGCCTGTGTCTTTTTACCTTAACCTTCTGCCATGCTGCGACTCACCGAACTCCGCCTGCCGCTCAACCATGCCGAGGACGCGCTGCGCCCCGCCGTGCTGGCGCGCCTGGGGCTCAAGGATGGGCAGCTGAAGAGTTTCACGGTCTTCAAGCGCAGCTACGACGCGCGCAAGAAGAGCGCCATGGTGCTGATCTACACCGTGGATTGCGAGGTGGCGGATGAGGCCGCGCTGCTGGCCCGTTTCGCCGGCGATGCGCATGTGAAGACCACGCCGGACATGGACTACAAGTTCGTCGGCCGGCTGCCGGCGGACTTCTATGCCGACGCGCGCCCGCGCCCGGTGGTGATCGGCTTCGGCCCCTGCGGCATCTTCGCCGCCCTGATCCTGGCCCAGATGGGCCTGCGCCCCATCGTGCTGGAGCGCGGCAAGCAGGTGCGCGAGCGCACCAAGGACACCTGGGGCCTGTGGCGCCAGGGCGAGCTGAACCCCGAATCGAATGTGCAGTTCGGCGAGGGCGGCGCCGGCACCTTCTCGGACGGCAAGCTCTGGAGCCAGATCTCCGACCCGCGCCATCTGACGCGCAAGGTGCTGAACGAGTTCGTCAAGGCCGGTGCGCCCGAGGAGATCCTGTTCGTCAGCAAGCCGCACATCGGCACCTTCCGCCTGGTCAGCATGGTGATCAAGATGCGTGCCGAGATCGAGGCCCTGGGCGGCGAGATCCGCTTCGAGCAGAAGGTCACCGACCTGCTGATCGAACAGGGCCATGTGCGGGGTGTCACGCTCGCATCGGGCGAGCAGATCGCCACCAATCAGGTGGTGCTGGCGCTGGGCCACAGCGCGCGCGACACCTTCCAGATGCTGCACGAGCGCGGCGTCCACATGGAGGCCAAGCCCTTCTCGATCGGCTACCGCATCGAGCATCCGCAGAGCATCATCGACGCGGCGCGCTTCGGCCCCAACGCCGGCAACCCCATCCTGGGCGCGGCCGACTACAAGCTGGTGCACCATGCCAGCAATGGCCGCTCGGTCTACAGCTTCTGCATGTGCCCCGGCGGCACGGTGGTGGCCGCCACCTCCGAGCCCGAGCGCGTGGTCACCAATGGCATGAGCCAGTATTCGCGCAACGAGCGCAACGCCAACGCCGGCATCGTGGTGGGCATCTCGCCCCAGGATTACCGGCAGGACGGCAGGACCGAGGGCCCGGTGAGCCCGCTCGACGGCATGGCCTTCCAGCGCATCTGGGAGTCGCGCGCCTATGAGCTGGGCGAGGGCGGCTACAAGGCCCCGGGCGCCCTGGTGGGTGATTTCATCAAGCGCCAGCGCAGCCGCGAGTTCGGCAACGTCATGCCCAGCTACAAGCCCGGCGTCACGCTCACCGACCTGCAGCAGAAGGGCCGTGGCAGCCTGCCCGAGTACGCGCTGGAGGCGATCCGCGAGGCCTTGCCGGCCTTCGAGCGCCAGATCCGCGGCTTCTCCATGGCCGATGCGGTGCTCACCGGGGTCGAGACCCGCACCTCCTCGCCGCTGCGCATCACGCGCGGCAAGAACTACCAGAGCCTGAACGTGGCCGGCCTGTTCCCGGCCGGCGAGGGGGCCGGCTATGCGGGCGGCATCATGTCGGCCGGCGTGGACGGCATCGAGGTGGCCGAGGCGGTGGCCAAGGACATGCTGGGCCTGTAAACTTCGCAAACGGCGAAGGGTTGTTTGGCGGCTTAGGTAGTTGCCGGCCTTCGGCGAAGGCTAAATTGCAGTCCCATGCTCCGCTCCGTTCACTCAGCCCGTCTTGCCGCGCGCCTTCTCGTCGCGGCCGGGCTGCTGCTGGTGGGGCTGGCGCAAGCGGCCGCTTATCCGCAACGCAGCATCAACTGGCTGGTGGCGTTTCCTGCCGGCAGCGCCACCGATCAGCTGGCGCGCGTGCTGGCCGAGCACATCGCCCGCCAGGCCGGTCAGGCCATCGTGATCGAGAACAAGCCGGGGGCGAACGGCCTCTTGGGCGGTGCCGCGGCCGCCAAGGCCGCGCCCGATGGCTACAGCTTCTTCATCGCCACCAGCACCACGCATGCGGCGAACGCCTCGCTGTACCGCAAGCTGCCCTATGACCCGATCAAGGATTTCGCGCCGGTCTCGCGGCTGGCGGAGATCCCCTTCGTGATGCTGGTGAACCCCGCCGTGCCGGCCGACTCGCTGGCCGGCTTTGTCGGCCACGCCAGGGCCCATCCCAACCAGCTGGCCTGGGGCTCGGGCTCCAGCGGCAGCCTGATTCCCGGCCATGCCCTGGTCAGCACCAACAAGCTGCCCCTGACCCATGTGCCCTACAAGGGCGTGCAGCCGGCCATGACCGACACCATCGGCGGCACCATCCAGCTGGTGTTTGCGGACCTGGCCTCGGCGGTGCCGCAGGTCAAGGCCGGCAAACTGCGCGCGCTGGCAGTGACCTCGGCCAGGCCCCACGCCATGCTGCCCGCGGTGCCGCCGCTGGCGCAGGCCGTGCCCGGTTTCGAGATGACGGCCTGGTTTGCCATCTATGCGCCGGCCGGCACGCCCGAGCCGGTGCTGGCGCAGATGAACAAATGGGTGAGGGCGGCGCTGGCCGATGCCGGCGTCAGGCAACGCCTGACCCTCGCCGGCTTCGAGCTGACGCCCAGCACGCCGGCCGAGCTGGGCCTGTTCGCCGCCAAGGAAACGCTCAAATGGGCCAAGGCGGTGCAGGCCGCGGGCCTGCAGCCGGAATGAGGTAGCAAAAGCGATGCGCATGGACCTCACCACCCTCAATCTGGTGCTCGCGATCGAGCAGACGCGCTCCATCACGCGCGGCGCCGAGCGCGAACACCTGGCGCTGGCGGCGGCCAGCAAGCGGCTTTCGGACCTGGAGTCGCGCCTGGGCGTGCAGCTGTTCGAGCGCCGCGCCCGCGGCGTCGAGCCCACCGAGGCCTGCCGCGCCCTGGTGCGCCATATCCGCGCCCTGCATGCCTCCCTGCATGCGCTGGAGAGCGAGGTGGTGGAGTTTGCGCGCGGCATCAAGGGCCATCTGCGCATCGCCGCCAATGCCGGCTCGATCGCCGAATGCCTGCCGCCCGACCTGGTGGCCTTCTCGCAAGCGCACCCCCAGATCCGCATCAGCCTGGAAGACCTCACCAGCGCCGAGGTGCAGGCCGCGGTGGCCGAAGGGCGCGCCGATGTCGGTGTGTTCACCGCGCCGCTGCTGGACAACCGCCTGCAGACCTGGACCTACCGCCAGGGCCGCCTGGCCGTGCTGGTGCCCAAGGGGCATGCGCTGGCCAAGCGCAGCGCGGTCAGCTTCGACGACCTGCTGGACTACGACCTGATCGGCCTGCACGCCGGCGCTGCGGCCCAGGACATGATGATCGAGCAGGCAGTGGCGCGCGGCCGCACGCTGAATGCGCGCCTGCAGGTGCGCGGCTTCGACGCGATTGCCCAGCTGGTGGAAGCCGGGCTGGGCGTGGCCGTGCTGCCGGGCGGGCCGGCCGAGCGCTTTGCCCGCGTGTTCGACTTGAAAGCCCTGCGCCTGGACGAGGACTGGGCGCAGCGCGACTATGTGCTGGCGGTGGCGCGCCAGGAGCGCCTGCCCATGGTGGTGCAGCGCTTTGTGGACCAGTTGTGCCCGCCACCCGCCAAGGATTCATTGCCTGTGAAGGATGACTGAGATGACCGCACGTACCCTTTACGACAAGCTCTGGGATGAGCATGTCGTGCATACCGAAGACGACGGCACGGCCGTGCTCTATATCGACCGCCATCTGGTGCACGAGGTCACCAGCCCGCAGGCCTTCGAAGGCCTGGATCTGGCCGGCCGCAAGGTCTGGCGCCTCTCGGCCAATCTGGCGGTGAGCGACCACAACGTGCCCACCACCGACCGCAGCCAGGGCATTGCCGACCCCATCTCCAAGCTGCAGGTCGACACCCTGGACAAGAACTGCGACCGCCATGGCCTGACCCAGTTCAAGATGAACGACAAGCGCCAGGGCATCGTGCATGTGATCGGCCCGGAGCAGGGCGCCACCCTGCCCGGCATGACGGTGGTCTGCGGCGACAGCCACACCTCCACCCATGGTGCCTTCGGCGCGCTGGCGCATGGCATCGGCACCTCCGAGGTGGAGCATGTGCTGGCCACGCAGACGCTGCTGGCCAAGAAGGCCAAGAACATGCTGATCCGCGTCGAGGGTCAGGTCATGCCCGGCGTGGGCGCCAAGGACATCGTGCTGGCCATCATCGGCAAGATCGGCACGGCGGGCGGCACCGGCTACACCATTGAATTTGCCGGCTCGGCCATTCGCGCGCTCAGCATGGAAGGCCGCATGACGGTCTGCAATATGGCCATCGAGGCGGGCGCGCGCGCCGGCCTGATCGCAGTCGACGAGACCACCATCAACTACTGCAAGGGCCGGCCCTTCAGCCCCAGCGGCGTGGAGTGGGAACAGGCCGTGGCCTACTGGCGTGGCCTGCACTCCGATGCCGGCGCCAAGTTCGACGCCGTGGTGGAGCTCGACGCGGCGCAGATCCGCCCGCAGGTCACCTGGGGCACATCGCCCGAGATGGTGCTCTCCATCGAGGACCGCGTTCCGGATCCCGACAAGGAGAAGGACGCCGTCAAGCGCGGCGCCATCGAGCGCGCGCTGCAGTACATGGCCCTGGAGCCCAACAAGGCCATCAACGACATCCGCATCGACAAGGTCTTCATCGGTTCGTGCACCAACAGCCGCATCGAGGACATGCGCGAGGCCGCCGCGGTGGTCAGGCGTCTGGGCGGCAAGATCGCCAGCAACGTGAAGCTGGCGCTGGTGGTGCCCGGCTCGGGGCTGGTGAAGGCGCAGGCCGAGGCCGAAGGGCTGGACCAGGTCTTCAAGGCGGCCGGCTTCGAGTGGCGCGAGCCCGGTTGCTCGATGTGCCTGGCGATGAATGCCGATCGCCTGGAGCCCGGCGAGCGCTGCGCTTCCACCAGCAACCGCAATTTCGAGGGCCGCCAGGGCGCTGGCGGGCGCACCCATCTGGTCAGCCCGGCGATGGCCGCGGCTGCGGCGATGCAGGGCCATTTCGTTGACGTTCGCAGGATTTCATGATGGAAAAGTTCACCGTGCACAAGGGCCTGGTGGCCCCGATGGATCGCGACAACGTCGACACCGATGCCATCATCCCCAAACAGTTCCTCAAGTCGATCAAGCGCAGCGGCTTCGGCCCCAATCTGTTCGACGAATGGCGCTATCTGGACCATGGCGAGCCCGGCCAGGACCCGGCCACGCGCAAGCCCAACCCGGACTTCGTGCTGAACCAGGCGCGCTATGCAGGCGCCTCGATCCTGATCGCGCGCAGCAACTTCGGCTGCGGCTCCAGCCGCGAGCATGCGCCCTGGGCGCTGGAGCAATACGGCTTCCGCGCGCTGATCGCGCCCAGCTTTGCCGACATCTTCTTCAACAACTGCTTCAAGAACGGCGTGTTGCCCATCGTGCTGCCCGAGGCCCAGGTGGCGCGGCTGTTCGACGAGGTGGCGGCCTTCCCGGGCTACCAGCTGAGCGTGGATCTGGAGCGCCAGGTGGTGTTGAAGCCGGATGGCAGCGAGCTACCCTTCGAGGTGCAGGCCTTCCGCAAGTTCTGCCTGCTGAACGGCTTCGACGACATCGGCCTGACCCTGCGCCATGCCGACAAGATCAAGGCCTATGAGGCCGAGCGCATCGCCACCAAGCCCTGGCTGAACAACCGTTTGATCGGATGAATCAAAATGAAAATCGCAGTCCTGCCCGGTGATGGCATCGGCACCGAAATCGTCGCCGAGGCGGTCAAGGTCCTGAAGGTTCTCGACCTGAAATTCGAACTGGAAACCGCCCCGGTGGGCGGCGCGGCTTACGAGGCCAGCGGTCATCCGCTGCCCGAGGCCACGCTCAAGCTGGCCCAGGCCGCCGACGCGGTGCTGTTCGGCGCCGTGGGCGACTGGAAGTACGACAAGCTGGAACGCGCCCTGCGCCCCGAGCAAGCCATCCTGGGCCTGCGCAAGCATCTGGGCCTGTTTGCCAACTTCCGCCCGGCGATCTGCTACGAGCAGCTCACCCATGCCTCCAGCCTCAAGCCCGAACTGGTGGCCGGCCTGGACATCCTCATCATCCGCGAGCTCACCGGCGATATCTATTTCGGCCAGCCGCGCGGCCGCCGTACCGCGGTGGACGGGCATTTCCCCGGCAGCGAGGAAGCTTTCGACACCATGCGCTACTCGCGCCCGGAGATCGAGCGCATCGCCCATGTGGCCTTCCAGGCCGCGCGCAAGCGCAACAAGCGCGTGACCTCGGTGGACAAGGCCAATGTGCTGGAGACCTTCCAGTTCTGGAAGGATGTGGTCACCGAGGTGCATGCCCAGTATCCCGACGTGGAACTGGACCATATGTATGTGGACAACGCCGCGATGCAGCTGGTGAAGGCGCCCAAGCGCTTCGACGTGGTGGTGACCGGCAATATGTTCGGCGACATCCTCTCGGACGAGGCGGCCATGCTCACCGGCTCGATCGGCATGCTGCCCTCGGCCTCGTTGGACAAGAACAACAAGGGCCTTTACGAACCCAGCCATGGCAGCGCGCCTGACATTGCCGGTAAGGGTGTTGCAAACCCGCTGGCTACAATACTGTCAGCTGCCATGATGCTCAAGTTCTCCCTCAACCAGCCCGAAGCCGCCGCCCGTATCGAGGCGGCCGTTGGCGCTGTGTTGTCCCAAGGTCTGCGCACCGCGGACATTTGGAGCGAGGGCACCCAGAAGGTGGGCACGCGCGAGATGGGTGATGCGGTTGTGGCCGCCATCACCACCATGACCAAAACCATTAAGAGCTAGTTCAGCTCCGGTTCGTCTCGCCCCTGCATCCCCGGCGACACGAGCCGGGGAAGGAAGAGCTTAGTTCTCAACTTTTCTAGGGCGATAGAGGTAAGCAGATGACGACACTTGTAGGACTGGTAGGCTGGCGCGGCATGGTGGGCTCGGTGCTCATGGACCGCATGAGCGCTGAGCGTGATTTCGACCTGATCGAGCCGCTGTTCTTCAGCACCTCGAATGCCGGCGGCGCCGCCCCGGCCCAGGCCAAGAACGAAACCAAGCTGCAGAACGCTTTCGATATCGAACAGCTCAAGCGCTGCGAGATCATCATCACCGCCCAGGGCGGCGACTACACCACCGAGGTCTATCCCAAGCTGCGCGCCGCCGGCTGGAACGGCCACTGGATCGATGCCGCCTCCACCCTGCGCATGGCCAGCGACGCCGTCATCATCCTCGACCCGGTCAATATGCCGGTGATCAAGGACGCACTCGTCAAGGGCGGCAAGAACTGGGTCGGCGGCAACTGCACCGTCAGCTGCATGCTGATGGGCGTGGGCGCGCTCTACAAGGCCGGCCTGGTGGAGTGGATGAGCACTCAGACCTACCAGGCGGCCTCCGGCGGCGGCGCCCAGCATATGCGCGAGCTGCTGACGCAGTACGGCACGCTCAATGGCGAGGTGAAGGCGCTGCTGGACGATCCCAAGAGCGCCATCCTCGAGATCGACCGCCGTGTGATCGCCAAGCAGCGTGCACTCTCCGCCACCGAGACGGCCAACTTCGGCGTGCCGCTGGGCGGCTCGCTGATTCCCTGGATCGACAAGGATCTGGGCAACGGCCAGTCCAAGGAAGAGTGGAAGGGCATGGCCGAGACCAACAAGATCCTCGGCATGGGCGAGGGCTTTGGTTCGGCCGCGATCCCGGTGGACGGCTTCTGCGTGCGCGTGGGCGCGATGCGCTGCCATAGTCAGGCGCTGACCTTCAAGCTCAAGAAGGACGTGCCGCTGGACGAGATCGAGGCCATGATCGCCGCCGACAACGAGTGGGTGAAAGTAGTGCCCAACAACCGCGAGGCGACGCTGCAAGACCTGACCCCGGTGGCCGTGACCGGCACCATGAGCATCCCGGTGGGCCGCATTCGCAAGCTCGCCATGGGCCCCGAGTACCTGGGTGCCTTCACCATCGGCGACCAGCTGCTGTGGGGTGCGGCCGAGCCGCTGCGCCGTATGCTGCGCATCCTGCTCGCTCGGTGAATACCCCAGGCTGAACCCGCCCCCTCGTTGCCGGCAAGCCACATGCTGGTAACGGGAGGTGAATCAGGGTGCTGTCAAGCCTCGTATTCAGCCTTTGCCTTAGCTCTCAAGCGTATATGCTTGATGCTGTTGTGATTTCATGTCGTCTGACCGCATGGGACAGCATCGCGAAGGCTGCGAGCAGCAATACAAACATCGTCTAGACAGGCGGACACCCTGGGGTGCCCGCCTTGTTGCTTTGGGGGACGCCTTGAATACTCATCCTGGCGCTTATGCGCGCTTTGCCCTGACCCATGTGGCAGTGGCTGTTCTGGCCGTGGCCAGCACCACCGCCTGGGGCCTCGGCCTCGGTCGGCTCTCGGTGCAATCGTCTCTGGGCGAAACGCTCAAGGCCGAGATCGATGTCACCAGCCTGACGTCGGAAGAGGCCGGCACGCTGAAGCTGCGTGTCGCGCCGCCCGAGTCCTACCGGGCCGCGGGTGTCGAGTACAACGCCGTGCTCAGCGCCACCCAGGTGCAGCTGAGCCGCCGCGCCGATGGCCGGCCGTTTCTGCGCATTGCCAGCGATCGCGCGGTGCAGGAGCCCTTTGTCGATGTGATCCTCGAGATCAACTGGGCCAGCGGCCGCCTGGTGCGCGAATACACCTTGCTGTTCGATCCGCCGGGCACGCCCAAGCCGGCCGCCGAGGTGGCGACGGCGCCGGTCATCGCGCCGACGCCGGCCGAGCCCGCGGCGGTGCCGCCGGTGGCGAGCCGCGCGCCCGCGCCGGTGCCGCCGGCCGCACCGGTGAAGCCGCGCCTGGAAAGCAAGCCCGAACCGCAGGCGCCCGCGCCCAAGCCCGCGCCAGCACCCAAGCCGGTAGCCGCGGCGTCCGCCAGCGAATATGCGGTCAAGCCGGGTGACACGCTGTCGCGCGTGGCCAGCAAGACCCTGGCGCCCGGCGTCTCGCTGGACCAGATGCTGGTGGGCCTGTACCGCAACAACCCCGACGCCTTCATCAACGAGAACATGAACCGGCTGAAGGCCGGTGCGGTGCTGCAGGTGCCCGGCGGTGACACGCTGGCGGCCATCAGCCCGGACGAAGCCCGCCAGGTGATACAGGCGCAGAGCGCTGACTTCAGCAGTTATCGCCAGCGCCTGGCGAGCGGTGCACCCGAGATGGCAGCGCAGGAAAGCGCGCGCCAGGCCAAGGGCAAGGTGCAGGCCGCGGTGGAAGACCGCAAGCCGGCGCCCGCCGCCACACCCGACAAGCTGACGCTCAGCAAGTCCGCCTCCGGCACCGAAGCCAAGTTGTCCAAGGAGACCGAGAAGAAGGATTCCGCCACCCGTGTGGCCGAGCTGACGCGCAATGTCGAGGAGTTGAAGAAGCTGTCCTCGGCGGCCAAACCGGCACCGGCACCCAGCCCGGCACCGGCACCCGCACCGACGCCAGCACCGACGCCAGCACCGAGCCCCGCGCCGGCCGCAGCGCCAGCGCCGGCGCCTGCGCCAGCCGTCGCACCTGCCGTGGTGACGCCACCGCCGGTGGTGCAGGCGTCGGCACCTGCACCCGCGGCCTCCAAGCCCATGCCGCCCAAGCCGGCGGCGAGTACGCCGGTCATTCCGATGTCCGAGGCGCCCGGGGTGATGGATACTTTGATGGACAACATCCTGCCCCTCGGCGCCGCCCTGCTGGCGCTGTTGGGCGGCGCGGCCTTCCTGCGCTGGCGCTCGCGCAAGCAGCCGGCCCAGCATGCCGAGACCGGCTTCACCGAAAGCCGCATGCAGCCGGATTCGTTCTTTGGCGCCAGCGGCGGGCAGCGCGTGGATACCCGCGACGCTTCCGCCAGCGGCCAGTCCTCGATGAGCTATTCGCTCAGCCAGCTGGACGCCATCGGCGATGTGGATCCGGTCGCCGAGGCCGACGTCTACCTGGCCTATGGCCGCGATCTGCAGGCCGAGGAAATCCTCAAGGAAGCCCTGCGCGCCAACCCCGAGCGGCTGGCCATCCGCCTCAAGCTGCTGGAGGTCTACGCCAAGCGCCGCGACACCAAGGGCTTTGAGCAACTCGCCGTGCACCTCTACGCCGAAACCCAGGGCATGGGCGAGGATTGGGAGCGTGCGCAGGAGCTGGGCCGCCAGATTGATTCGGACAACCCGCTTTACCAGCCGGGCGGTGCGCCCGTCACCGTGAGCGGCGAGGAAGATGCGCGCCCCGAGCCCATGAACGCCAGCACCCTGCCGGCGTCCAATGTGGCACATATGGCGACGGCCCCGGTCGAGCGGCCGGTTGATCCCGGCCCGTCCAGCCTGCTGGACCTCGATCTGGACCTGGATCTGGGCTCGCCTGCGCCCGCCGCCAGCAGCATTTCGATGGACGCCACCCAGGCCCTCGCCACCACGGTGGAGCAGGCACCGCTGGCCATGGATCTGGACGTCTCGGCACCCGCGGCCGCCCCCGATCTGGAGTTCGACCTGAACGATCTGGGTGATTTCGATGCACCGGCCACGCCGGCGCCGGCCGCCGAGGCTTCGGCGCCTTCGCTGGACTTCGATCTCTCCGGCATCGATCTCGACCTGCCCGCCAGCGAGCCGAGCGCGCCCCTGCCAGCGGCGGAAGTGACGCAGATGAACGAAGGCCTGCCGGCCGACTTCGACGCCGTGTTGCAGGAGGCCACGGCCGCCAGCACGGCCGACGACCAACTCAGCCATGCGCTGGATGCCTTGGGCGATGACGAGGGCGACCCCTTGCAGCGCCAGCTGGAATTGGCCGACGAGTTCCGCCAGATCGGCGATACCGAAGGCGCACGCGATGTGCTGCAGGAGCTGATCGCCAAGGCCGACGGCGCGCTGAAGGCCAAGGCCCAGGCCATGCTGGACGAGTTGCGCTGACAAGCCGGCGCAAGCGCGCAGCGACAATCAAGGCGCCCGGGCCGACCGGGCGCCTTTTCTTTCATTTGGGGACAAGATGACAACGCGCGTGGCGCTGGGAGTGAGTTACCGGGGCACGGCCTACAAGGGCTGGCAGAGCCAGCCCGGCGGCGGAACGGTGCAGGACGCGCTGGAGCGCGGCTTGGCCAAGTTCGCCGCCCACCCGATACGCACCATCTGCGCCGGCCGCACCGATGCCGGTGTGCATGGCCTGAACCAGGTGGTGCATTTCGATGCCCAGGTGGAGCGCGAGCCTTTCTCCTGGATACGCGGCAGCAACCGTTATCTGCCGCCCGATATCGCGATCCAGTGGTGTGCCTTCCCCGGCGCCGATTTCCACGCCCGCAACCACGCGCGCGGCCGACGTTATGCCTATCTGCTGCTGGAGTCGGCGGTGCGGCCGGCGATCGAGTCGGGCGGGGCGGGCTGGATCTTCAGGCCGCTGGACGGCGACGCGATGCGCGCCGCTGTCGAGGTGCTGCTGGGCGAGCACGACTTCAGCTCCTTCCGTTCGGCCGAGTGCCAGGCGGCCTCGCCGATCAAGATCCTGCGCGCCATCGAGATCCACAAGCGCGGCGCCTACTGGCGCTTCGAATTCGATGCCTCGGCCTTCCTGCATCACATGGTGCGCAACATCATGGGCTGCCTGCTGGCGGTGGGCACGGGCACACGCTCGGTGGCCTGGCTGGCCGAGGTGCTGGCCGCACGCGACCGCAAGCTGGCGGCACCCACCTTTGCGCCCGACGGCCTGTATTTCGTGGGCCCGTACTACGATGCCGAACTGAACCTTCCGCAAAAGACGGCGGCCATGGATTGGCTGCCCTGACCGAGTCCCGCATCATGAGCCGTACCCGCATCAAGATCTGTGGATTGACCCGCGAGGCCGATGTGGACGCCGCCGTCGAGGCCGGCGCCGATGCGATCGGCTTCGTGTTCTATGCCAAGAGCCCGCGTGCGGTGACGCCCGGCCGCGCGGCCGAGCTGGCGCGCCGCCTGCCGCCCTTCGTGACACCGGTGGGCCTGTTCGTCAATGCCGGCGCGGCCGAGCTGGCGGCCGGCCTGCAAGCCCTGCCAAACATGCTGCTGCAGTTCCACGGCGACGAGGGCAGGGCGGACTGCGAGCGCGCGGCGCGCCCCTATCTGCGCGCCGCCCGCATGGTGCCGGGCTTTGATTTGCTAGACTTCGCATCTCAGTTCTCCAGCGCCCAAGGCCTGCTGCTCGACGCCCATGTCGAGGGCTATGGCGGCGGCGGAAAGGTATTCGATTGGTCACTCATTCCAAGAAACGTGCCCTCTCCAGTCGTTTTGTCTGGTGGGTTGCATGCCGGAAATGTGATCGAAGGGATTCTTCAGGTCCGGCCCTGGGCCGTTGACGTCAGCTCCGGTGTGGAGGAGGCCAAGGGTCTCAAGAGCGCCGCGCTGATGCGCCAGTTCTGCGAGGCGGTGCGCGAAGCCGATGCACGCCTTGATGAAGCCAATAGCTGAAGAGAAGAATCCCTCATGACGACCTATGACCAACCCGATGCCCGCGGGCATTTCGGACCCTATGGTGGACGCTTTGTCGCCGAAACCCTGGTGCACGCCCTGGATGAGCTCAACGAGGCCTACGCGCACTACAGCCGTGACCCCGAGTTCATCGCCGAGTACCAGCGCGAACTGGCCCATTTCGTCGGCCGCCCCAGCCCCATCTATCACGCCGACCGCATGAGCCGCGAGCTCGGCGGCGCACAGATCTACCTCAAGCGCGAGGACCTGAACCACACCGGCGCGCACAAGGTCAACAACACCATCGGCCAGGCCCTGCTGGCCAAGCGCATGGGCAAGAAGCGCGTGATCGCCGAAACCGGCGCCGGCCAGCATGGCGTGGCCACCGCCACCATCTGCGCCCGCTACGGCATGGAGTGCGTGGTCTATATGGGCAGCGAGGACGTCAAGCGCCAGTCGCCCAATGTCTACCGCATGAACCTGCTGGGTGCACGCGTGGTGCCGGTGGAATCGGGCTCCAAGACCCTCAAGGACGCGCTCAACGAGGCCATGCGCGACTGGGTCACGAATGTGGAATCGACCTTCTACATCATCGGCACGGTGGCGGGCCCGCATCCCTATCCGATGATGGTGCGCGACTTCCAGCGCGTCATCGGCGATGAATGCCTGACCCAGATGCCGCCGATGATTGGCCGCCAGCCCGACGCGGTGATCGCCTGCGTGGGTGGCGGCTCGAATGCCATCGGCATCTTCTACCCCTATATCGAGCATGCCGGCGTGCGCCTGATCGGCGTCGAGGCGGCCGGCCTGGGCGTGGACAGCGGCAAGCATGCGGCCACGCTCTCGGCCGGCAGCCCCGGCGTGCTGCATGGCAATCGCACCTATCTGCTGCAGGACGCGAACGGCCAGATCATCGAGACGCATTCGATCTCGGCCGGCTTGGACTATCCCGGCGTCGGCCCCGAGCATGCCTACTTGAAGGACATCGGCCGCGCCGAGTATGTGGGCATCACCGACGAGGAGGCGCTGGCCGCCTTCCACTATCTGTGCCGCACCGAGGGCATCATCCCGGCGCTGGAGTCCAGCCATGCGGTGGCCCATGCGATGAAGCTGGCGCCGACCATGAGGCCCGACCAGCATCTGCTGGTGAACCTCTCCGGCCGCGGCGACAAGGACATCGGCACGGTGGCCGATCTCTCGCATGCCGAGTTCTTCTGTCGGCCGTCCTGCAAGGGGCAGTCGGTCAAGGGCGGCGGCGAGCAGCCCGTCGTCGTGACGAAGGGAGGCCAGGCATGAGCCGCATCCAAGCCACCTTCGCGCAGTTGGCGGCCCAGGGCCGCAAGGCACTGATCCCCTTCATCCATGCCGGCGATCCCTTCCCCGAAACCACGGTCGAGCTGATGCTGGCCATGGCCGAGGCCGGCGCCGATGTGATCGAGCTGGGCGTGCCCTTCTCGGACCCGATGGCCGATGGTCCGGTGATCCAGCGCGCCGCCGAACGGGCGCTGACGCATGGCATCGGCATGCCCCAGGTGCTGGACTATGTGCGCGCCTTCCGGGAGCGCGACAGCAGCACACCGGTGGTGCTGATGGGCTATGCCAACCCGATCGAGCGCTATGGCATGGAGCGCTTTGTGCTCGATGCCAAGGCGGCCGGCGTGGATGGCGTGCTGGTGGTGGACTACCCGCCCGAGGAATGCGAGGCCTTCGCGGCCGCGCTGAGTGCGCAGGAGCTGGACCCGATCTTCCTGCTCGCCCCCACCTCCACCGACGAACGCATGGCGCGCATCGGCAAGGTGGCGCGCGGCTATGTCTACTACGTCTCGCTCAAGGGCGTGACCGGTGCCGGGCATCTGGACACCGAGGCGGTGGCGGCAATGATTCCGCGCATCCGCGCCCATGTGAGCGTGCCGGTGGGCGTGGGTTTCGGTATCCGCGACGCCGCCACGGCTCAGGCCGTGGGCCGGGTTTCGGACGCGGTGGTGATCGGCTCGCGCCTGGTTCAGCTGCTGGAGGTGCAGACACGCGATAATGTCGCCGCCACGGGTGCTGAATTCATCCGCGAGATACGGGCGGCGCTGGACGCGCTGCCGGCATCGACTTGACACTCTGGCCCAGGGCACTTCGCCCGGGCCGGCTAGCAAAAAAAGGACACTGCAATGAGTTGGCTCGAGAAACTTCTGCCGCCCAAGATGCAGCAACAGGATCCCAACGAGCGCCGCACGGTGCCCGAGGGCCTGTGGATCAAGTGCCCGTCCTGCGAGACGGTGCTCTACAAGACCGATCTGGAGCAGAACGTCAATGTCTGCCCCAAGTGCAGCCACCACCACCGCATCGGCGCGCGTGCGCGCCTGAACGCCTTCCTCGACGGCGAGGGCCGCTACGAGATCGGCCAGGAGGTGTTGCCGGTCGATGCGCTGAAGTTCAAGGACAGCAAGAAGTACCCCGACCGCCTCAAGGAAGCGCTGGAGTCCACCGGCGAGACCGACGCCCTGGTGGTGATCGGCGGCGCGGTGATGAGCGTGCCGGTGGTGGCGGCCTGCTTCGAGTTCGATTTCATGGGCGGGTCCATGGGCTCGGTGGTGGGTGAGCGTTTTGCGCGTGGCGTGGAAACCGCCCTGGAGCAGAAGACCCCCTTCATCTGCTTCACCGCCACCGGCGGCGCGCGCATGCAGGAAGGCCTTCTGAGCCTGATGCAGATGGCCAAGACCAATGCGGCGCTGAGCCGCCTGGCCAAGGCCAAGTTGCCCTATATCAGCGTGCTGACCGATCCCACCATGGGCGGCGTTTCCGCCAGCTTCGCCTTTGTGGGCGACATCGTGATTGCCGAGCCCAAGGCCCTGATCGGCTTTGCCGGCCCGCGCGTGATTGAGAACACGGTGCGCGAGAAGCTGCCGCCGGGCTTCCAGCGCGCCGAGTTCCTGATGGAAAAGGGCGCGGTCGACATGATCGTGGACCGCCGCCAGCTGCGCGAGACGATTGCCCGCCAGCTGGCCATGCTGCAGCGCCAGAGCTCGGACGCGGTGGCCTGATTGCTTCGATGAAACCCCGCACGGCCAGGCCCGCAAGGTCTGGCCGTGTTGCTTTGCAGATCCCAGATGACCAGCAGCCCCACCGCCCAACAGCGCCTTGATGACTGGCTCGCCCATTGCGAGCGCCTGCATCCCAAGGAAATCGACATGACGCTGGCCCGCGTGGCCGAGGTGCGCAAACGACTGGGGCTGCGCTTCGAGGCGCCGGTGGTGATGGTGGCGGGCACCAATGGCAAGGGCTCCACCTGCGCGATGCTGGAGTCCATCGCCCTGCACGCGGGCTATCGGGTGGGTCTCTACATCAAGCCGCACCTGGTGCATTTCCAGGAGCGCTGCCGCGTGGGCGGTGCGCCGGTGCCGGCCGAGTCGCTGATCCCGCATTTCGAGGCCGTCGAGGCCGCGCGTGGCGAGCTGGCGCTGACCTATTTCGAGTTCACCACGCTGGCGATCCTGCACCGGCTGGCGGCTGAGCCGCTCGACCTGGTGATCCTGGAGGTGGGCCTGGGCGGGCGCCTGGACGCGGTGAACGCCATCGATGCCGATTGCATGGTGATCACCAGCATCGATCTGGACCACACCGAGTTCTTGGGCAGCGACCGCGAGTCGGTGGGGCGCGAGAAGGCCCACATCATGCGCGCCGGCAAGCCCGTGATCGTCAGCGACCCCATGCCACCGGCCTCGATCGCCGAGTTTGCCGCCGGCATCGGTGCCGACCTGCGCCAGCTCGGGCGCGATTTCACCTACAGCGGCGACCGCCAGCAATGGCAATGGGCGGGCCGCAGCCGGCGCTTCAGCGGCATGGCCTATCCGGCCCTGCGCGGCGTCAACCAGCTGCTCAATGCCGCAGGTGTGCTGGCCGTGTTCGAGGCCTTGTACGAGCGCCTGCCCATCAGCGCGCAGGCGGTGCGCACCGGCCTGGCCATGGTGGAGCTGCCGGGGCGCTTCCAGGTCGTGCCGGGCCAGCCGGCGCTGGTGCTGGACGTGGCGCACAACCCCCATGCGGTGGCGGCGCTGGCGCAGAACCTCGACCAGATGGGCTTCTTCCCGCGCACCCATGTGGTGTTCGGCGCCATGGCTGACAAGGACTTGGGCCAAATCCTGGAGCGCATTGCGCCCCTGGTGGACGTCTGGCATTTCACCGATCTGCCGCTGCCGCGCGCCGCCAAGGCCGCGGCCTTGGCCGAGCAGTTCGAATCGCTGCGCCGGGCCGGGCGCTTGAAGGCGCCCGCCGACGTGCAGAGTTTCCAGCATGCGGCGCCCATGGACGCCCTGGAGGCCGCCGCCGCGGCGGCCGACCCCGCTGATAGAATTCTGGTCTTCGGTTCCTTCTACACCGTGGGAGGAGTGCTGCAGCAAGGCCTGCCGCGCATCAGCGCGGGCGGCGGCGCAACGCAGCACTGAATCTCAGGATCAGGACCCCACGACCGCGGCCCCCGAATGGAGGCCGCTTTCAATTCAAGGCACCGCCCACGACATGGATCTGCTGTCCTTCTTCAAGCGCACAGCGGCCGCCCCCGCGGCCAAACCGGTCTCCGACAGCCTGGATGCCGTGCAGGAGCTGCGCTTGCGTGCGCGCCGCCGCCTGATCGGTGCGGCCGTGCTCGTGGGCATCGGTGTGATCGGCTTCCCGCTGGTGTTCGAGACCCAGCCGCGACCCATCCCGGTGGACCTGCCGATCGAGATCCCGCGCAAGGATGCCTTGCCGCCGCTGGCAATTCCGGCACCGGCACCCGCGCCGCTGCCCGCGCCGGCCGCCTCGCAAGAGACACCGGTGCAGAGCGCCGAACTGGGCAAGGGCATCATCACCGAAGCCCGCGAACCCGAGCCCAAGCCCGCAGCCGCCATCGCGCCCGTGGCCAAGCCGGCGGAGAAGCCGGCCGAGAAGCTGGTGGAAAAGGCCAAGCCCGAGCCCAAACCCGAGGCCAAGGTCGAAGCAAAGCCCGAGAAGAAAGCGGCCGAGCCGCCAAAAGTCGACGTAAAAGCCGATACCAAGGCCGAGGCCGCCCGTGTGCAGGCCCTGCTGGAGGGCAAGCCCGCCGCCGACAAGAAGGCCAGCGACGCTACGGGCGCGCGCTTCATCGTGCAGGTGGGCGCCTATGCCGAGGCCAAGGCCGTGCAAGAAGCGCGCAGCCGGGTCGAAAAGCTTGGCCTCAAGACCTATACCCAGGCGGTGGAAACCGCCGATGGCAAGCGCATCCGTGTGCGCCTGGGCCCCTTCGCCAGCCGTGAAGAGGCCGACAAGGCCGCGGCCAAGGTGCGTGGTGCTGGCCTTTCCACCGCGGTACTGACGCTCTGACGATGGCCTGGGTCGACCTCGTCTTGCTGGGCCTGCTGGGCATTTCGGTGCTCTTGGGTTTGTGGCGCGGTCTGGTGTTCGAGATCCTGTCCATCGCCGGCTGGGTGGTGGCCTATCTGGGGGCGCGCTATCTGTCGCCCTGGACCGAGGGCTGGCTGCCCGCCGAGCGCATGGGGCCGGTGCTCACGCATGCCGCCAGCCTAGTGCTTGGCTTTGTGCTGATCCTGATCGTCTGGGGGCTGGCGGCCAAGCTGCTGCGGGCCTTGATCCATGCCACGCCGCTGAGCGTGTTCGATCGCCTTGGCGGCGCAGGCTTCGGCGTGCTGCGCGGCGTGCTGATCGGCCTGCTGGTGGTGGTGGTGGTGAGCATGACGCCGGCGGTGGAGTCGGCGGCCTGGAGCGACTCGCAACTGGCGCCCTGGTTGCAGGCGCTGTTGCAGGGGCTCAAGCCGGTGCTGCCGGCCGAGCTGCTGAAGTTCATCCCGGTTTGATGATGATGAAGAGTTCGGGTGAGGGCGCCACAAGCGCCCGCGCCCTGTGTATGGTTCAGTGAAGTCTCCTCGCGAGACGCTATTCGAGGTAAACGATATGTGCGGCATCGTCGGTGTGATCTCCCAGGCGCCCGTCAATCAGCTGATCTACGACGCCTTGCTGCTGCTGCAGCACCGCGGGCAGGATGCGGCCGGCATCGTCACGATGCAGGGCAACAAGTGCTTCATGCACAAGGCGCGTGGCATGGTGCGCGACGTGTTCCGCACCCGCAATATGCGTGCGTTGCCCGGCACGACCGGCCTGGGCCAGGTGCGCTATCCCACCGCGGGCAATGCCTACAACGAGGAAGAGGCCCAGCCCTTCTACGTCAACGCGCCCTTCGGCATCGTGCTGGTGCACAACGGCAACCTCACCAACGCCCATGCGCTGAAGAAGGAGCTGTTCGACATCGACCGCCGCCACATCAACACCGAGAGCGATTCTGAGGTGCTCTTGAACGTGGTGGCGCATGAGCTGGAAATGGCGGCGCGCGACCTGCCGCTGACGCCCGAGGAAGTGTTCAAGGCGGTGCGCGCGGTGCATCGCCGCATCAAGGGTTCGTACGCGGTGATCGCGCTGATCGCCGGCCACGGCCTGCTGGCCTTCCGCGACCCCTATGGCATCCGCCCGCTGTGCTTCGGCAAGGCCGCGGACGGCGAGTACATGGTGGCCAGCGAGAGCGTGGCCCTGGAGGGCACCGGCCATCAGCTGGAGCGCGACGTGGCGCCCGGCGAGGCCCTCTTCATCGACACCAAGGGCCAGTTGCACACCCAGCAATGCGCCGAGAACCCGACGCTCAATCCCTGCATGTTCGAGTTCGTCTACCTGGCGCGCCCGGATTCGGTGATGGACGGCATCTCGGTCTACCAGGCCCGCCTGAACATGGGCGAGACGCTGGCGCAGCGCCTCATCTCCACCATGCCGCCGAGCGACATCGATGTGGTGATCCCGATTCCCGAATCGAGCCGCCCTTCGGCGATGCAGCTGGCGCACCGCATCGGCAAGCCCTACCGCGAGGGCTTTGTGAAGAACCGCTATGTGGGCCGCACCTTCATCATGCCGGGGCAGGGCGCGCGCAAGAAGTCGGTGCGACAGAAGCTCAATGCGATCGGCCTGGAGTTCAAGAACCGCAATGTGCTGCTGGTGGATGACTCCATCGTGCGCGGCACGACCTCCAAGGAAATCGTGCAGATGGCCCGCGAGGCCGGCGCACGCAAGGTCTACCTGGCCTCGGCCGCACCGCCGGTGCGTTATCCCAATGTCTATGGCATCGACATGCCCACCAAGGAAGAGTTGGTGGCGCACAACCGCACGATCGAAGAGATCCGCCAGTTCATCGGCGCCGATGCGCTGATCTACCAGGACGTGGATGCGATGAAGCGCGTGGTGGCCGCGCTCAAGCCGGGCCTGGCCGGTTTCGAGGCCTCCTGCTTCGATGGCCACTACATCACCGGCGACGTCAGCGCCGAGGACTTCGCCACCATGCAGGAGCAGCGCAAGAGCCAGGGCGACGAGGAAGATGGCCCGGCGCGCAGCCGCCTGGCCTTGCAGAGCCGCACGGAGGGCTGATGGCATGAGCGACGAAGAAGAGCGCCGCATCGCGCGCGCGCGCCTGCCCGAAGGCCTGCGGCCCGAAACGCTGGCGGTGCGCACCGCGCTGGCGCCCAGCCAGCATGGCGAGAATTCCGAGGCCCTGTTCCTGACCAGCGGTTTTGTGCAGCCCGACGCCGAGACCTCGGCGAGCCGCTTTGCCGCGTCGGAAGACTTCACCTATTCACGCACCAGCAACCCGACCGTGCGCAGCTTCGAGGCGCGTCTGGCAGCGATGGAAGGCACCGAGGCGGCGGTGGCGACGGCCACCGGCATGAGTGCCATCCTGCTGCTCATCATGGGCCTGCTGAAGGCGGGTGACCATGTGGTCTGCTCGCGTTCGGTGTTCGGCTCGACCATCAACCTGTTCGCCAAGGAGTTCGCCAAGTTCGGCGTCGAGACCTCCTTCGTCTCGCAGACCGATCTGGACGAATGGCGCGCCGCGATCAAGCCGACGACCAAGCTCTTCTTTGCCGAGACGCCGACCAATCCGCTGACCGACATCTGCGACATCCGCGCGCTGGCCGACATGGCCCATGCCGCTGGCGCGCTGCTGGTGGTGGACAACAGCTTCTGCTCGCCGGCGCTGCAGCGGCCGGCCGAACTGGGCGCCGACGTCGTCATGCACTCGGGCACCAAATACCTGGACGGCCAGGGCCGCGTGATGGCTGGTGCGCTGTGTGGCGGCGAGAAGTTGATCAAGGACGTGTTCGGACCGGTGATCCGTACCGCCGGCATGACGCTCGCGCCATTCAATGCCTGGGTGGTGCTGAAGGGGCTGGAGACGTTGGGCGTGCGCATGAAGGCGCATTGCGAGAACGCGCTGAAGGTCGCGCAATGGCTGGAGGCGCGGCCCGAGGTCGCGCGCGTCTACTACCCGGGCCTGGCGTCGCATCCGCAGCATGAATTGGCGATGCGCCAGCAAGGCGGGCAGGGCGGGGCGGTGGTGTCCTTCGACCTGAAGGGTGCCACGCCCGAGGCCGCACGCGCAGCTGCCTTCCACCTGATCGACAGCACCCGCGTGATCTCGATCGCCACCAATCTGGGTGATACCAAGTCCATCATCACCCACCCGGCCACCACCTCGCACGGACGCCTGAGCGAGGCTCAGCGTCAGGCGGCCGGTATCGGGCAAGGCCTGATCCGGCTGGCCGTCGGCCTCGAGCATGTGGACGACATCACCGACGATCTGCTGCGCGGCCTTTCCACCTTGAAGAACCGATGAGCCAACAAGCCCCCACCCCCATCCGCACCCGTATCGCGCCGTCGCCCACCGGCTTTCTGCATCTGGGCACGGCCCGCACGGCCCTGTATTCCTGGGCCTATGCCAGGCACTACGGCGGCCAGTTCGTGCTGCGCGTGGAAGACACCGACGTGGCCCGTTCCACCCAGGATTCGGTCGACCAGATCCTGGCCGCGATGAAGTGGCTGGGCCTCGACTATGACGAAGGCCCGATCTACCAGATGCAACGCCTGGAGCGCTACCAGGCCGTGGTCGAGCAGATGATCGCGGCCGGCACGGCCTACCGCTGCTATTGCACGCCCGAGGAGCTGGACGCGATGAAAGCCGCCCAGGAAGCACGCGGCGAAAAGCGCCGTTACGACGGCACCTGGCGCCCCGAACCCGGCAAGCAGCTGCCGGTGGTGCCGGAGGGCGTGAAGCCGGTGGTGCGTTTCAAGAACCCGGTGAGCGGCGATGTGGTTTGGGACGACGTGGTCAAGGGCCCGATCAGCATCAACAACCGCGAGATCGACGACCTCATCATTCTGCGCACCGACGGCGTGCCCACCTACAACTTCGCCGTGGTGGTGGACGATTGGGACATGAAGATCAGCCATGTGTTCCGTGGCGACGAGCATGTCAACAACACGCCCTGGCAGATCAACATCTTCAATGCGCTGGGCGCGCCGCTGCCCAGGTTCGGCCATATGCCGGTGATCCTGGGCGACGATGGCCAGAAGCTCTCCAAGCGCCGCGGTGCGGTGAGCGTGACCGCCTATGAAGAGGCCGGCTACCTGCCCGAGGCGATGCTGAACTACCTCTCGCGCCTGGGCTGGAGCCATGGCGACGACGAGTTGTTCACGCGCGAACAACTGGTGAGCTGGTTCGATGGCAGCCACCTCAACAAGAGCCCGGCTCAATGGGATCCCGCCAAGCTGGAGTGGGTGAACAGCCAGTACATCAAGCAAGCGGACGATGGCCGCCTGGCCCTGTTGGTGGCCGAGCAACTGGCCAAGCGTGGCGTGCAGGCCGACGCGGCGCGCTTGCCTGCCATGGTGGCGCTGTACAAGGATCGTTGTGCCACCACCGTGTCCCTGGCCGATTGGCTCGCCATGTACTTTGGCCCGGTCGTGCCGAATGCGGAAGAACGCGCCGCCCACGTGACCGAGGCGGTTGGGCCGGCATTGGCAGCGCTGGCCGACAAGTTCGCCGGCATCGAATGGAACAAGGCCGCGATTCAGGCCGCCATCAAGGAAGTCATCACGGCGCATGGGCTGAAGATGCCGCAACTGGCGATACCCGTGCGCGTGTTGGTGTGCGGTCGCGCCCAAACTCCCTCGGTGGATGCGGTGCTGGAACTGTTCTCAAAAGAAATCGTGATCGAACGCTTGCGCTCCTTGTAAAAATCGTCCTATAATCTATGTCTCGCTTGAACAGCGCGATACACAAAGAGTCGCAAGCAGCTTGGCAGACGGAATATGTCGAAGAGCAGTTTGCAGGTTCCGAGGGGGTATAGCTCAGCTGGGAGAGCGCTTGCATGGCATGCAAGAGGTCAGCGGTTCGATCCCGCTTACCTCCACCAAGACTTTCAAGTCTGACGTGGCGCGCGGTTCAAGAGGTAGAAGGTTTAGTCCCCTTCGTCTAGAGGCCTAGGACACCACCCTTTCACGGTGACTACAGGGGTTCGAATCCCCTAGGGGACGCCAAGTTTGATAAGGCTTGGCAATCCTTTGAACGCCAGTTTCGACAGAAACAGGAGTTTGAAGGTTTGCGTAACTTATCCCACGCGGAGTGGTAGTTCAGTTGGTTAGAATACCGGCCTGTCACGCCGGGGGTCGCGGGTTCGAGTCCCGTCCACTCCGCCAAGGTTTCGCTAGTACGGCGGCCATTCAGTTGGCCGCTTGTATTTTGAGAAGAATATTTGACGCTTGAATGGCGCGCTATCCTCACGGGGGGTATAGCTCAGCTGGGAGAGCGCTTGCATGGCATGCAAGAGGTCAGCGGTTCGATCCCGCTTACCTCCACCATCAATACTCAGGCAATATGCCGGAGAATATGATTGGAATATGTCAGGTGGCGCGCAATTTAAGCTATATAATATTCGAAGAAGGTTTAGTCCCCTTCGTCTAGAGGCCTAGGACACCACCCTTTCACGGTGACTACAGGGGTTCGAATCCCCTAGGGGACGCCAAGTTT